>CAZLIE010000071.1:0-21255 GCA_964559345.1 uncultured Terriglobales bacterium
GAGCGTCTCGCGCTTTGCTATATGTCCTTTACGCGGCATCTTCTATTGCTACCTTTTCAATCCTGCGATGTTCACGACCGTTGAGTCGTGAGTTTTACGATCAAACTTGCTTATGACTTCGGCCTCTTCGCGCCGTATTTCGAGCGGCTTTGCTTGCGATTTGCGACGCCAACCGTGTCCAGCGTGCCGCGCACGACGTGATAACGCACGCCGGGAAGGTCCTTTACACGGCCTCCGCGGATCAAAACGATCGAGTGCTCCTGCAAGTTATGGCCGATTCCCGGAATGTAAGTGGTGACTTCAATCCCGTTTGTGAGGCGCACGCGTGCCACTTTACGTAGCGCCGAGTTCGGCTTCTTGGGTGTTTGCGTGTACACACGGGTGCAAACGCCGCGCCGTTGTGGCGATTCCTGCAGCGCCGGGCTGGCCGTCTTGTACTTGGGCTGGGTCCGCCCTCTGCGCACAAGCTGATTAAATGTCGGCAAATTCCACTCCTGGTGAATCTGATACGCGCACACGCGCGATGCTCCCTGTCCTTTTTGGACAGGAAATCCCTGCTTTTCATAACCTGACCACCGCTAATCGGGGCCATACTCTCGCGCATTGCGAGAATTTAAACGTCCTAGGATTGAATGCCGACGGTGGCGCCAAGGTGACTGCAGGCGTTCCGTTTCGTCATTCCCAGCCCACATACCCCTCTTGGGAGAGGGCAGCGCAGGCATTGGTCAGCGAGGAAGCTGTCCGTAAACGTACCGGAACAGCACATTCGACTTAAAGCGCTACTGCTCTAGAAGAATAAAACTGACTCGCAGAACCATTCGAATATAACAACTGGTTCGCTCAGGCGTCAAATGACGTACAGCGCGCAGCACCAGATCAGGCAACGCAAAGGCCACTGCAAAATAGATGAATACGAGCAGCAGCCGGATTCAGGCAGCTCCGCCATCATTTGAACTTGAACTCGAAAAGCGGATCGATTTGCGTTGCGATTTGAAGAGTTGGTGGGCGCTATAGGATTTGAACCTATGACTTCCACCGTGTGAAGGTGGCACTCTACCGCTGAGTTAAGCGCCCACTCGTATGCGGTGAAGCGATTCTAGCAAATCGCAATTGGCGCAACATCGCATGAATTCGCAGCGGGTTTGTGGGAGATGGACGAGGGTACAATGGCAGTCGGCGAGCCATTTTCCGGAAGCAGAAAGCCCACTTCGCTCTGGGCGGCTTCAAATAAGTACGATCAGCACGGCCCCAGGCAGGAGGACTCACTGGAAAAGCACGACTTATCCCCCTCAGATAAGGCGAAACTTCCACCCCCAGAAGGGGTTAAGAAGGGCGTGGGAACTATAGCTCTCAGTCCGGAGATGTATCCCAAGGCAGCCGGGAACGGCGGAAACACCGCTCCGAGGGTCGCAAATTCGCAAGCTCTAGGCGAAATGAGCGACGCGGAAGTGATGTTGCTGGCCGGGACGGGCGACGATTCCGCCTTCGAATATCTGGTTGATAAGTTCCGCCGGCCGATCATCAGCTTCATGTACCGCATGTGCCACAACCAAGCGGTGGCAGAAGAGCTGGCCCAAGAGGTCTTTTTGCGGGTTTATCGCTCGCGGTCGTCGTATCAGGCAGAGGCGAAATTCACCACCTGGCTGTACCGGATCGCGACGAATTTGGCCGTAAATCATGCCCGGGACACGCGAACTGAGCGCATGGCTCCGTCCATAAACCTGGACGAGCCGGATCCGGAGACGGGTACAACACCGGATGTGGCGGATGCCACACCGAGCGTTGAGGCGGACATCCTGCGCCAGGAGCGCTTGGCAGCTATCCGTGAGCATGTAATGGGGTTACCGGACCGGCAGAGAATGGCCGTTTTGATGCATAAATACCAGGGCCTGGACTACAAAGAGATCGGGAAGGTGCTCAAATTGAGCGAATCCGCGACCAAGTCATTGCTTTTTAGGGCCTATGAAACGCTCCGCGAACGGCTGAAAGAGTTCGTTTAGCGGCCGTTTTGTGGCATTTTGAACGAATTATTTGGGGCACTTAGGGGTAAGAAGATGCTGTGCAAAGAAATTAAAGACGATGTTTTCGAGGCTGCGCTGTCCGGCGCGGCTCCGGATGAGAATGTACGCGAGCACATCGCGGCATGCGCTGGATGTAAGAACGAGTTCGAGAGCATGCGTTCGACGATGAATGTGCTCGACTCATGGACCGCACCCGAGCCGTCACCGTACTTTGATGTACGGTTTCGCGCTCGTCTGCGCGAGCTAAAAGAACAGGAACAGCCTGGCCGAATGGCCACTTGGCTGGAAAAAATCGGCATTCGTCAGCTCACATGGAAGCCGATTGCGGCCCTGAGCTTCGCCGCAGTATTGGCGATTAGCGGCGGAATGTACATCGGAAACGGCGGCTTGGCTTCGCATCACGCACCGCAGACACAGGCGAATCTGGAATGTCCGGTAACGGATCTGCAGGCGCTCGACAAGAATCAGCAGCTTTTGAATGAACTTCAGGATCTGGATGACAGCAATTCGAGCGACGGCAGCGCTGCCACGCAGCGGCTAAACGAGTAGTATTCCAACGGATAGAAATGAAGATGAGAGGTCAATTCGCAAGCGTGGTGTTGTTTCTTGCGTCTTTGTGTCTTCCGGCAGTGGCGGGCGATCAGAAGAAAGATCGTAACCAACAACACATACCACCGGCGCAGATGCAGAACAATGCGCCTCCGCGACCGGGAAAGTGGCTGCGCGAACATCTGAATTTGTCGCCCGAGCAGCAGCAGCGTGATTTGAGCAATGATCCGGAGTTTAAACAGCTAGCGCCGGAGCAGCAGCAGCATCTACGCGAGCGCCTCAACCAGTTCAATAGTCTTCCTCCACAACAGCGCGAGCGGACGTTAAATCGTATGCGCGCCGTGGAAGCTCTGCCTCCGGACAAGCAACAACTGCTCAGAAATTCTCTGCAGCAAATGCATGAGCTCCCGGAGGATCGCCGCCACGCCGTCCATCGTGCGTTCAACAGCCTGCGGCAAATGCCTCCCGATCAGCAACAGCAAGTCATGAATTCTGACCGCTTCCGCAATAGCTTCAACGATCAGGAACGCGAGACTCTGCGCGGTTTGCTCGACTCAGGCTTTAATCCTCCTCCTGATCGTCGATAAAACCTTTTCACCACGGGCTCACGGAGAAAAGCTTTTTGGTGTGCTTTCCGGGAATTGGCGCTGTGGCCAATTTCAGGAAAACCCGTTACCACAGAGGGCACAAAAGAAGGCCTTTTTTGTGCTTCCCCACTCGGAAGTTGGCTTCTTTCACAAGTTGCAAGCTCATCGAAATATTTTCTCATTATTAGAAATCTAAGAAATCTATGACCATGAGCTAACAACAGCCAAGACACAACAAATGCCCTTCTCTGTGTCCTCTGTGGTAAAGGTGTCTCAGAATCCTGAAGTTTCCGCGAGAAAGTCGTCCCGACCATATCGCAACCCAAAAGCTTTTCTCCGTGCGCTCCGTGTCTCCGTGGTGAAAAAGTTTTAAGACCTAAGAAGATTCTTCGCGATGAAGAGAGCGTTTGCGGGACGTTCCGCTAATCGGCGCATGAAGTACGGATACCACTCCGTACCGAAGGGAATATAAACGCGCATTCGCCAACCCTGTTTCACCAGCTCGCGTTGCAGATCGCGGCGGACACCATAAAGCATTTGGAATTCGAACGCCGTCGGCAGAATTCTCTCCGCTTGCGCGAATTGGACGGTCGCTTGAATCATTTTTTCGTCGTGTGTGGCGATGCCGTGATAAATGCCGCTCTTGAGCAGTAACTTCATCAGCTTCACGTAATTTGCATCCACGTCCGACTTTTCTGGAAACGCAATGTCCGGCGGCTCCTGGTAGGCGCCTTTGCAAAGGCGGATGCGAATCCCCTGCCCTACCAGTTGCTGAACATCCGCCTCGCTGCGCCGCAAATACGACTGAATCACGGCGCCCACACGCCCGCGATTACCGTCCTGGCCATGGATTTGCTGCACGACATCGAGCGTGCTCTGCGTGTACGGAGAACCTTCCATATCGACGCGCACAAAGCTATTCTTCTCCCGCGCGCGTTGCACGAGCGAAGAAACAATACCAACCGCGAGTTGCCGATCGACGTCAAAACCCATGTGGGTCAACTTGACGCTGACGTTCGCGTCCAGGCCACGTTCTCGGATGCGGTCAAGCAGCTCGTGATACAGATCGGCGCTGTGCCGCGCCTCGTCGGCGTTGGTCACGTTCTCGCCGAGATTGTCGAGGCTCACCGACATGCCGAACGCGTTTACTTCTTGCGTCGCTGCAAGTGCCTCTTCGACGGTGGTACCGGCGACAAATCGGCTGGAGAGACGATGGCCCAGCGTGGATTGTTCAGAAATCTGTCGAAGAGATCGGCTTTGGGAGAGCGCAATAAAAGCTGCTCTTAAAGGTGAATTCATGAGAGGTGCAAGCAAACATTCGGTTCTATCACATCGAGCCGAGAGTTCACCAATCTGAGTAGTAGTGTCACCGGTGAGGGCCGAATTCATGTGGGGACAATGCGGTCAATTCCCAAAACAAAGAGCGTGGATGTGAAGCTCAGACGCCGGCTGGGATCGGGCGGGAACCACGTCAAGCTCTACATTCGATGGGGCTACTTCATCGATTTCTTTAGGAGCTTGGCCGCGGCGTCAGGGCCTTTGCACGCTAGCACCTTGAAACTTGTGCCATCGTTCTCGTGGTAGTTGACGAAGAACTTCTCGATCTCGCGCAGCAATTCGTCGTTTAGATCATCGATGGACTTTATGTCGGAATGAGTGTGGCTCGACTCGGCGACTGCGAGCAGCCGGTCGTTGCGTTCCTTCTTACCATCCTGCTTCTGCTCACCTTCAATCACTCCGACCAGTCGAGACTCCACGACGCATCCGGCAAAAACAGGATCATCCATGAGAAGCAGCACGTCCAGAGGATCGCCGTCAGGCGCTTTTGTAGATGGGATAAAGCCGAAAGTCGTGAGGAAAGACCATGCCTTCGGGCAACACCTTCTTCAGCGTGAACACCCTTTGATCCGGATCGAAGGCACATTTGTTGCGGCTGCCCTTCACCGTCTCGATCACGACCTGGATCTTGTTACCTTTTGAAACTGGTTTCAATTTCGTTGGATCTGCCAGTCCTATTTTGCCGTTCTGTTTTTTCGCCATAGCCTTTCGTTGGCGGCGTCCTTAATGTGCCACAGCACTTCGATGGTGATTTATTGCGATTTTGTTTCTAGGCGTCTTCGGAAAAATCGAGCTGGCACACTTTGGCGCATGGACAAGAAGCTTGCGTGATTGCTTGACCACAAATGGCAAAGCTCGCCCTTACGGACGAGCTTGTTTTGCACAACCAAAACTACGCCAGACGCGATTTTCTTCGGAGCTGGAGAACCATTCCAGCCATCCCGGTCGCCAGCAGAACTAGAGACCCAGGTTCTGGAGCCGAGACGAAGTGTTAGGTATTCCTGCGGCGAAGTTGAGTCCGTCCAGGCGGTCCCATCCGGATGTGCGATTGGCGTAAGGATCCGCACGTTCGAGTAGTAGGACATGTTGGTCGGAGCATTGTTCTGTGACTTGGTCAGCCAGTCCTGAGCCGTGGTGTCGATGCTCAGCGAAGGATCGAACAGCTTCCAAATGGCATAGTTGATCTCGCCTATTGTTGCGGCACTTTGCTGCGTCCCACCGTGGAGCCCGGTTTGCTTCGTCAGCCAGGCGGCATCTTCGTAAAGCGTGGCGGAATTTGCCATGCCGGAGAAACGCGATGCGGCTAGGCCGGCAGGGTTGAAGTCGTTTATCTGCGCGATCCACTGGCTAGCTGGAGGGCCAAGCGTGACATCGTGAGTGTAGTCGTCGCAGACGACTGTGATCATGGCACCCGCATTGAATCCTTGTGCAGGGTCGCCAGTGCTGCCGACGGTGAGGTAGTAAGGGGCGGTGTAAACACCACTCTGGACGTTCCCACCCGTCCCGGCAAAAGTTACGCCAATGACGTCCTACTTAGCAAGTAAAGCACCTTAGATCCTTCTAATGGAATCAATGATTTGGGTGTTCACGACAGAGCAACAATACGCAGACATTTGCGCAGTGAACACAGGAATGTTCCTCAAAATGCGACCTTTAGTGATGAGATACCCAACCATCGGCGCTATCTCAGCTGGGCCCTCAACATTGGTACGCTACGATTCGTTGTCCTCCTGACCATGAAAACAACCATCCTGCTTACTCTGCTGCTTTTATGGCTGCCGATCGCGATTGCCGCTCAAAACAGTTCGTCCCAACTGGCCATAAAACGCGCTGAGCATCTGCGCCACGGAATCAATGCTAGCGAATGGTTTGCCCAGTCTCCCGACTACAGTCTGCAACGCCTTTCGAGCTACACGACGCTGGAGGACATCGACTTGATCGGTCGGCTGGGATTCGACCACGTCCGCCTGAGTGTCGATCCAGTTGTGTTTCAGTGTCGCGGCGCCTGGAGCTCCTGCCCGGCGATCACCGCTTTGGATCAGGTAGTGAACAGAGCCATTGGGGATCATCTGGCAGTGATCATCGATCTGCATCCGACAACTCAATTCAAACGCGAGCTGGCCACTTCGAACTCGGCCGCAGAGCGCTTTGGGATTCTGTGGCAAAACATTGCGCAGCATTTTGGGTCATACAATCCCGATCTGGTTGTGTTCGAGGTCTTGAATGAGCCGGAGTTCGGCGATCCGTATCGCTGGGCCGGCATTGAGGAGCGAGTCATAGCGCGAATTCGTCGCGCCGCGCCCATGCGCACCATCATCGTGGCTGGCGCGCAATATTCGGACATTGGCGACTTGATGCTGCTTCCGCAGATCAGTGACGCCAACTTGATCTACAACTTTCATTATTACGAGCCTCACCTCTTTACCCACCAGGGAGCGAGTTGGGGCATGCCTTACTGGATTGAGCTGCGCGACGTTCCTTATCCTGCGACACCGGAATCGGTGCAAGAGGCAATCATGGAGCAGCAGGATGATCTCTCAAAATGGGAACTCACTGAGCTGGGATTCGGGCGCTGGGACGCGACGCGTATCTCCGGCGAGATGCATTTCGTTGGAGAGTGGGCAAAGGCGCATCACGTCCCGCTGATCTGCAATGAATTTGGCGTGTATCGGGATTTCAGTCATCCGCAGGACCGCGCGCGCTGGATCAGTGATGTGCGTACGGCGCTGGAGCAAAACGGAATCGGCTGGACGATGTGGGATTACCGTGGCGGCTTCGGGGTGGTGAGCAAGAGCAGTGGCGGGACGACTGCGGACACAAGCATCCTGAGGGCGCTCGGATTAGCTCCGCGATAAGGGATGTACGCAGAACACGAAATCTTCCATTTATGGGGCCGAGCGCTCTCGGCTGTGGCGTTCGGCCCCTGTTCATTCTCGAAGTCTTAAACTTCGGGTGTTAACGACTTCGCTGTCTCCCAGGTGACTCGTTCTTTCCGGCGGTACGACAGATTTGACATGTGCGCCGCAATGGCAGACCGATAACCGATGTCCACCGATGCATTGGGCTGTTTGCGCGTGCGCACACACTCGATGAAGTTGGCCATGTGATTTTGATCGGGAGTCTGTCCGGTTTCGGCAGCTCCATCGGGACGGTTCAACTTTTCCGGAAAATAGCGGACCGCCGATTCCGATTTGCCCGTCACCATATTGGTTGAGCCGGCAACGTGCTCGACTGTGCCGTCAGTGCCGAGGATGTGCTCGCCTAAACTGTAGCGGCTGTTGCTGAACGTGGACTGCCAGGTAACGACTATGTCCTCGGGGTACTCGAGGGTGACAGCAATGGTGTCCGGCACCTCGCGTCCATCTTTCTCGGAAAAGATGCCGCCGGACATATTCGCCGCGCTGGGAACAGGCAGGTCGAGCGCGCTCATGATCCAGGCGATCTGGTGGACCATGTTCTCAGTGACGTTTCCGCCGGAGAATTCCCAGAATAAACGCCAGTTGATGAACTTATTCCCGTCAAACGGCTGGGCCGGACGGCCATTGAGGA
Organism: uncultured Terriglobales bacterium; assembly: GCA_964559345.1. Lineage (GTDB taxonomy): Bacteria > Acidobacteriota > Terriglobia > Terriglobales > Acidobacteriaceae > Gp1-AA112. The sequence goes on from CAZLIE010000071.1 coordinate 8,045, forward strand.
AGGCGTCCCAGCCGACGTTGGCGGGTGTGCAGTCGGGCGGCACGGGACGGACCCATTGTCCGTGACCGTGGGGTGTGTTGCGGCTCATCCAGGACTCAACGAGAGTTACTTTTCCGACCTTTCCATCTTTGATCCACTTCTTCGTATCGGCGAGTGAACCGTCACTCTCATGTTGGAGACCGATCTGAACGACGCGATCTGAGTTCTTCGCAGCATTCAGGCACTGCTCCGCCTCGGGGATGGACCAGGTCATCGTCTTCTCGGAATACAGATCCTTGCCCGCAGCGAGCGCGTCCACGAAATGCTTGGCGTGGATGTGAAGTGGAGTGGCGACGATGACCGCGTCGATATCTTTTCTGTCGAGTAGCTGCTTGTAGTCGTTATGGGTCTGGATGTTCGGCGCAAGTGCCTTCGCCTCCTGATGGCGACGCGTGTACACATCCGCGATGGCGACAAGCTCAGCGTCCTGCACGCGCAACACTTGCCTGAGCAGCTCCTGGCCGCGGCCGCCCACACCGATCATGCCGACGCGCACACGTTCGTTTGCTCCCAGCACGCGCGATGGGGCGAGCATGACTGCGGCTGTGCCCAAAGCTGCCTGTTTCATAAATTTGCGTCTGTCGATTGAATTCTCTGACATTGTTAGCTCTCCCTCATGATGACTGCCGGTTTGTACTGCGATTGAAAGTCATGGACGCGAATGAACTGCTTCGTGCGTTCGAGCTGCGCGGTAGATCTCTTCCACGAGTGCGACGCTGAGGCGTCCCTGCTCTCCGTCGCAGACTGGACTTCGTCCGATCTCGATTGCGTGCACGAAATCCTGAACCACTCGCTGATGTCCGCGGACGTCGCTCACCTGCGGCGACGATGCGCTGGCATTCTGGTCTACTTGCTCGTCGATATTTTGATCCGAAGGTCGATGGCGCAGATCCACGCGGGTAATGCGATCCTGCTCCAGTAGCACCGTGCCTTCAGACCCGGTGATCTCGAGGGTTCGCGCGTGTCCGGGATAGGCCGCCGTACTCGCCTGCAGAGTGCCGAGCGCTCCGCTCGCAAATTCAAGAATCGCGACGCACGTGTCTTCGGCCTCGATGCGATGCAGTGCAGTTGCCGTGGACGCCTGCACGCGGGCGACGTCTCCGAAGAGATACAGAAGAAGATCGACGGTGTGAATGCCTTGATTGATCAATGCGCCGCCACCGTCCAGAGACAGCGTCCCACGCCATCGCGAACCGGAATAATACTCCGGCGAACGATACCACTTGACCCGAGCATCGATCAGAATCAGCTTCCCCAACGTTCCGGCGTCAATCCACTTTTTGAGCCGGAGAATATCGGGCTTCAGTCGGTCCTGGAAGATGACTGCGAGCTTGACTGAGTTTTGTTTTGCGGATGCGATGAGCGCGTCAGCACGATCGGTGGTGATGTCCATCGGCTTCTCGACGAGCACGTGCAGCCCGCTCTCGGCCGCCGCTATCCCTTGCGTGGCGTGCAATCCTGACGGGCTTCCAATCACGACCATCTCCATCGGCCGATGCTGCAGAAATGCGTCGAGGTCGCTATAAGCGGTGCCCCCGAATTGCTTACAGAGATTCGCGACCTTGCTGGAGTTTGCGCCATAGACGGCGGCAACTTGCAGTCCGGGGACTGCAAGCGCCGCGCGGATGTGGGTCTCGGTTATGTTCCCCCCGCCGATGAAGCCTAAATGCATGTTCCTGCTATGACAGCGCTCCAGCCTTGCGCAACGTCTCCTTCATTCCGGCCATGCTCTGTCGAGTTGATTCTTCCGGCGTTCCAGCTCCGCGCCAGTGTGTCTCGAGGCTGGTGGCGAGGTGATAGCCCTGCTGCTTGAGCGCGCGGAACTGCCCCACCCAGTCGATGAAGCCGTGTCCCATGGCCGCCCAATCCAGAGTGCCGTCGGGCTTCTTCTGAACATCTTTGCAATGCACATGACCGATACGATCCTTAGGCAGCTTGTTATAGCCATCCGGATATGGTGTTTCTCCAAGCCTCGCCGCATTGCCGGGGTCCCAGTTGACCATGAGGTTCCTGTTGCGCACTGCGTTCAGAGTTCGAGCGGCCTCAGCTCCGGTGCCGGTGTTGCACTCGTGCTCATTCTCCAAAATCAGAATGATGTTCTTCTTGGCCGCTTTTTCTGAGGCCTCGCGCAGCTTGTCGTCGATGCCGGCGCGGTACGGCGTGACATCGTCGAGCCGCCAGAAATCGAAGATGCGGATGCGATCGGTACTGAATGCGCGTGCCAGTTCGAAGGAACGCTCCAGCAATTCGTCTTGTTGCTTGAAGGTGAAGTCAGCGTTGAAGGTGTCGCGCTTGGGAGAGAATTTGGAACTTGGCGCGCCCGGCCAGTCAACTTTAAACACCGGACTGGCGATGTCGGTCACGCGAAGTTTGGCTTTTTCTAAGAGTCGCCGGGCTTCTTCTATTTCCTTCGCATCGAGCTTGAGGATGTTCTTGCCCCACATCCCGCGAAGCTCGATCCATTGCAGGCCAAACTCTTTCGACGCAATCTCGACGTCGCGCGCAAAGTCCTGACCGATTTCATCGTTGATGACTGCGACCTTGAAAGGGGAGTTCACAGGCTGATCCCCAATCGATCGTGAAGGTAGGTCTTGCTGATCAATGCAGAGTCCTTGGGAGTTCGTGAGCGATCGGGAACCTCGTCGAGTTCGACGATGGCCCAGCCACGGAAATTGACGTCCTCAAGCGCTTTGAACACGGCGGGCACATCCACCCGCCCGCGTCCGAGTTCGACAAAGCGAAAATCTCGGCCGCGCGTGGACTGCTCTTTCGGAATGCTCTCGACATCTTTGATGTGCATGAAGAGGAGCCGATCGCGATACTTCAGAATCGCTTTTACTGGATCGCCGCCGCCCTGCACGTAATGAGCGACGTCGAGCTCCAGCTTCACGTACCGCGGATCGCTGGCGTCCAGAACGCGATCGACCTGCTCTGGGCTCTGTCCCATCGAACCCATGTGATTGTGATATCCGAGCTTCACGCCGAGATCTGCAGAGCGCTTGCCGACTTCAGTCAGCAATCTTCCCAGTTTCTTATAGTCGTCGGCAGTTAAATCGCGCTTGGGCTTGTTATCGGTAACCTGGAGATACAGTCCACGCGCATCGTGCGTGTACTTGGCATTGGCGGCATGCTTCTCGACTTCGGCTTTCTCGTCTGGAGCCTCTACACTGACTCCGCCGCTCGAAAGTGCGACGAGAGTGAGATGGTGTTGCTCCAACAGCTTCTGTGTCTCGTGGGGATCCGGGATGTCCTTTACAACATTCGATCGCAATTGGATGCCAGGAAAACCCAGGGATGAGATGTCTTCGATGGCCTGACGATCGTTGCCGTTCCAGGTGATTGACGCGTATCCGAGCTTGATGTGGGAAGGCGCCGCCGAAATCGGGGTATCGAAATAGGAGAGATCCATCGGCGGATATAGCGGCTCGAAGGCCGCTACCGCCGTCTTTGGCAAAGCGGCCAAAGCTGCCGCAGCCATTGCAGTGTTTAGGAAATCACGACGGGAAAAAGAAGACATTCCTCTCTACGGTTCTCCTCGAAAGTCCAAAGTGACTGACTAGCTTATTGCTACGAGGCCGACAGCACCAGAAAGTGCGTCGGCCCCGATCACATCAGAACGAAAACTTCGCGCTTAGTTCCAGCACGCGGTTTCCATCACCGACATTCTGACTGTTAACGGATCCAGTGCCGGTGATCTTGCCAAATGTTGGAGACGTGAAGCTGGTGTCAGGGTTATTAAAGTGAGGTGTATTGGTTACGCTGAACGCCTCGGCGCGGAGCTCAAAGCCCATCCGCTCTCCAATGGGGATATTGCGGAAGACAGCGGCGTCCAGATTAAAGAAGGCAGGTCCGCTGAACTGGTACCGCTTGAGATTTCCCAGCACGCCGGGCGTGGTGACATGCGCAAAGGAAGTTGGATCGAACCAAAATCCGGAATTGATGTTGCCTAACACCCGGAACGGAGCCACCAGATTTGGATATTGGGATGAGCTACCTGGCGCGCTGAGCAGCGTTGTGCTATCGGTGATATGCAACGGTGCCCCGCTCATGCGGGTCAACACGCTACTTACTCCCCAACCGCCGAGAAGCCAGCTTGCCGTCCCAGAATTCAGGAAGTGCTTGTTCTTGCCGAAGGGAAGCTCATACACGTAGCTCTGCACAAACGTGTGCGTCCGGCTGCGGCTGGTGACGGTGTAATTGCGCTGGAAATCGAGATAGTTATCGGGCCCCCCATCATCAGAGTTCATGTCGGAGCGGTAGGCGAGCGCCTTTGCCCAAGTGTATGCGGTCGTCATCATGAAGCCGCTTTTCCACTTCCGATCGAACTTCGCCTGCAACGAGTTGTAATTCGAGACCGTGGGCTTAAAGAGGAATGCCGTCGTTGCCGTACGGCCAAACTTGGCACACAGCGGCTGGAATGGGCAACTCGGGGCGATGCCCCCGGTAGCAGTTAGCGCCGGAGTAGTCGCCGCGTTAAGGTCAAAGCTTACGGGAATCTTTACGCCGTGATTGCCGACGTAAGCCAAGTCGAGTACGAAGCCGGCAGGCAAAGATCGCTGGACCGACAAGTTGTAAGATTCCACGTACGGCTCCTGGAAATGCTTATCGATGACGTTGTAAGGATCACCGGGATTCGGGCTGACGGTTCCGTCAGGCGCAATGGCTACCACGCTAGGCGCGGGGAAGCCGTTCGCCAGGGTTGCTGGTCCGTTGAACGTCGAAAGAGCAAAGCTGTTCGTGGAAGTGGAACCCTGATTTTGTCGGATCGGGAAGTTGAAAGCGTACTGATTATTTGTAAACGGCTCATAACTGATGCCAAACCCGGCGCGAATAACCGTTTGTTCATTAGCCCGATAGGCAACACCGAGTCGCGGAGCGAAGTACTTGTAGTAGGTTTCGCGTCCAAGATTCGATGGATTTCCATCTATGCCAGCAATAACCAACCGGTTGGTAGTGGGATCGTAATTTGAATATCGCCCAGCTCGACTCGGAGTGGCGGGCACATAGAGCTCCCACCGCAAACCCATGTCAAGCGTTAATTTGTTAGTCGCGTGCCAGGTATCCTGACCGAAGAAGAAGGCCTCCGTTTCCCGCCAGGAACCCGACACAAGAGATACGTCGCGACCCACAGCAGGATTTCTTCCAATTCCCGATGGCGCATCTAGTAGGAATGCGGCGAAGTCATTCGCCACCGTAGCGGAGCCGGTGCCTCCGTTCAGCAGGGTTGTTCCTGTGCCGAAGAAGAAATGCCCGCGAGGTCCGAAGGTTTGCGCTTGCACCAAATCGTCCCGCAAACGGCGGATGTCGGCTCCCCATTTAAACGTGTGATTGCCGCTGATCTTCGTCCAACTGTTTACAAGGTTGATGTTCGTCTCGCCGCGGTCCCACGGCTGGGATGCGGAGTACCCGACGAACGGATTTGCGAAACCTCCAATTTCAATTTGGGTGAGACCGCTGGTAAACGCATTCAGATTCGCACCAGGGATGCCGAGGGCGGTGGTTGCCGTCGTGCCGTGGTCAGCCGTAAGAGCAATATTGCGGTAATGGCTAATACCAGCCCGGGTCTCCATGATCAACGACGACGAGAAGATATGGGTTTCGTTGATCGCACCACTCTGCTCATGCTGGTCGCCTTGTCCCTGGAAGCCGCCATTCGCAAATCCCCCCGCAGCGCCGAAGATGGGTTGCTGGAATGGATTTTGCACAGCGCGGCTGAAACGGAAGGCGAGGCGGTCCTTCTCGCTGAAGTTGTGATCGATCTTGCTATCGAACGAGGTGCTGTTCTTCCGGAACTGCGTGTTCTGCTGATAGTTGTTGCCCAACACCTGCGAGGTCGAATGCGGCACGAGTGCGAGGATCTTCAGCGAAATCGGATCCATCAGCGCGAGCGGAATGATGTTCTTGCAGGTGCCTGCCTTGCATGCGGGATTGTATGCGTCCACAGGTCCATTGCGGCCTTGAATGGTGGCTACACCCGGAGCAGATGACGCGAATATCTGCTGGCGACCTGTTCCGTCTGGGTTGCCGGTGAATGGATCATAGATGTTTGCTTGCTTCGTGGACGTTATGGCTGCGGTTACATCGCCATTTCGGAAAGCGTCCGTTGGCAGTGCGCCATTCTGAAACTGACCGCGGATGTCGTCGATGCGCAGCAGATCGAAGAAGAAGAATGTCTTGTCCTTGATGATCGGTCCGCCGATAGTTCCACCGTAGTAATTAAAAGTGCTGCGAGCGAGAGATCCGGTGCGCTGGAAATAGGGACGCGCCTGGAGAGCACTGATGCGATTGAATTCGTACAGAGAGCCGTGGAAAGCATTTGTGCCGGACTTCAAAATGACGTTCGTGACCGCGCCGCCCGCACGTCCAAACTCCGCGGAGTAGTTGCTCGTGGTCACATCGACGGTTTGGATGGCCTCTGCCGGAGGCACGTAAATCTGCAGCAGTCCGGTGCGCTCGTCATCGTTGACACCTTCGATCGCCAGTTGGTTGAACTCGCGGGACTGGCCGTTTACCTCGGAAGAAAGTGTGTCCTGCGCGTTGAAGAAGTCGGAATGATCGCGGTGAGGACGCACGGTGCCGGGAACCAGCGCGAGCAGGTTCTGGAAATTCCGGTTAGCGCCGCCAATCGGCAATTGCTCTAATTGACCGGAGTCGATTTTCTGGCTGACGTCGGCGCGCTCCGTCTGCAGGACGGGCGTGGCGGCCGTGACTTCGATCGTCTCTGTAACGTTGCCGGGCTGCATCGTCAGGTCCGCACGAACCGAGCTATTGACCTGAACCTGGAGGCCCGGCCTGTCCTCCTTCTTGAATCCTGGCGCCTGGACCTCGACGCCATAGACGCCTGGAGGCAGATTCGGGAAAACATAATTACCGCTCGAGTTTGTGGTAGTGGTTCGTGTGAATCCGGTTCCGGCTTCGGTTATCGAGACGTTCGCATTTGGAACCACTGCTCCACTTGTATCGTTGACGGTTCCGAGTACGGTTGCGTTCACCGCCTGAGCGTGAGCGCCGATGCTAAACATCACTAAAGATGCCGACAAAAAGAGAAGAGAAAGAGCTTTTCGCGCTGTAATCACGAGATCACCCCGGTCGTTTCGAACTACGAAACTGCGTTACGGCGAGCGTGAGCATCTTTTCCAACTTGCATTGTGTTTGTCAAGAAGTATTAACAAAAAAGCTCACGCCGGGAGCAATTTCGTCATGGCGGGCGCTACAGATTCTGGAATTCTCTCGCCGCCGGATTTAAGAATTCATAGGCCCGAGCTCAACGACGAAATACGCGGCGGGCTTATCACCGACGTTGCGAATCCCATGCAGATCGTTCGAGGCGGCAAACGCGGCTGAGCCGGACCCCAGGCGATGCGGCTGACCATTGATTGTGATTTCGACATCGCCCTCCCGGATGAGCCAAAACTCGCTGTGGGCGTGGCGATGCGGTGCGTGCGGCTGTCGTCCAGGGTTCAGTACTGTCTCATGCACTTCAACCCGCTCACCCGTTGGTGTCTTGCCATTTGCGATTTCGCGAGTGGTGGCGTTCTCATTCGATTTCGCGTGCAACTCGGAAAATGGGAAGGCGGATGAGACGAGCGATTGATCGGGGTTTGAAGCAGCGGCCGCGGAGATCGCGGCCAGTGGAAGCAATGCACAGACATCACGACGAGTAAGCGGCATTCGTAAGACCTCGCAATTTTGAAATCTGCTGATATTCTCATGTCCTTTACGGGAGCCAAACATTGTTTTGCTGGCTAAAACGCGCCACCTTCGTTATTTCGCTCATGACTGCCGCGCTTCAGAGTTCTTACACGGTGGCGCAGACTTTGCCGGTTAAGCGTCCACGTATTCTCGGTGTCGCACATGTCGCGCTGTACGTAAGCGATTTGCAGAAGGCGCGCACGTTCTACGAGGACCTGCTCGGATACCAGGAAGCTTTTTCATTGAAGCGCGAAGACGGATCGCTGCGGATCGTGTTTTTGAAAGTCAACGAGTATCAGTACCTGGAGCTCTTTACCGATCCTCCGAAGAATGACGGTCAGCTGAATCACGTCGCCCTTTATACCGATTCCGCGCAGCAGATGCGGGACTATCTCGCGGCACACGACATTAAAGTGCCAGCCAAGGCGTCAAAAGGAAAGACGGGCAATCTGAATTTCACGATCACCGATCCTGACGGACATGGCTTGGAGATCGTGCAGTATGAACCGGACAGCATGAGCGCGCAAAGCGCAGGCAAATATTTGCCGGTCAGTCGAATCTCTGATCGGCTGATGCATGCCGGTTTTCTGGTCGCAGCGGTAGATCCCGCCATGAAGTTTTATCGCCATCTGCTCGGATTTCAGGAATTCTGGCGTGGGAGCGCCAATGGAACCGAGTTGAGTTGGATCAATATGCGGGTTCCGGATGGCCAAGACTACGTGGAGTTCATGCTTTACCGCGGCACTCCGTCCGCGCAAGAACGAGGCGTGAGGAACCACATCTGCCTCGAAGTTCCAAATATAGAGAAAGCGGTCGCGGACCTGGAATCCAGACCCGCGCGGAAAACGTATACGCGCGAAATCAAGATCCAGACCGGCAAAAACCGGAAGCGCCAGGCCAACCTCTTCGATCCAGATGGGACCCGGGTCGAACTGATGGAGCCCAATACCATCGACGGGAAGCCCGCCCCGAACTCGGACGCCCCTCCACCGCGATAAGACGGATCTTCGCCTCGACTGTAAGCATTTACGATTTGTGTGAAAAAGTTTGCACATGCGCCTGAAATGCCCCTCAGACGCAGCAATTAACCCTTGGTACTGAAGCCTCAATTTTGGGCACTCACATGCTCAAACCCTACTGACCCTCTCTCCCTTCGTGCAGTTGTTCGGGCCTATGTTTGCAGTAAATAAGTGAAGAGCTAGCGAAGTCGAGGTAGAATTTGCCGCTCTGAAACTGCGGATACCCGTTACTCTCCCCGCTGCCGCAGATCAGCGCTCGAAGACGAGATTCACGTGTTGCAAGGCTCGGAAAGAGCCGGCGCCTCGTCGCAGTTGTTCCGTGAAATTTGCCAGGTTTAAACCATAGCCGGGGTAGACATGGATTTCAATAACGTTTGGGGTCGTTTATTCAACAAGTCCGTTTTGCTGACTGTGTTGCTGCAATTGGTGGTGCCTTCTCTCTTTGCTGCTTTGAGCACTTCTCCACCAAGCATTTCATCGTCACCAGTGACTGGCTTGAACGATAAACAGCGCACTGACGGTAAGAGCTCACCTTTACAGATCACCCTGACGAATACTTCCTCAACCAGGACTATCAACTTCAAGGGAAAACCGACAGCGGACAATGCTGCCTATTCGGTCAGCAGCAACTGCGACAGCTTAGCGCCCGGAGCGACTTGTAGGGTGTTTGCAAGCTTTACAACTGCGAAGGCTTGCCAAAGTGAGGCGACCACAATCACCATTCCCGACGACGATCCAGGTGGCAACGCAACGGTGAGTATTAACGGGTACGGAGCTGATTCGGGATTTCAGGTTGACGACCTCACGAACTCGCAACTCAGCGCGCAATCCCTCGTAAATGCCATTGTTGGCAGTGGTGTGATTACGAGCAACGTTCGATATACCGGCGCTCCACTTGCCGCCGGCCTTTTCTCCAGCGCAAAAAACATCGTCGGATTCACCGGCGGGATCGTACTGAGCTCGGGCAGCGTGAGGAATCTTGCGGGACCGAACTGCGATTCTGAGATCACCGTCGCATACAACGGTCCAGGCGACGCCGACCTGGACACGTTGTTAGGCAGCCCTGGAACCACACAGGACGCAGCAACCCTGGAATTCGACTTCATCCCAACGACGTCGACAGTTAGCTTCCAATACGTTTTCTCTTCCGAGGAGTACAACGAGTTCGTTAATAGCCAATTCAACGATGTTTTCGGCTTCTTCCTCAATGGGAAGAACATTGCTTTAATTCCGGGAACTACAACGCCTGTAGCTATTAACAGTGTGAACGCCGGAAATGCGAATCCAAGAACTGCTCCACATTCACAAGGAACCAATTCGCAATATTTCCTGAACAATGATTTTGACGGATCGGGGGCACCTCTCGACCTGGAGATGGATGGCGCTACTGTAGTCTTAACCGCCCAAGCCCAAGTAAATCCCAACGTGATCAACCACATCAAACTGGCGATCGCCGATGCGGGAGATTCGATTCTGGACTCGAATGTTTTCATCAAAGGCGGCAGTTTCGCCAGTTCGCAAGTCACCCTGAGTCCTTCCACTTTGGCCTTCGGAAGCCAAACTCCTGGAACGACCAGCTCAACCCAAAACTTGGTTATCTCTAACAACGGCGCCACTCCGGTAGTGATCAGCAGCATTTCGGCAAGTGATGGTTTCATCCAAACCAACAACTGCCCTGCCACACTCGCACCGGCCGATCTGAAGGGATCCTCATGCACTGTTTCGGTCGCCTTCAGACCGACCACGAATAAAGGCTATTCGGGAACACTCAGTGTGACTGACGATGCTGCCGGTTCCCCGCAAACAGCGGCTCTTTCCGGCACAGGAGCGGGAACATCCCCGGTGACTTGCACGCTGATGCTGGATCAGCCTAATGGCGGATCGGCTCCATTAACGGTAACGGCCGATGGGACTTGCAATGACACCTCTGATAGCTCCGGGTTCGGCAGCATCACCATGGACTTTGGGGATCCCAACAATCCCCAGCAGATCAGCAACAGCGCTGACGGGGCACCGTCTATTAGTGTTCATGGAGTTCATCAATATAAGACTCCAGGAACTTACACGATTAATGTAACCGGCCACACCCTGGCAGGCTTAACAGCTTCAACTTCCACCGTCATCACGGTTACACAGCCGATAGATTCCACACCAAAATGCACATTGACCCCGGACAGATCTGGTGGGCAGACTCCGCTCAAGGTTACGTTTAGCGGCAGTTGCACCGATAACGGCAATGATATCGGTGAGGGGAGCAGCGCAACTTTGGACTTCGGCGATAAGTCCGCTCCACAGCAGATCTCAACTGCCAATGGCGGCAATTTCAACAACGTTTCTCACACCTATCAGAATGCCGGTTCCTTCACCGCTACGTACAGCGTGACGGATACCAGCAAGCACAATGCAATGGCCACGGCGACAATCGTTGCCACGGCCCCTCAGGCACCATCCTGCACGTTGACTGTTGACAAGAATGCCGGTCCTCCGGGAACCAAGATCAGCGCTTCCGGGAGCTGCACCGAGACCACGAACAATGGCGGGTTCGGAACTCTCTCCATCGACTTTGGCGACGGCAGCGCGCCCTCCACTACCACAGGCGATGGCCAAAACACGTTGAGCTTTACGGCAACTCATCAGTACAACACTCCGGGCAATTTCACAGTGACTCTGACCGGCACCGACAATGGCGGTCAAAAGGGCATGGCCACGCAATCTGTCACGATCACTCAGAACTCAACCCCGACGTGCGGAGCGCTTAATGTCACTCCGAACAGCGGTAATGTTCCTTTAACCGCGACAATCACAGCAACTTGCTCGGATGCCAACCAGGACCTGACCAGTTCTGTACTGGACTTTGGCGATGGGCAAGTGATCAACGACACGCTGAACGGTCAATCGCAAACGATCTCGACGAACACTCAACACACTTACACTGTTCCCGGCACCTTCACTGTTGTCTTTATTGCCACAGACGCTCAGGGACTCAAGGGCACAACCTCGAACACGGTGACGGTCGCCTCGCCCCCTCCGCTCAATCTGCCGCCCAGTTGCACGCTGACAGTACAATCCGGAACCGGATTGACCTCTCTCAGCGTCTCCGCCAGCGGCAACTGCACCGATCCCGAAAATGACATCGTCTCCACCTCGCTTGATTTCGGCGATGGCACTGTTCAGACCGCAACCAGCGGTGATCACACTTACAGCAAGCCAGGCACATACACCATCACGGTCACTGCCACTGACCAGGGTGGACTGAAAGGTTCAGCCTCGCAGACCGTAACTCTATCCGCGGTGAACACTGCGCCGACTTGCACGCTGGTTGTTGCTCCGACAAGCGGCACTGTTCCTCTCGCGGTCACGGCGACGGGAAGCTGCACCGACGCCGAGAACAACATCACCAGTACAGTTCTCGACTTCGGCGATGGACCAGTTACCAACGGGAGCAGCGGATCGCACACTTACAACCGTGCCGATGTGTACACCGTAAAAGTCACCGCAACCGATTCCGGCGGACTCACCGGATCGGCCACGCAGGTCGTGACGGCGGCAGTTCCACAGTTCCCGGTTGGTATCTTCGTTGGCGTCTCGCCGGGGACGGTGAACCGCTATGGCACGGACGGCACACTAATGAAGTCCGTCAGCACCACTCTAGCTGGCACTGTGGCAGGCATGGCCTTCGACAAGGCCGGCAACCTCTATGCCACCGACTTCACTGCCGGCAACATCAGTAAGTTCGACGACTCCGGAAACCTGCTCGGGACGTTTGGTTCGGGGTATAACTGCCAGCCTGAATCGCTCGTCTTCGACGGAGCTGGAAACCTCTATGTCGGCCAGCAAGGCTGCTCGCGCAACATCCTGAAGTTCGACCCCAGCGGCAAGCTACTCGACCAGTTCACCGTGAAGGCCGAAGAGCAGGGATCGGACGACATCGATCTCTCCGCCGATCAGTGCACGATGCTCTACACCTCGGAAGGCCCATCGATCCTGCGCTACGACGTGTGCAAGAAACAGCAGCTCACGCCGTTCGTCACCGGACTGAAGAAGGCACTCGTGCCGCGTATTCTGCCAGACGGCGGAGTGATCGTCACCGACCTCGTCGATATCCTGCGATTGGATTCGTCTGGAAACATCATCACCACCTACACAGCGCCGGGCGAGCAGTGCTGGTATCCACTCACGCTCGATCAGGATGGCAAGACATTCTGGGCTGCGGATTATTGCAGCTCCAACATCTACCAGTTTGATATCGCATCCGGTAAGCAACTGGTGAAGTTCAACAGCGGCACGGCATCCGGGACCATCTTCGGCATAGCCCGCGCAGGCACCGGACTCAACGTAGCCGGCATGGGATCGGGCGGCATCCTGAAAGCGACGCCTTCCACCGCGACCATTGCCGCGGGACAGTCGGCGACGTTTACCGTGTCGTTTACCGTCAACCAGAGCGCGGTAGGCCAGACCTTC
>CAZLIE010000072.1:0-14153 GCA_964559345.1 uncultured Terriglobales bacterium
GTACAACTACGACACGCTGGCGCAGCGGCTGCGCGAGCTGGCCTTCCTCAACAAGGGGCTGACGATCACGCTCACCGACGAGCGCACCACCGATGCCAAGACCGGCGAAGCCAAGCATGCCGAGTTCAAGTACACCGGCGGCATTGCCGAGTTCGTGAAGCACCTCAATCGTGGAAAGACCGTTCTGCACGACAAGCCGATCTACATGGAAGCCGAGCGCGACGGCGTTGCCATGGAAATCGCGCTGCAGTACAACGACGGCTATTCCGAATCCGTCTTTTCGTTCGCGAACAACATCAATACGGTCGATGGTGGAACACATCTCTCCGGGTTCCGCACGTCGCTCACACGCACCATCAACTGGGCCGGGCAACAGCTCGGATTGTTCAAGGACCTGAAAGAGAATCTTTCCGGAGACGATGTCCGCGAAGGCCTCGTTGCTGTCGTCAGCGTAAAGCTCTCGCAGCCGCAGTTTGAAGGACAGACCAAAGGCAAGCTGAATTCCGACATCGCCGGCACTGTGCAGGCGTTCGTCAACGAACGGCTGGGCGCGTTTCTCGAACAGAATCCGACGGTCGCCCGTCGCATCATCAACAAAGCCATTGAAGCCGCACGTGCCCGCGAGGCAGCCCGCAAGGCCCGCGACCTCACCCGCCGTAAAGGAGCGCTCGATGGCGGGGGTTTGCCGGGCAAGCTGGCAGACTGCTCTGAGCGCAACGCCGACCGCTGCGAGATATATCTGGTCGAGGGCGAGTCCGCAGGTGGTACGGCCAAGCAGGGCCGCGATCGCCGCTTCCAGGCGATCCTGCCGCTCAAAGGAAAGATCCTTAACGTCGAGAAAGCGCGCTACGACAAGATGCTTGGGCACGAAGAAATTCGCGCCATGATCACCGCCCTTGGATGCGGCATTGGCAAGGAAGACTTCGATCCGTCGAAGCTGCGCTACGGCAAGGTCATCCTCATGACCGACGCCGACGTGGACGGATCGCACATCCGCACGCTGCTGCTGACCTTCTTCTTCCGCCACATGACCGACCTGATCAAGCGCGGACACGTGTACATCGCGCAGCCGCCGCTGTACCGGATCAAGAAGGGCAAGTTCGAGCAGTACATCAAGGACGATCGCGAGTTCGTGAAAGTCATGGTGCGTCGCGCCGCCGATGGCATGGTCATCCGCTACGGCGAAGGCGCAGCCAAACTCGAAGGCGGAGAACTCACTCGCTTCATGACTAAGCTGCGCGAGTACCTCGACTTCTTCGAGAAGGTGAACAAGCACCTGCGCGACGAGCGCATCACCGAGCTGCTGCCGCGGATCGACTTCACCGCTCGCGCCGACTTTGAGGGCAACGAAAAGAGTGTGCCGCCCAAAGTGAAGGAGCTCGAGAAGAAGATCAAGGCCATGATGAAGGACCTTGGCATCAAGTCGGTCGAAGCCAGACACGAAGAAGAGCACAACACCTGGGTGGTGAGCTTTGTCGATTCGAATGGCGCCGAGCGCATCATTAACTGGGAACTGATCACCTCGCCCGAATACCGGCAGATGATCTCCAAGTACAAGCAGATTGCCGAGTACATGCAGCCGCCATTCATCATCGAGCACGCGCCCAAGGCGGAGAAGGGCAAGGCTGCCGACGAGGAGCAGGAAGCAGCCGGGACCGATCTCGAAAAGCAGGAGAAGGCCACAAAGCGAAAGGCCGCTCCATCTGCTGAGCCGGTGGAGAAGCAGTCCCCGCGCGAGCTGTTCGATTACGTCCTAAGCCAGGGCAAGAAGGACTACGATGTCCAGCGCTACAAAGGCCTCGGCGAGATGACCTCCACCCAGCTTTGGGAGACGACGATGAACCCAGAGATCCGCAGCCTCATGCAAGTGAAGCTCGAAGACATCGCGGAGACCGAGACCATCTTCACGACGCTCATGGGTGAAGACGTCGAAGCCCGCCGCAAGTTCATCGAAGAAAACGCGCTGGATGTGAAGAACCTGGACATCTAATTGTTCATAGAAAAGACAAGAACGGCAAACCATTAGGTTGGCCGTCATTTCTACTTCACCAACGCGGCAGGCCCACGTCTAGTCAGCAATGATGACAACCGTCGACACCCCTGGGTGGCCCATTGTCTTACTCCGCGAAGGGGAGCCAGTATTTGCAGCCCAATTTAATCGGTGCTCACCGAAGAAGCGCTCCGCCAATCGTCTGCTGTGCTTCTGTGTTCTGGTCTTAACCGCAATTCCACTACCCAGCCAGATACCTGATGTTTTCTAAGCAGAGGTCAATCTTCGGCACCACGTTCCAGATGCCCTACCAGGGATGGAGGCACGAGGCATCCCCAGATATGAACGATTCGATTCGTGCGGCATTCTGCATTCCGCCTTTGAAGCATCTGAACGACTTGTTTCAGCAGGAGAAACACGGTGCCCCTCCTCTCAACGTTGATCGTGATCAATTCTGGGATGTGAACCACAAGGGCTGCCAATGAAGTCTTGGAGCGGTAATCCCGATCTCGCCACATAAGAATTGTTACCGTAAAGCAGTTAGAGCTTAGACAGAAGATCGTTTCGCAATCGCTGAACTGGCTCGGTATAGCCGCGCTTCCAGTCCCTGAATGCATCCCAAAACCTAAATATTGCTGCTCGTCGGAATGGCCGGAATAGAATCACTATTGGATTGAAGGCGTAAGCACCAGCAAAAGACCTAAATACATGAGGTGCGAACGACCATTTGTACCATCTCTTTCGTTCCGACCAATTCAGCACAACCGCACGTTCTTCGACCAACGGCAGGATTTGTTGGGTCATGTAGTCACGCCAGATGGGGCTGTCGGAGTAAATGACCAGCGTGTCCTTGCCTTTCGGTATCCAGAGCATCCAGATCATCATGTAAAGCACCGCACGGTGCAGAAGGACAAGCGGGATTGCGATCACGACCAGCGGGATCACTATCGGCAGCACTATTATGATACGTGCTGCATTAGCTAACTTGCGCGGAAGTGGTTCCTTGTCGAGGGACATTTGCTCAGGAATGTAATCCGGAAATACGATGCAAGAGATGATTGTAAATACACCTACGGGGGCACTTTTGGAAGGCTCTAGCTCCTATCCCCGCTGACAATTGACCGACTTCAGCGCCTTCCCTAGAATCGAACATTCTGCCTGAGTTCGATTTTTTCATGCCATTGCGCGTCTTCAACACGATGAGCAGCCGCGTCGAAGAGCTGCAACCCCTTCAGGGTAATCGCATTCGCATGTATTCATGCGGGCCCACCGTTTATGACTATGGACACATCGGCAACTTTCGCACGTTTGTTTTTGTCGATCTTTTTCGCCGATTTTTGAAACAGAGCGGATACGAGCTCGACCACGTCATGAACATCACTGACGTGGACGACAAAATCATCCGCAATGCTGCCGCGAAGGGCCTCGGCGTTCGCGAGTACGCCTCGAAATACGAGCTGGCGTTTTTCGAGGACATGGAAATCCTCTCGCTGGAAAAGCCCGAGCAGATCGCTCGCGCTACCGAGCACATTGAGGAAATGGTCGACTTGATTTCGCGCCTGAAGCAGAAAGGATTTGCGTACAAAACCGAAGAAGGCTCTTACTATTTTCCGATCGTGAAATTTCCGCAATATGGAAAGTTGTCCAAGAAAGACATGACGGGCATCACCGACGGTGCTCGCGTGGACGTCGACGAATACGAAAAGGACAATGTCCGCGATTTCGCGCTCTGGAAGGCCGCCAAGCCCGGCGAAGCGAAGTGGGACACCAAGATCGGTTCCGGACGTCCGGGCTGGCACATCGAGTGTTCGGCCATGGCCATGGAATATCTGGGCGAGACGCTGGACATCCACCTTGGCGGCGAAGACCTCATCTTTCCTCATCATGAGAATGAGATCGCGCAATCCGAGGCGGCGACCGGAAAGACTTTCGCACGTTACTGGATGCACGTCCGCTTTTTGCTGGTCGAAGGACAGAAGATGTCGAAGAGTCTCGGCAACTTCTACACGCTTCGCGATTTGATGCTGAAGGGACACAAGCCTTCGGCGATTCGTTACCTGCTCGCATCGGTCCCATATCAGAAGCAGCTCAATTTCACTTTTGGCGGCCTGCGGCAGGCAGCTCATTCCGTCGAACGGCTGCGCAACTTCAAGTTGCGGCTCGATACCGGCAACTTTCCCAAGGGCTCCAGCCACGAGATGAAGCAGCTCGCGCATTCCACGGCGCAGAAGATGCGGGCCGCTCTCGAAGACGACATGAACACCGCGCAAGCGCTGGCCGCGATCTTCGACATGGTTCGTGAAGCCAATGCCGCCGCTGACAATGGCAAACTGCTGCGCGACGATATCTCGGCCTTGCAAAACGCCCTGCGTCAATTCGAGGAAATCTTCGCGGTGCTCAAGGACGACGATGCGGAGAAGATCCGCCAGGTGCTCGATTGGGCACGCTCGGAAGGCAAGCTGGACGAAGCAGCCGTCGATCGGTCGCAAATGTCGGACGCGGAGGTCGATGCGCTCATCGAACAGCGCCAACAGGCCCGTCGCGCTCGCGACTTCGCCAAAGCCGACGCCGTCCGCCAACAACTCGCCGATGCAGGCATCATCCTCGAAGACACGAAAGATGGCCTGAGATGGAAGAGGAAATAACTTTCGCTAACATCTAAACAACTGCTTTTGTGAGGGCAGGCCATCAGCTCGTAAATTCCCAGCCCATGTGATCCCTGATTGTCCGCAGCGACTTGCTCTGCAGTGACACAGCGGGAAAATACGTCCCAAGTGGCGTCCGCTTCCACCACAGATGCCTAGCTTTTCGTTCTGTTCTCGTGATGAATTGATAGTGGTACAACAGTGCCCGCACTTGACGCGGCGGATGATCGGGAAATGGATTGCCGCGCAACAATCCCAGCGTGGCGCGATCGCCTTGCAGCAGCTTGGCAAGCAAATGCACGAACCACGGATGTCGCGTGTACGAGCCCATGGCCGCAAACCACATCAGCCAGTCGAGCCGCAGATGATAAGGCGCAATCTGTGGAGGAATTCGCGCCGGGTCGCCAGGCTTGCCTTTGAACTCGTACTCGCGCCACTGGGTTGACGGCGTCAGCACCGCATCGTCTGTGCCCTCGATCACAATCTCGTAGCGCTCGCGAGTGATTCCACCGAATGCGCCGTAGGTGCCGACAAAATGAAAGCGGTTGTACACCGTATTCATAATTTGTCGTGAAGACAGCAGGTTGCGAATCGGACGGATGCTGAGCACAGCGACCAACACCGCCAGTCCCCACACGACCAAATGGAAGAAGAGCGCAGGCTCATGAGTCGCCGGCACCTTCAGCGGAAGGATACTTGTGAGTGTCCCATCGTCAAAGCAACTGAACGCCAGCACCAGCGTGAGTGCGTTCAACCACGAAAGATTCCCACTGAGAAATATCAGAAGCTGGAAAACAATTGTGAGCGCGCCGACGATGCTGGCGACGGGCTGCGGCAGAAAATATCCGAACGGCACAATCAACTCAGCGAAGTGATTGAAGAGCACTCCTCCTTTGCGCGTCCAGGCTGGCGCGCGATGGAAGTACCAACTCAGCGGGTTTGGCATGGGCTGAGTCTCGTAGTGGTAGTCGAGACAGCTGAGATCGCGCCAGCATGGATCTCCGCGCATCTTGATCAGCCCAGCGCCGAACATTACGCGGAAGAGCAGCCAGCGAAACATCCAGATCACCGCAGCCGGCGCGGTCGTGTTTCGGCCGCCGAGAAACGCCGCGTAAACCCCGGCTTCCAGCAAAATCGATTCCCAGCCGAAGCCGTAGAAAGTCTGTCCAACGTTGACGAACGAGAGATAAATGACCCAGATCAATCCCCAAACCAGCATGGAAGTCCATGTATAGCGATCTGCGATTCCAGTGAGGACGAGGCACGAAAGCACGATGCCGATCCATGCGGCAGCAGCAAATGCCCGGTCGGTAGGCGCGAATAAGAAGAGGCTCGGCGACGCGCGAAAGGGAACTTCCTTCGCGAACTGCGGCACCGGCAGAAGCCCGTGCTCGCCCAACAGAGGACGAAACTGGTTCAGCGCATTGATGAAGGCGAGGAGGAAGAGCAGCCCGAGCCCTTCCTGCAGGGCCAGTCTGGCAAGTAAATAATTTTCTGGATGAATCCACGACATTGGTGGACTCCGATCACCTATTCAATTGTGCGAACTCAGAGCGAAATCAGGATATTTGATGCAGACGAACGCGCGGGAGGCCGAGTTATGTCACGCTGAACACCAGCATGATGCACACCCACAGCGCGCTCATGGCGTGCCAGTACCATGCGCTCAGATCGATAAGAACAGCGCCTCTCCGAAGTCCGACATAGCCCAGAAACAACAACCCGATCACAACGTGGACTGAATGCACTCCGATCAAAAGATAAAAGAACGCCGCCTCTGCTCCACTGCCAATTCCATGACCTTCGTTGCGGAGCACATGCCAGGCAATCGCGACTGTAACCAGAAACCCGGTGGTCAGCAGCGCCGAGAGGTAAATCCAGATTGAGTTTCCTTGTGCAGCCACATGGAGTGCCTTTCGACGCGCGATCTCCATCGCGACACTCGCAAACAGCAGAAGTCCGGTAGCCACCCCTAACAACCCCGCCGGCAATTTCAGCGGTTGCCATTCAGCGGAGTAGCTTTGTGCGCCGTAGTCATAATTGGCGACGCCCTTGCGCACGATGTACGCACTGAAGAAGCTCGCGAACAGCATTACGATGCCGCAGACGACGAGTCCCAGCCCTAATCGGTAGCGGCGCAGTCGTCTATTGAATTCCACGCGAGTATCTGCCGCGGCAGAGATGCTGTGTGCGCTTTCCACGAATTCAGTTTGCGCTACTGTCACGAGCGATGCTGGCCAGAAGAAATTTCGTCCTGCGAGTCCGCGCCATTCTTCCAGCGCAATGCCACGGCCAGCATCCCGCTAAACAGAAGCACCGGCGGGACGACCAACGTCACAATTCCTGATCGCAACGCATGCATGGTGCTTCGCGCCGCGCTCGCTGCCGTGGTGTAACACATGGGACAGTAGTTTGCTGCCGCGGCCGATCCGGCGAAGATGAATACGGTTATGGCGATCCCCAACACGCTCATAGCTCTCGAAGATTCCTGCGTCACCTGCGCACCTTCTCTGATCCAGGTAGTCGGAGGTCAGGCGGATCGTTTTGCATGACGTAATCGGCGCCCCGACTGGTTTCGCCGTATTGGTAAGGCGCGTGATACACCACCTGCGGCTGTCCGGAAAAATTATCGGCAGGCGTGGGCGAGGGCAGCGTCCATTCCAGAGTAGTCGAATGCCAGGGATTCCGCGGCGCTGCTTTTCCCTTGTACATGCTTCGGAAGAGATTCAACAGGAAAACGAACTGTGCAGCTCCGGTGATCAGCGCCGCAATAGTGATGAACTGATGTAATGGAATGAGCGGCTGCAGAAAGTCGTCTGTGAGCTGCGCATAGCGCCGTGGATTGCCGCTCAGTCCCAGAAAATGCATTGGCATAAAGATGCAGTATGAACCGATGAAGGTCAGCCAGAAATGGATCAGTCCCATGCGCTCATCGAGCATGCGTCCAAACATCTTGGGAAACCAGTAGTACGTCGCAGCGAAGATGGCAAAGATCGCGGCCACTCCCATCACCATGTGAAAGTGCGCTACGACGAAGTACGTGCTGTGCAGATAAATATCCAGCGCGGGCTGCGCCAGAAACATCCCGCTGAGTCCGCCGGTCACGAAAACTGAAATGAAGGCCAGCGCGAACATCATCGCGGTGGTCAGCCGCATGCGCGCGCCCCAGATCGTGCCGAACCAATTGAGCGTGACGATTGTCGCAGGCAAGGTGATGATCAAGGTTGGGACGGCGAACGTGAACCCCGAGTACGGGCTCATGCCGCTCACGAACATGTGATGTCCCCAGACCACGAAGCTCAAGAATCCGATGGCAAGCAGGCACGCGACGATCACTTTGTATCCAAGCACTGGTTTGCGCGAAAACGTCGAGAGCACCTGCGAGATCAGGCCGAATCCGGGAAGGATGGCGATGTAAACCTCAGGGTGTCCGAAAAACCAGAAGAGATGCTGCCATAGCAGCGGAGAGCCGCCCGAGTGCGGTTGAAGTTTGTCGTTCACGACGAGATTTGTCGGCAGGAAAAAACTCGTTCCGGCGTTCCGGTCGAGCAGCAGCAGGATGCCGGCCGCCAGCAGCACTGAAAAGCTGAGCAGCGTCAGAATGGCGGTTATCAGCCACGACCAGCAGGGCAGCGGCAATCGCGTCCACGACATGCCTCTGCAGCGCATGTCCACGATGGTCACAATGAAGTTCACCGATCCCATCAGAGACGCGATGCAGAACAGCGCGATCGATACCACCCAGAGATCTTGTCCAATACCCAAGCCCGGCCCGGCAATTTTGCCGATGCCGCTGAGCGGCGGATATGCGGTCCATCCGGATGTGGGCGGACCGTCTGCGGCAAGAAATGTCGAGAGCAGAACGAGAAACGCCACCAACGTCGTCCAGAACGACGCCATGTTGAGCAGAGGAAACGCCATCTCGTCCGCCCCAATTTGTAGCGGCACGAAATAATTCCCGAACGCGCTTTGCGGGGCCGTCGTGAGGACGAAGAAGATCATGATCGTCCCATGCAGCGTGAGCAAAGAGAGGTAATACTCCGGCGTGAGCACGCCACCCGGCGCGCCTGTCGGCGACAGCTTGCTCAGTCCCCAGATCGAAGCCGTGTTCCAGGCGAGGTGGATTCGCATGATCCATGACAGCGCCATGCCCACGAACACCGCGAAAAGCGAGAGAAAGTAGTACTGCTTACCGATGACTTTGTGGTCTGTACTGAAAATGTACCTGCGCCAGAAGTTTGCGGGCACCGTTGGCGTCCACCGTGATGGCGCACTGCGAAAGTCTCTGCTCACTGCGACGCCGCTCTCTCCTGTAGCCAACGCTCGAAATCCGCCTGCGGCATGACTTCGAGATAAGCGCGCATCCGGTAATGCCCAAGTCCGCAGAGTTGGTTGCAGGCGATCTCATATCGGCCGATTTTTGTTGGGGTGAAGTGAATCGGAATCTGCATTCCAGGAACGAGGTCCTGCTGAATGCGCAACTCGCGCACGTAGAAGCCGTGGGTCACATCTTTCGCCAGGAGTAGAAGTTCTACCGGACGATCTACAGGCAGCGCCAGACTCGCGGCCATTACGTCGTCCTTCGCTTCAGGATCATGCTGCCGATCGATGCCGAAGAAGTTGCCGGATTCATCGTCCATCTTCGTCGGATGAATCGGGCCGAGTTTCCCATCAGGTCCCGGATAGCGAAAGTAGAAAGCAAACTGCTCGCCGATGACCTGGACGGTCAGCGCATTGGGTGGTGGAGAAGTCAGGTACATTCCCGCCCAGGCTCGTCGTCCGGCAGTCCCGGCCGCGAACAATTCAAAGGCGAGGAAGATTACTCCCAGAGCGACGGTGAGCCGCGATCCTCCGGGAAATCTGCTCACCGTTGGCGATTTTCGGGCAGACTGCCACACGATCGCCGCCAAGAGAAGCTGAGCGGCGACAAAACAAACCGCGGCTTCGGCGAATATCTGAGCAAAATGTTGATCGAGCAATCGCCCATGCAGCGCGCCTGAAACCGGAATCCAACCGTGATGCGAGACAAACATCGCGACTGAAACCAGCGCAATGCTCGCAATCACGGCGGCGAAGACTCTGCCCATTGAGTTTCAGTCTAAATAGTTTGGGTTAAAGCAGGGAAATGAGGTTTCGTCGGATGCGGCTGCCCTCGCCCGCCGTCGGCTCTCGGCTGTCGGCGTTCTGTCAGCCAGGGGCGTTCTTGCGTCAACCAGCTATTTCTATCTGAACCGTTTCCTTGCTGGTCCTTTCAGCGGCGCATCTACGCCCTCTTCGTCCATGTCCATGTCGCTGATCAGCTCTTCTACGACTTCGTCCACGTGCTTGTCGGCCTCGAGGACTGCGGCGGCGACTTCCAGCTTCTTGTGATCCTCTTGTTTTTCCAATAAGACGACGACATGCGCAATCGCGGCCTTCTCTGTACCCATGCCTTCTGGTGTCTTCGCTTTTACGCCCACATGATCCGGAGCGATCTCGAGAATTTCTGCAACGCGATCGCGAATGCGATGCGCTACCGGACCGATCTTCGGCGACTCCAGAATCAACGTGGAATCAACATTGCATATCTTCCATCCGGCTTCCTGGATCTTCGACAATGCCTCGAGGACGAAAATGACCGAGTCGGCGCCCTTCCATTTCGGATCGCTCGGCGGGAAGTAGCTGCCGATGTCCCCTGCGGAGATGGCGCCTAGCAGCGCATCGGTGAGCGCGTGCAGCAGGACGTCGCCATCAGAGTGTCCGGAGAGTCCGTGCGTGTGGTCGAGGGCGACGCCGCCGATCTTGAGCGGCACGCCGCGTTTAAATTCGTGTGAATCCCAGCCGTAGCCGATTCTCATAGTCAAAACGATTTAACCACGGAGTACACGGAGAAAAGCTTGGGTTGCTTGAGTCCACTGCTGCCAGCATTGTTAAGGTCCAGTCGTTGTGAGCGGGTCTTAGGAGCGACTGTTGGAAGCGTTCCCTCGATTTTCTCGGTGTTCTCCGTGCCTCCGTGGTGAGCCAGTTTCTCAAACAGCGCGCGACAGATAGAACTCTGCCAATTCCATATCTGCCGGGGTGGTGATCTTGATGTTTCTGGGGGATCCCATTACCACGGCTACCTGGTGCCCGGCCCGCTCCACCAGCGATGCTTCGTCGGTGCCGATGAATCCATCGGCTTGCGCTTCGTCGAAGGCGCGCTTGATCAGTTCGTAGCGAAATCCCTGCGGCGTTTGCGCCATTACCACGCGTTCCCGCGGTACTGTGGCGGTGATGATTGCGCCATTCGCCGTGCGCTCAACCTGTTTTACCGTGTCCACAGCCGGCAGACCAGCGATGGCTGCGCCCTGGCGTGCGGCCGTCTCGATTACTTTCTCGATGATGTCCCGATCGATGAAAGGTCGGACGGCGTCGTGGACCAGGACAACGTCGTTCGCGTGCGCTTTTACCTTGGCCAATGCATTTGCCACCGAATGCTGGCGATGATCGCCGCCGACCACGCCCTGCACTCGCGGCCTGAGCTTTTGTTTGGCGAGGAAATCGAGCAGACGTTCAATTTCCATCTCGCGAACGGCAACATAAATGTCTTCAACCTCCGGAATCTCAGCAAACTTTTCCAAGGTATGGAGCAGGATGGGCTTTCCGCCAATCTCCGCGAACTGCTTCGTGACCTGTCCCGGACGCGCGCCGGACTGCGCAGCCATGCGCGTGCCGAGTCCGGCCGCCGGAATGATGACAACCACTCTCATCGGAAGCGCAGTATAGCTTCCCGATACTTAAACGACCAAGTTCGGTAACGCCGAAGCGCGCGCAAGCGCACAGCGGTTTTCTTCTCCGTGAACTCTGGCTCAAAAGGCTTTTTCTTCTCCGTGAGCACTGCATTAAAAGAAATGTTGGTTGGAATCAGGAGCGGTGCCCAATCGAAAGAGGCCCCCGGTCGAGGGCGGCTGACGGTCCTTTAATCTTTAACTCTTTATGCTTTTGCCCCCGCTTTCCTCCGTGTACTCCGTGTCTCCGTGGTGAAATAGGCTGTTGCCAAGTCTCGCCCAAAACCTAGTTGCCAACGCACGGACACTTATGCGTCCGGGAGAGCGCATCTGTGTCGCCGTTTCCGGCGGCGCGGATTCCATTGCCTTGCTTCGATTACTACTAGAGTTGCGGGACGAGCTTGGCATCGTGGTCTCAGTCGCGCACTTCCATCACGGAATTCGCGGCGCCGAAGCCGATGCCGACCTCGAGTTCGTCGCCCAGCTTGCAGCCGAACACGATCTCGAATTCCATTCTGGACGCGAAGATGCACCGCGATATGCCGCGGCAAAGAGGATCAGTCTGGAGACAGCGGCCCACCAACTCCGCCATCAATTCTTTTGCCGGCTGCTCGCTGAAAAGAAGGCCGACCGCATCGCCACGGCTCACACGCGAGACGACCAGGCGGAGACGGTGCTCATGAAGTTTTTGCGCGGCGCTGGAACGCGCGGACTGGCCGGAGTCTTTCCGGAGCAGCGACTCGAAGCCGGATCGATTGTGCGTCCGCTTCTTGACACAAGCCGGGCAGAACTTCGCGCATACTTGCGCACCGTCGGCCAGAGTTGGCGCGAGGATCACAGCAATACTGACTTAAGCTTCACTCGAAACCGCGTGCGCGCGCGCGTACTGCCCATGATCCGTGAAGAGCTGAATCCGTCGGTGGACACAAACCTGTCGCACAGCGCCGAAATCGCCCGTGCGGAAGAGCAATACTGGCGCGATCAGCTCGCAAAACTCCTGCCAATGTTCGTGATTCCAGGCCAGCCCGCGCGCGGTGGAGGACGTAAGCCGACCGCTTCGGTTTCAGTTTCGCTTGAGATACCGCGCCTATTGCAGCAACCGCTGGCATTACAAAGGCGGATTTTGCGCGCTGGCGCGGAGCAGATCGGATGCAATCTGGATTTCGAGGACGTCCAGAACATCCTCGATCTGGTCGCCAAGCGGAACGCTCACGGCGCCAAAGGACGCATGATCAGCATCGAAAATGGATGGCGGGCGCGGCTTCTGTTCCGCGAATTGCGCCTCGAACGGGCGGACGTGGAGCACGAGCCTGCGGGTTTCGAATATCGAATTGGTGTTCCCGGGGAGGTTTATGTCCCCGAATTGGATACCACAATCCGCGTGAGAATCACGAATGCCAACGATAGCGTGCCGGTTATTGCGTATAATCGGGCGCATTTAGTCCACATTTCGGCCGTTCCGGAGCTCATAATTCGCAATTGGAGGCCGGGAGATCGCTTTCGCGGAGCCACAAATAGTTCAGAAAAGCGACTGAAAGAGCTGCTGTACCCGCTGCATCTGGCCCCTGAAATCAAGAAGTTATGGCCAGTTGTGACGTTAGAGGACCAGATTTTGTGGGTCCGGGGCATTGAAGGGACCGAATTGCGCGACCCCGAGGGCCGTCGAATCTCGATTGAAGAGACGAAAGACTAGCTCGGACCGCGCTGTTTGAGTCCAAAATTCCGCATGGAAACCAGGATTCTGGCCACTCCGGAGCAGATTCAGCGCTGCGTAAAGGAGCTTGCGGGGCAGATTTCGCGCGACTATGCGGGCAAACATCTGGTGCTTCTGTGCGTCCTTCCGAACGGATTTATCTTCGCTGCCGACCTCATGCGGGCCATCCAAGTGCCGGTGCAGTGCTATTTTGTGCAGCCTCAGCGCAAGACCGACGACGGTTCTTCGCGCGTTGAGATCTTCTACGGCCGCGATTTGGCCGTCAAAGGCAAGGATGTTCTGCTCGTCGAGGGCCTAGTTCAGTCCGGCCAGACCGCCGAGTTTCTGCTCAGGACGATCCTTAGCTGGGGCGCGTCATCGTCAAAACTGGCCACGTTGATCGACAAACAGACTGCCCGGCGCATCGCCCTGCAGCCAGACTACTTCGGATTTCTTATCGAAGAGACGTTTGTGGTGGGTTATGGCCTCGGAGATCCCGAGTTTGGACGCAATTTGCCCCACCTTGCCGCCGGTTTTCGTCCGAAAAACAAGCAATAATCCGCTGAATTGGGGGCTAGAGAACCAGCTCCGGGACATCCAGTTCCTGTTTGCGGAACGCGCGCAGGAAGGCATCGACCACTTCCGGGTCCCAATCTTTGCCCGATCCGCGCTCAATTACTTCCCTGGCGTCGAACGGGGACATCGCTTTTCGATACGGACGGTCGCTGGTCATGGCGTCAAAAGCGTCAGCCACGCTGATGATTCGGGCCTCAAGCGGGATCTGTGCGCCCGACGTTGGGTTATATCCGCTGCCATCAAAGCGCTCGTGATGCGCCAAAATGATGGGCAAAACACGCCTAAGACTGCCGCCAACCGGCTCCAGCATGCTCGCGCCTTTGATCACGTGGGACTGCATTTCTTCGAATTCGTCCTTCGTAAGGCGCGCTGCTTTGTACAAAATGTCGCGACTGATGTCGAGTTTTCCGATGTCGTGCAGCAAAGCGGCAGCGCGAACGTCCTCTAGTTGGACGGGATCGAGCCCATAATTCGATCCAATCGCTGTTGCATAAATTGAAACC
>CAZLIE010000072.1:14180-21254 GCA_964559345.1 uncultured Terriglobales bacterium
ATACGAATGGTTCTGCGTGTACTTATCTTTTGTGATGAATTGCTGCAGAATCAGCAGCACGCCGTGATAGGTTTCGCGCAGTTCGGCCACCTGCGCCTTCTGTTTTTCGTACAGCGCGCCCATCAGATAAGCCGTAATCTGCAGCGTCCCACCCCAAATCATCAGCTCAAACCACTTCTGCTGGACAACGAAAAGTACGGTTGGCGTTCCTTCGTCCATCAGATTTGGCGAGAAATAGAGCACGATTGCGACGATCAGCACGCTCGCAAACGCCGTCAGTACGGCATGCCGCTTGCCGAAAACGTACGCGGAAAGGATCGTGGGCAATGAGTAAAAGCCCAGAATCATGTGGTGCGAAGTGACTAGAAAGTTCAGGCCGGCGGCGAGAACGAACAATGAAAGGATGAGCCAGAGCTCGGTATTGACGCGCTTCAGCGCCTGCAGGTTCAGCTTCTTGCTCATCGCGATGCGGCCTTCTTCGGAGAGGCTTGGCGGCCAGCGTACTTCGGGACGATTCAGCGGGACAAGTTACTTTGGTCTGGAGTGCAGGCGGGAGCGCAAAAAACCATCAGCGATTTCCGAATCGAGTGAGAAATTCTCGGCGACATTGCAGTGAATGGATGATTGCGGCCGAGTACCCGCTGAAACGAATTGCCTAATCGCCAAAAACAGCCCTAGTCAGGTGCAGCGGATGCATGTGAATGGTCGCTAAACGTCAGGTTCAGGCGGGGAAAATGACTATGCAGAACCCCGTTCTCCGAGCTGCCATGATTGGCCGACGTGCTGGCCGCACAGCAGCATTTCACACGTAGGGCCATCGCTGGAGACGACAGTTACGCGATACATCGCCTCAAACGAGCAGCCGCGCCCCTCTGAGGTGCTTTTTGAGGTTCGGGCCGGGAAAATTTTGTTTTGTTTACGCCGGAGAGGGGGTAGGGTCACCGTCATCGTTGTCAAACAACGAATCGGCGAGCTCCAGCCACTTCTGAATCCTCGATGTTTCGCCGTCTTTCTTTTCCTTTTCGGTGAAATAGAAGGGCAGTCTCTTCTTCTTCGAATTCTCAGGTTGTTTTGCCATCACTCGTTCCCTTGAATTTTCTCGGTGCTCTCGATCGGTCATGGGAGGGAAGCACAAAGCCCAGACACAAATAGTTGGATGAAGCCAAGCAGCCGGTTGGTTTACTGGTAACCCGGTAGTGATGACCCTTTGTAAGCTCCCGAAAACCAAAGCGATAAGGCGGCAGTTTTCCCGTCTATGAAAAAAAGAAATTTTCGCTACACCTTTGCGCTTGCTTGCCAGCCTTTCGTCGCGAGATTTAGACTGAATCGTTTGCCGCGGTCCGATTGTTCGGTTCAGGAGGAGCTCCACAATGCCTGGAGTGGAAGATAAGGTAAAACAGATCATCGTGGACCAACTCAGCGTGGAAGAGAGCGAGGTCACTCCCGCCGCCTCCTTTGTTGACGACCTCGGCGCCGATTCGCTGGATCGCGTGGAATTAATCATGGCGTTCGAAGAGGCTTTCGACCTGGAAATTCCCGACGAACAAGCTGAAAAGATTAAAACCGTCCAGGACGCGGTCAGCTACATCGAACAGAACTCCAAGATGGCAAAGCAGTAGTCCCACCAGCTTTACACCCCACAAAGAGCGAGGAAGACGAATGGCCGCAACAGCAACGGACGAGAAGGTCAAACAAATTATCGTGGAACAACTCGGAGTGGACGAAGGCGAAGTCACGCCAAATGCCTCTTTCGTAGATGATCTAGGCGCTGATTCGCTCGACACGGTCGAATTGGTCATGGCCTTCGAAGAGGCCTTCGACATCGAAATTCCCGACGAAGAAGCCGAGAAGATCAAAACCGTCAAGAACGCCATCGACTACATCAATGCCCACTCGAAAGGCGGCAAGTAGCACTTGAGCCGCAGGGTTGTCGTTACTGGTCTGGGAATGATCTCGGCCGTTGGAAATACCAGCGCCGAGAATTGGCACAACCTGCTCGCCGGTAAAAGCGGCATCGCCCGGATCACCGGTTTCGACAGTTCCGGTTTTGCTTGCACCATCGCCGCCGAAGTCAAGAACTTCGATCCGCTGAACTTCATCGAGAAAAAAGAAGTGAAGAAGATGGGCCGCTTCATT
Organism: uncultured Terriglobales bacterium; assembly: GCA_964559345.1. Classification (GTDB taxonomy): domain Bacteria; phylum Acidobacteriota; class Terriglobia; order Terriglobales; family Acidobacteriaceae; genus Gp1-AA112. Next base: position 16,317 of record CAZLIE010000072.1, read on the forward strand.
CACTTCGCGATGGCAGCCAGCGAAGAAGCGATGAAGATGTCTGGCCTGACGATTACACCTGAGAACGCGGACCGCGTTGGTGTGCACATCGGCTCCGGCATTGGCGGTTTCGACATCATCGAGCGCGAGCACTCGAACCTGATCAACGGCGGCCCGCGAAAGATTTCACCGTTTTTCATTCCCGCAGCCATCATCAATCTTGCTGCTGGACACGTAAGCATGCGCTGGGGCGCGAAAGGCCCGAACGAAGCCACAGCGACCGCTTGCACCACCAGCGCGCACTCGATCGGAGACGCTTACAAAATCATCGCGCGCGATGATGCCGACGTGATGATTGCCGGCGGCACCGAGGCGGCGATCACGCCGATGGGTGTCGGCGGATTTGCGGCCATGCGCGCGCTGTCAACGCGCAATGATGACCCGGAAAAATCCAGTCGCCCATTCGACAAAGATCGTGATGGATTTGTGATCGGAGAAGGCGCCGGCGTCCTCATCCTCGAAGAGCTGGAGCATGCCCGCCGTCGCGGCGCCAAGATTCTCGCGGAAATCAGCGGATACGGAATGAGCGGCGACGCTTACCACATTACCCAGCCTGCGCCCGAGCACGAGGGCGCGTCGCGCTGCATGGAACACGCAATGCGCAACGCTGAAGTTCGGCCCGAGCAGGTCGATTACATCAACGCGCACGGCACATCAACGCCGATAGGCGACGTTCTCGAAACCGTCGCCATCAAGAACACGTTCAAGCAGCACGCGAAAAATGGGCTCGCCGTGAGTTCAACCAAATCGATGACCGGCCACTTGCTCGGCGGCGCGGGCGGACTCGAAGCCGCGATCTGCGTGCTTGCATTGCGCGATCAGATGCTGCCCCCCACCATTAATCTCGCGCATCCCGATCCCGAGTGTGACCTTGATTACGTTGCCAACCACTCGCGCAAAGCGTCGATCAACGTTGCTTTGTCGAATTCGTTTGGATTCGGCGGAACGAACGGCTCGCTGATCTTCAGGCGCTGGGCTGAGTAGCTCAAAGCCACGGGTCGTCAGTCTACGACGCAGCTTTCTTTTCCAAATCTTTCCCAATGGAGTCCAGAACGCCGTTGATGAACTGGATTGATTCCGGCGCGGAGTAGAGCCGCGCAATTTCCAATCCCTCATTGATGACGATGGCGCGAGCCGTCTTGGGGAAACCGAGGAACTCGGCGACGCCCAGGCGCAGCAGATTGCGATCTACGGCGGACATACGGTCCATACGCCAGTTCTCTGTGTGCTTCTGGATTTGCGCGTCGATCTCGCTCCCGCGGTCGGAAGCGATGCGGAACAGCTCGTCGGCAAAGCCCCTTGTCTCTTCGTCGAGATTCAGACGCTGTCCCCAGAACGTCTTCCGAACCTGCTCCGGGCTCTGCTTGCCCATGTCGGCCTGGAAGAGCATCTGCAGCGCAAGCTCGCGCGATTTGCGGCGCTTGCCGGATTTACCCGCCATCAGATACTCCCCGCGTCAGCTTGCCTTTGATCGATACCATCTCCACCGCCGATATTGCCGCCTCAAAGCCTTTGTTGCCGGCCTTGAGCCCGGCGCGATCAATCGCCTGCTCCAGATTTTCGCAGGTTAGTACGCCGTAGGTGTGCGGCACGCCGGTATCTTGCGCTGATTGGCCGATCCCGCGCGTTACCTCGGTCGCGATGTGCTCATAATGCGTGGTCTCGCCGCGAATCAGGCAGCCGAGCGTGATCACCGCGTTCACTTTTCCCGTTTCTGCCAAGGCGCGAGATGCGGAAGGAATCTCGTATGCGCCAGGCACGCGGACGATCTGGATATCCGAGGATTTCGCTCCGCTTCGGCGCAGCGCATCGAGCGCGCCTTGCAACAGACGCTCGGTGATGAACGAGTTCCAGCGGCTCACGACGATTCCGAAACGCATACCGCTGGCGTCGAGGTTCCCTTCCACTGCGCGAGGCTGCGACTTTGTAGGGTCATTGAAGGCCCAGAAGCCTACGCGCAGGTTTTCATTGAGCTCGACGGCGAAAAGGCGCGACTTCCAAGTCGTGTCGTTGATCTGACCAGTGTTCTCGCCCAAATGTTTTTCCGCAAGCTGATGCGCAGTTTCGACGTCGCTCACTTCAATCAGGATCTCCGGTTCTATGGGCGCACGGCCCTGCACCAGTTCGAGATTGCCAATCGGCGCAAGGAACGATGTTCCTTCGCCGTGTTCGTCCTTCCATGCCCGTCCGTCCTCGAAGCCAAGCGCGCGCAGCAGCGCCGAAAGCCGCTCGAGCTTCTCAGGCGAGGCTTGCCGTACGAGAGTGAAGCTGCGAATCATCTGCACCTACAGTTTACAGGTCAGAATCAGTTGGACCGCTTAATCCAATTGCGGGCAAACGGTCCCATGAAATCGGCAAGTAGAAAGTTTCTATTGTCCAGAGAGGTGGGTCGAGTGTCCTGCAGTCGCGGGCTTCCACTTCTGCAGAAAGGCGACGATGACATTCGGATCGAGGCTGCGAGCCGACGAAAACTCATGCTGTTTCTGGCTGTAAAGCAGCTTGCCGTTGCTGTCTAAAACAGATAGTACGGGAATGCCCTCGATGGGCGTGTCGTACTTTTTTGAGATATCGAGGTTCTTATCTCCTCGTCCGATGTCCACGTGGACAACCCGATAATTGCTCTCGACCAAGGACGCCATGTTCGCTTGGTGAAAGCGATAGTCGAGGACGAAGCAGTCGAAACACCAACTCGCGCCGAAGACGAGAAGCACGCGCTTGTGCTCTTTGCTTGCGGCCTGCAGCGCCTCCGCGATGTCTTTCTCGGCGTCTGCATTGTCGGGATAGATCTGACGCAAACGTGCCGAGACCCGATCCTCTCCTTTGGGCGGTACCGACGATTGGGCCGTGACTCCTGTCGCGGCAATCAGGAGAGCAAAGAATGGTATTGCAATACGCATGGGTTCGGCTCGCATGTAGCCAATATAGATGCTGGCGCACTCGCCCCGTCACGCAAATTTTGCGAATGGCTAGCGCATAGGCGAGCGGCGGCACGGGTAAAAGCCGAAACACACGATTTATACTGATGTATTCCGCTCAGTTTGCGGTTTCTGATCGTGTCACGTGAAATGGCCATCACCACGCCTACGCCCGCCGAACCTCTCTCCGGAATACGCTTTAAGGCGCTGCCCGCATTCCGCAGCGGAGAGCTTTGGTACTACTTCGGGCCGGCGTTTGTAGCCAGCGTCGCATACATCGATCCGGGCAACTTTGCCGCGAACATCGAAGGTGGAACGCGCTTCGGCTACTCGCTCCTGTGGGTGCTGCTGTGGTCGAACGCGATGGCGATCCTGATCCAGTACCTTGCGGCGAAGCTGGGCATCGCAACAGGGCGAACCTTGCCGCAGAACTGCCGACAGCATTTCTCGTTTGGCATGAATCTGTTTCTATGGTTCACCGCGGAGCTCGCCGCCGTGGCGACCGATCTTGCTGAATTCCTGGGCGCCGCGCTCGGTTTCTATCTGCTGATCGGTCCGTGGATGTTGTCCCACGGAATGCAGAAGTCCACAGTTCTGATGGTGGCGGCACTCGCTACCGCCGTGCTGGTTTTCCTGATTCTGGCGCTAGAGTTATACGGATTTCGCAAGCTTGAGCTGGCGATCATGGCGTTCGTGTTTGGTATCGCGGCCTGTTATGCCATCGAGATTTTTCTCGCCAAGCCGAATTGGGCGCAGGTCGGCTTCCACATACTGGTGCCGCAGATCAGCTCGCAGAGCATCTACATCGCCGTAGCCATGCTGGGCGCGACAGTGATGCCGCACGTTGTCTATCTGCATTCCGCGCTGGTCCAAGACCGCGCGCGTAAAGCTCTCGAGAGTTGTCCGACGGGTCAGCGCATTCAGCGCCTGAAGCACTTGCAATTCGAGTTGATCGACGTGATGGCGGCGATGAACGGCGCGTGGCTCATCAACACCGCGATGATCGTGATGGCGGCCGCCGTCTTCTTCACTTCCGGACGGCATGTGACCTCGATTGAAGAAGCGCACCAGACGCTGGAGCCCTTGCTCGGCGGACTCTCGGCCACGGCATTCGCCCTGGCCTTGCTGTTTTCCGGACTTTCGTCTTCGACAGTAGGCACCATGGCCGGACAGGTGATCATTGAGGGCTTTCTCGACATTCGCTTCAGCGTGTTTCTGCGCCGCTTAATTACCATGATTCCGGCTCTGGTCGTGATTGCGATCAAGCTTGATCCACTGAAGATCCTGGTGCTCTCGCAGGTGTTCCTGAGTTTTGCGCTGCCTTTTGCGCTCGTGCCACTGGTGGTCCTCACTCGTCGCAGCAAGGTCATGGGCGAACTGGTGAATGGACGCAAGACCAACGGCTTGGCTTATCTGACGGTATCGGTAATTATCGGGCTGAATCTGCTGCTGCTGTATCAGCTCATGGGAGGAAACTTCTAGAGATGGCATTCACAAGTTGCGCACGCGGATGCGCCTATGATGAGGGAAGGGATTGGACAGCATGAATTCGTTTGGATCGCGGGCGACACTGCGTGTCGGCTCACGGCAGTATCAGATATTTCGTCTCGACTCGCTCGACAGGCAAGGCATCTCCACCCAGCATCTGCCTTACTCATTGCGGGTGTTGCTGGAGAACCTGCTGCGGACGGAGAACGGAAGGTCCGTCACCGCGGACGATATTCGTTTTTTGGCAGAGTGGCAGGCAGCCGCAATACCGTCACGCGAGATTGCATTTACTCCGGCGCGCGTGCTCATGCAGGACTTTACCGGTGTCCCCGCGGTTGTAGATCTGGCTGCAATGCGCGATGCCATGAAGCAGCTTGGCGGCGATCCTAATGCGATTAATCCGCTTCAGCCAGCGGAGTTGGTGATCGACCACTCTGTGCAAGTGGACGAATTCGGAACCCCGAACGCATTCCATGCCAATGCGTTGCTCGAATTC
>CAZLIE010000073.1:0-20631 GCA_964559345.1 uncultured Terriglobales bacterium
CGCACATATGATTTAAGTTCCATCGCGGCACGTGACTTGTGTCAGCGCAATGGGTTCGTATGCTCCATTCAACAGGCACAACCTTAAGCGCGCCCTAAAGAGCGTTGGAGCTCGCCGACCTGGGAGACGGGAAGGTTGTCGCGAGGCGTGAGTATGTGGGCGCGGTACGCAACTTCGGCTACGCTGGCGATAGTAACAGCAAAGCAGGCGGAGGCAAAACCTTTTTGGATCATCAAAAGCATGATCGGTTTATCGCTATAAATGATGCGTTAGAACAGCCAACCACAGAGCCAGCGAGCTATGCACCGAGCCATATCTGTAAGGTGCAATGGGGCTGGATCGTTGTAGCTGCCGCCATTCTTGTTTTCCTGGTAAACATTGTCAGTCCCCCGCACCTGATGGACGACGTGGATGCTGTGCAGGCGCAGATCGCTCGCAACATGCTTGCGTCCGGAGACTGGGTAACGGCGCGTCTTGACGGCGTTCCCTATCTTGAAAAATCGCCGCTGATCTACTGGATGATGGCGATCTCGTTCCGCGTGTTCGGAGTCCACGACTGGGCTGCACGGTTGCCGCTCGCAATGTCAGTAATCCTGTTGTGCTGGATCGTTTACCGAATCGGCGTTTGGGCCTTCGATCTTCGCGCCGGTCTCTATGCAGGACTGGCTCTCGCTACGTCGGTTGGACTATTCCTTTTCACTCGTATTCTGATACCTGATGCCATTCTCACGCTGACAGTCACCGGCGCAGTGTGGAGCTGGCTGCGATTGCTTGAATCTGACTGCGAGAGTCCGCTCATTTGGCAGCTCGCACTCGGAATCTCTCTTGGCGCCGGTCTGTTGTTGAAGGGACTGATTGCAGTAGTTTTTCCGGTGCTTACCTGCGTGGTTTACATGAGTGTCACGCACCAGATATTTTCCCGGACCGCATGGAGACGCCTAGGAGTCGGGATTTTCATACTCGCGGCCCTGGCGATCGCAATGCCCTGGCATCTACTCGCGATGAAAGAAAATCCTCCTTACTTCGCATTCTCAATGCACAGCGCGCCGGGCGAGTACCGTGGGTTCTTCTGGTTTTATTTCTTCAATGAACACCTTCTGCGATTCCTGAACCTGCGTTATCCGCGGGACTACAACACCGTGCCGAGACTATGGTTCTGGTTATTGAATTTAGTGTGGCTGTTTCCCTGGTCAGCGTACTTGCTGGCCGCACCGAGTCTGTCGTACAGCCCGTCTTCCCGCGCAGGACGGGTGCGTCTGATCGCGCTTTGCTGGATCGCCGTAGTAATGGGCTTCTTCACTTTCTCGACTACGCAGGAGTATTACTCGATGCCGATCTATCCGGCACTTGCGTTGCTGATCGGATCGGCAGTCGCGTCCAATTCGCGACGAGTAAGAACTGCCGACTATGTCCTGATGGTTGCGTTCGGATTGTTCATAGCCGCGGTTCTGGGCATACTTGTACGCGTCTGGCAAATTCCTGTCAGCGGCGATATTTCGAATGCTCTCGTGCAACATCCGAGCCTCTATACATTGTCTCTGGGGCATCTTGGGGACCTGACTATCTCTTCATTCGCCTACCTGAAGTTTCCCCTCGCTCTGGCGGCCACCGCGTTTGCTGTGGCGCTTCTTTCTTTATATAGGGGAAGAACGCAAATGCAAAAAAGCATTCTCGTGGCCTGTAGCATGGTTATCTTTTTCAATGCCGCACGCCTCGCCTTGGTTCGCTTCGACTCGTATCTGGGCTCATACCCACTCGCGCAGGCACTCGAGCAGAGCCCTCCGGGTAAATTGATAGAATCCGACGCGTACTACGCATTCTCATCGGTCTTCTTTTACTCGAACCGGAGCGCCCTGCTTCTGAATGGACGCATAGACAACTTGGAGTACGGCTCTTATGCGCCGGAGGCCCCCGACGTCTTTATTGATGATGCACGGTTCGCGAAACTTTGGTCAGAGCCGCAGCGGTGGTATCTGCTCACATATGGCGCTGACCTAAATCGGCTGGACGAAGTGGTTGGTTCCCTCAATCTGCATATCGTCGCTCGCAATGCGGACAATTACCTACTCACTAACCATGCCCTGCCCTAGTTTGTTTTTGGGAAGCTGGTCTTTGGTCGAGAGGCTTAGGGTAGGATCAATCGCACACTAACGCGCACCGAACCGGCTGCGCGTTATCTATTTCGCCACGGAGAAATAAATGTCCAAGTCCCGCAGGCGGTTTTTGGCTGATGTATCTCTTAGCCTTTTAGGGACCGCAGTTGCGTCTCGCACGTATGCGCAGCAGACTACCGAGCCGCCACCTGGCGCGCCGCCTGCTTTCGGGACGGCGCCGGCTGTCGGTCCGGAAGTATCGCCCTCCACGTTTGCGGAGGCGGGGAAGCTTGCCCAGGTACAGTTAAGCGCGACCGAACGCGCCGAAGCTGCCGGCAACTGGCGCAGTGCTATGGCGCCGCTGTACGAGCGACGAACCGGGCGGCGAAAAGTGGAGATTGAAACGACCGTCGCGCCGTATTCGCGCTGGAATCCCGTGTTGCCCGGCGAAGAAGCGGGTCCGCAGCGGGATCAATTTATTCGCAGCCAAACCGATCCGGGCCCATTGCCGAGCTCAGAGGAAGACATTGCTTTCGCTCCGGTAACTCGCCTGTCCCGCTGGATTGAAAAACGCCAATTAAGCTCTGAGCGGCTTACGCAAATTTATCTTTCGCGACTCAGAAGGTTCGATCCGAAATTGCGGTGCGTGATCACGTTCACGAGTGATCTGGCATTGGCGCAGGCGAGGAGAGCCGATCAGGAGATCGCGGCCGGCAAATATCGCGGACCTTTGCACGGCATCCCATGGGGCGCCAAAGATCTTCTCGACACTGCGGGCATACCGACTACGTACGGAGCTGAGCCGTTTCAAAACCGTGTACCTGCTGCGAATGCAATCGTCGTCAGCCGTTTGCAAGACGCAGGGGCAGTGCTGGTTGCAAAGTTGAGTCTCGGCGCGCTGGCGCTAAACGACATCTGGTTCGGCGGACAGACGATGAATCCCTGGCTTCTGGAGGAAGGCGCGTCCGGCTCGAGTGCGGGACCCGGAGCGTCTGTCGCTGCCGGACTGGTCGGATTCGCGATGGGTAGTGAAACCGAAGGCAGCATAGTTTCGCCGAGCATGCGCTGTGGCATTACGGGACTGCGTCCTACATACGGCCGTGTACCGCGCACTGGCGCAATGACGCTTTGCTGGTCGCTCGACAAGCTTGGACCGATGGCGCGGTCCGTCGAAGATGCAATGCTCGTGCTTCATGCAGTATCCGGTCCCGATGCCGGTGACCTGTCCAGCGTCCCCAGCAAGCTGGACTTTGATGCTGCCGCACCGGTGAAGGGTCTGCGCGTTGGTTATTTTCCGGCATGGATGAAGGAGAATCCGGCCACCGACGTTGATCGCCATGCTTTGGAAGCGGTCGCCGAAGTCGGCATGGTACCCGTGGAAGTGGCAATTCCGGACTGGCCGTATGACTCGCTCGAGGTAATCCTGTTTGCTGAAGCTGCAGCGGCGTTCGAAGAGCTGACGCTCAGCCACAGGGTGGACCAACTGAAGGTCCAAGTTCCGGACGCGTGGCCGAACCTGTTTCGCCAGTCACGATTTCTGTCAGCAGTGGACTTCGTACAGAGTGACCGATTGCGACGAAAAGTGGCAAATGAGATGGCCCGCGTCTTCTCTCAGGTCGACCTGTTGTTGGTGCCATCGTTGCGCGACGAAATGCTGACCATCACGAACTTTACCGGCCATCCTTCGCTCACGTTGCGGGCTGGTTTCGTCCAGGTGTCGGAGGCGCGCAGCGATTGGGCGCCAGATCCAGCCCATCCGCTTCCTAAGTTTTCTCCGCCGCGGCGCGTGCCACATGGCGTAACTCTGATCGGGCGATTACTTGATGAAGGTACCCTAGGACGCGCGGGCATTACGCTGGAACGAAGTTTTGCTGTCATGGGGGAACGGCCGCCGGGATTTTCGTGAGGTTACCAAGGTCGCATACCCGTCGATAGCCACTGTTCCGGAATCCATACTTGTCTAACTGTTCGAAGTTGCTGAAGATGATCTGGACTCACCATCTTTCTTGAGGTTCTCCAGACACGTGAGCGCAACTCCTACGTTCCTGCCGCCGCGCACTCGCAACGGCTTGCGCCCCCGAATTGAAGTCGTCTCGCAGAAATTTCTGCAACCTGGCGTGCTGATTCGCGTAGTCTTATACGCCGCCATTGCAGTCTATGCCCGGACCATTCTGTTCGATTACGTTTACGACGACAACTCGCTGATTATCCTCAATCCGCTGATGGAATCGTGGAAATCCGTTCCCGGATTTTTCACCCACTCCTTCTGGTCCTTTCTCGGAGGAGTGCAGCGGCCGAACGACTATTACCGTCCGCTGGTAATGCTCGCGTTTGCCAGCATCCGTCATTTGCTTGGACCTGCGCCGGGTTGGTTTCACCTGATCGCTGCCGGGATCCACATCGTGGCAATCTACCTGACCTATCGTCTCGCGTGCGAGACCACCGGGAATAAAACACTAGCCGCAATAGCCGCGGGCATTTTTGGGCTCCATCCTACGAAGGTAGAGACTGCTGCCTGGATCTCCGGGCTTAGCGATTCGCTCTCTGCGGTTTTCTTTTTGGGTTCAATCATCGGCTACCTGAAATGGAGAAGGGCTGTAACAGATCGAGGACGAACACTGGCGCTCTCTCTCTTGTTGCTGGTGCTGGCATTTCTTTCCAAGGAAAGCGCAATTCTTGCTCCGGTGCTGATCGGAATTTATGAGTTCACTGCCACCCAGGGCAGATTTAGAGAGCGGCTCCGAGCAACGATGTTGTCGGTTTGGCCGTTCGCCACCGTAGCGGGAGTCGCAGTAATCATCAGAACTCTGGTTGTACCCATGCCGAGCGGCCACTTCCTGAACGGCGCTCCAGGGTTCAGCACTCTGTACACTGCCCCGCAGGCAATCTTGTGGTATGTAGTTCAGCAACTATGGCCGATAAATTTGAGCGTGCAATATCCGGTAGTCGTGGTTACGTCAGCATCGCTCACGCACTTCGTATTGCCGCTATGTGCAGTGCTCATTCTCCTGAGCTGCGTCTTTTGGGCTGTGCGACGATCGCCGGTCGGCATCTTCTTTTTGAGTTGGTATTTGTTGATGCTTGCTCCTGTGGTCGTGTATTTCTTCGCATTGCAGGCCCATGATCGCTACTTTTATCTGCCTTCGATAGCGACGTCCATCGGAGCCGCCTATCTGATCGTGTCCTTGGGCCGGTTCAGCGCGATAGCGGAAGCGACAACCGTGATTGTGCTCTTTGCAATTCTTTCGGTGCTGACGGTGAGCTATTCGTATTATTGGGACAACGATTTAAGACTGTTTAATCGCGTGGTCCAGATCGCTCCTGATAATCCAAATGCGTGGCAGTTTCTGGCTGAGGCTTATGCCACAAACGGCCGCAAGGAAGAAGCTGAGCGAATCGGTTGGAACCTGGTAAAAACTTCCAGACGGCCGGCGATCGGCTGGTGCATCCTTGGCTCTCTGCGTTTGCGCGATACAGATTACGAAGGAACACGTGAAGCGCTGCAGAATGCTTTCAACGTGGAACATGGGCGCGATCTCGTCTGCACGGTCGAGTTGGGGGAAGTCGATCTCACTTTGAACAGAAACGAGGAAGCTGCGGACATATTTCGGCGTGTGCTGAAAAGTTACCCACGGGCGGCGTATGTCCATGGAAAATTGGCGGTCGCGCTCAAGCAACTAGGCAGACCGGAAGAAGCGGCACGCGAGCAAGAGATCCAAAAGCGATTGCAGTAGGCCGGGAAGCATTGGTTACCGGCGACGAGAATTTATCTTGCGATTATGGTGACTTTCGTGTGAAGAGTTCCGTCGATGCCATTCTCCTGAATTGAAGTCTCCGTCATTATGGAAACTGTATGCCACGTAACCTCCTCCAAGTGCTCTCCGGGAAATGTCGACACGAATTTGCCTGGCCCCGCAAGACTGAACAAGGTGACTACTACCAGGTTTGTCTGATCTGCGGTGATGAATATCAATATGACTGGCCTTCCATGCGACGACTCGGCAAACGAGGAGAAGGCGCGCCGGTTCGAACCGCCACGTCTGCCGCGGACCGCGGGAGTAAACGGAGTTGGACCCCTCGTGCGCGTCGCCTGAGATCTCCAATCCCAGTCCGCTTTCGCAACCAGGGTGAGACCGACTTTCACCCCGGCACAATCGAGAACGTCAGTCAGTCTGGTTTATTCCTCCGCGCCGAGCAATCGCCGTACGCGAATGACACCTTGGAGATGGTGTTTCAGATGCCGATCGAAATCTCAGGCCAGGAAAATGCCGAAGTGTTGTGCATGGGACAAGTCGTGCGAATCGCTACGCCCGCAGTGCCTGAAACCACCAACGGCTTTGCCGTGGCCATACTCGACTATCACTTCTTGCATAATGACGGAAGAAAGCAGCCGAACTCGGTCACGCAGGACCTGCGCGGAGCGCGACACCGAGAGCCATAGGCCGCGATGAGCTAACCGACCGCCTCTACCGGTCATTTTGGAAGAATGTACAAGCTCATTCTCGGGAACAATATTCCCGGCGGCGGAACTCTCAATTTTTCAGCAACTTACGAAACCGACATCATGGAATCGGAATTGCTCTTTTACTCATTGGGCGGGTAGCCCAGGAGTGTTCCATGTCAGAAGAGAGCATGCCACAGTCTCGCCAGTCCTTCCTTGATAAGGGTTCGTTAATTGCGGTAGTTATTGCCTTTGTCGGCCTGTTTGGCTATTCCATCCACGAACGCAGTATCGCCCAGCAGCTTGCAACGGAGAACGAGCAGACGGCATCCGCCCTGCAACAGACGCGCGGGCAAATTGACGCGTTGAGCGCGAAGCTCGATGGAATCGTGGGCCAGCAAACCGCGAGGACAGCGCCCGCCTCACTGAGCCGCGTCCGCGGCGTGCAAAGAATAGCTCTGCGCCAGGGCAGCAAGCCGGATCCGCGCTGGAAGAAATTCCAGAACCAATTGGACGCCCAAGGCGAGGCGCTTGACGTCCAAGGCAAAGTGATCGAAGGCACGCGTCAGGATATTGCCAACGCGCGCACTGAACTCGGAAACGGAATCGCAAAGAACCACGAAGAACTCGTCGCATTGCAGCGAAAAGGCGAGCGCAATTTCTTCGAATTTGATGTGGACAAGACCAAGCAGTTCTCCCACGCTGGACCGGTGGGGATCAGCCTGCGGAAAGCTAATACCAAGCATCTGTATGCAGATTTGGAGTTGCTCGTAGAAGATCGAGACATTTCCAAAAAGCATCTGAATCTTTATGAGCCAGCCACGTTCTACCCCGACGGCGAGCATCAGCCGATCGAAATAGTCGTCAATCGCATCATTAAGAATCACGTTCACGGCTACATCAGTGTTCCGAAATATCGCGGCTCTGAGCTGACGGCGATGAATTCGGGATCGACTGACGAATCGAACGGGACGGCTCAGGACGGCAGCCAGTCTTCGGCCGGATTGCAATTGCGACACCGTCCGGCTACTGCGCGTTAATTTCCTAGTTCAAGGCAAAGCAAAAGAGAGTGCCTTTCGGCACCCTCTTTTTTTTGGGGACTGAGGCTGAACGATTAGATGGATGAAACCCCCACGGGTTTCGCAGCTTCCTTGTACCACTCGACCGTCCGGCGGAGGCCTTCTTCGAATCCGACTGTCGGTTTATATCCGAGTCGCTCCTGACTTCGCGAAATGTCGGCGAGTGAGTGCTTCACGTCGCCTGCTCGGGGCTCCTCGTACCGCGGTTCTCCCGTGTATCCGACGATCGACTTCAGGATTGCAAAAGTCTGATTCAATGAAAAGCGAGTCCCGGTCGCGACGTTGAAGACCTCTCCACTTATCCTTGCAGCGGGCGCGGTACATGCCAGAAGATTCGCATTCACGGCGTTGTCAATGTAGGTGAAGTCACGGCTTTGATCACCATCACCGAAGATCGTACAAGGCTTACCTGCCAGCATCTGCGTTATGAACTTTGCCAAGACGCCGGAGTACTGAGAGGTGGGATCCTGTCGCGGTCCAAACACATTGAAGTAACGCAGCGACACCGTCTCGAGTCCGTACACTCTCGAAAAAGACTTCAGATAAAGCTCTCCCGCAATTTTCTGCACAGCATATGGCGAAATAGGATCGGGGAGCATGCCTTCGTGCTTTGGCAGAGTTGGAGTGTCACCATATGCGGCCGACGAAGCCGCATATACCACGCGCTTCACTCTTGCATCCCTAGCAGCAATCAACAGGTTCAGCGTGCCATTCAGATTTGTGTTGTGGCTGCTGACGGGATCAAGTACAGATCGGGGTACGGACGGAATCGCAGCCTGGTGCAGAACATAATCAACACCCTCGCAAGCCTGGGCCATAGCCCTTGCATCCAGCAGATCGAGCTCGCGGAAATCCATCTTGCGTTCGATCGCAACCAGGTTTTCGCGTTTTCCCGTTTCGAAATTATCAAAGCCTCGAACTCGCCCTCCTCGCTTAAGCAACTCACGCGCGAGGTTCGATCCTATGAATCCAGCCACACCAGAAATTAAATACAGAGCCATCTATGATTTCTTCCAGGAGATTTAATATTCGCTGCGAATGCCTAAAATCCTGAAGTCCGCAAGAGAGTTCTTGATCACATACAGGACGCGGTTGTTGCTTTCCGGATCCGGCGGCCTGAGAAAGAAGCCGGTGTCTTTCACAAATGGTAACGAGTTATGCACGATTCCTTCGGTCGCCTCGTTGTCTCTGAAACGGATCTTGACCCACAAGCCTTCAATCTGCGGATTGCGATCGAAGAACTTCAATTCCGTGTAATCGGTTCTGCCTTCGAAAGTCTTAACGAAGAAAACAGCCTTGACGCCATCCAACTGCACCACTCTGGTTTCTCTTGAGGGCAGCTCGATGGATAAGGAGTTAGGCAATGCCGTGCCCAGTGCGCCGGCAGCAAGAGGATCAAAAGCAGGATCATTGTTTCGCAGGAAACCCTTCAACAACGATCCGTCGATTAGCTGTGCAACAACTTTGAGTTCTTCCCGGCTACGTTGCGGCATGCATGCGAGATTACCTCAACCCGGCTCTCATTTCCGATCCTCTAGCGGTTGATGGCGGGACAATCTGGTATTGCTTAATTTTGTACAGTAGCGCCTTGTAACTGATATTCAACTGTGCCGCCGCCATTTTGCGATTCCAATTGGTGGCGGTAAGGGCCTGTTCAATGGCGCGCAGTTCGGCTTCGTCCTTAAGACTACGCACAAGCGATTTCAACCCGCCGTTGGGGATCGCTCCTGAAGCGCCCGTGCGGACGTCACCTTCTTCAGTGGCGCCGCGCCCTTTAGTTTCGAGTTCCGTGATCGCCATCTCCTCGTCCTGCAGGACTAGATAGCGCTTCACAAAATTGCCCAACTCCCGCAGATTTCCGGGCCAGTGATATTGCATACAGGCGCGCAACAGGCGTTCCGAATAGCTGAGAGGCGGATGAGCGTATCGCTCTGACAGCCGATTCATGAAATGCTTCAGAAGGAGTGCAATCTCCTCACGTCGCTCGCGGAGAGGAGGGATCTGCATGGTGAAGGCATTCAAGCGGTAGTACAGATCCTCGCGCAGAGTCTTGTTCGCAATCGCTTCCTGCACATTGATATTAGTGGCCGCGAGAATACGCACGTCCACGCTAATGTTCGAACGACCACCCAGGCGTGAGAACGAACCGTCCTGCAAAACGTGCAGAAGCTTTGCTTGCAGCGGTGTGCTCATCTCGCCGATTTCGTCCAACAGAATGGTTCCCTTGTTGCACAGCTCGAATTTTCCGGGCTTCGATTTATTGGCGCCCGTGAAAGCTCCTGCCTCATAACCAAATAGCTCGCTCTCGAGCAATTCGGCGGGCAGCGCGGCGCAGTTCACCTTGAGCAGCGGACGATGCGCGCGGATCGACATCTTGTGGATCAGACGCGCCAGAATCTCCTTGCCTACGCCGCTCTCACCCAGCAACAGAACGGGGACATCCACCTTGGCGACCAGAGACACCTGTGCGCGAATCTGCTTCATCTGGGGACTTGCGGCCAGGAAAAACAAATCGTCTTCAAGATTTTCGACAGCGACTTCGTCTGACACGCTGTAGCGCTGCAGATCGCGGCCGACTGTCTTTACGGGCCTCTCGGGCTCAAGGCTGCGTTTGACTACTGCGTCCAGTTCGGACTTGTAGAACGGCTTTGTAACGTAGTCGAGAGCCCCCAATTTGATCGCCTGCACAACCGTGCTGGTATCGGTGACGCAAGAGAGCACTACGATCTTCTGCTCCGGCCGAATCTTCTTGCACTCTTCGATGGTCTGCAGTCCGTTCATGCTGGGCATCGCCATATCGAGCAAAATCAAATTTGGAGCGAGCCCCTCCTGCACGCGCTTTATGGCCTCAAAGCCGCTGCTTGCGGTCTCTACCGAGTAGTGATCGACCTCCAGCAGCGTCTTGGTGTAATTCAGCATGCTGGGCTCGTCGTCAACGATCAGAATGGTCGGCGTCACGCTCATGACTCCTTGGTCCTCATCGGAAGCAGCAGAGAAAACGTGGCTCCGTGTCCTAGTTCACTTTCGACCCAAATCTTGCCTGCATGGGCATCCACCAAGCGTCGCGCGATCGCTAAGCCCAGGCCCATGCCTTGGGATTTGGAAGTCTGCTGCAGACGCAAAAACTCGTTAAAGATCTCCTGATGATATTCAGGAGGAATACCGGGACCCGTGTCGGAGATGTTGATCCGAATCGAATTCGGAGCATGCTCCTTGTCACGCCTGGCGCGCCGCTCATTTTCAAGCGGAAGACTCTGGCGATAGCTGCGCCTTTCCCATAAATAGGAAGACGTGCTGACTCGAACCCGTCCCCCCTCTGGGGTGAATTTGACGGCATTATCGATCAAATTCGAGATCACGTGCTGGAGTTTCAGGGAATCGAACAGGATCGGTTGCAATTTGTTGTCTGGACGGAAATCCCATTGCAGCCTCTTCTGTTCAAAACGACTCGACCAGTGCTCCAGAACCTCAGCTATACATTCGTTAACATCCCCGACTTCTTTGGACAGACGAATCTTGCCTGACTCGAGAGCACTGAAGGCCAGGAAGTCCTGCACAAACCGCTGCAGACGAAGACCACTCTGCTTCATTTCCTCCAGCACCTTGGTTTGCTGCTCGTTCAACGGCCCAAGCAACTGCCCAAGCAAAAGATCGGTGTATCCGGTCATCACCGACAGCGGGGTCTTTAGCTCATGAGCCGCGGAAGCCAATGCAATCGTGCGCCTGAAAATGTCCTGCTTGAGGGAATCTTCTATCTCCAGCCGAGTGGCCGTCGTAGGCGCTGCTGATGCGGCTTGACCAGAGGAACTAGACACGCGGCTTCTCCGTTCCCGGCACTGAACCGGGACACTTAAATTGTTGCGCTTGTTGCGAGGCGAAAAGTTTTTCTTTAAGGCTTGGGGGAGAACTGTGCCTCGAAGAGATCCGCATCGGCCATGAACTTGTGTCTAACGATAGCGCAAAAGTTTGCACTCTTCAATAGGGACGTTTGTAGCGGATTTTACTTAAGTTACAGAGGCAAAAGGGGTAACCGGTCGAGGGTTACCGGTAATCCGAGGTGGACTCTTGCACCCCGCTATGCATCCCCGAAATTGGAAGAAGCGGCTTGCGCCAAAAAGTCATAACTGTGAATGGCGGCAGCTATGCCTATCTTGCCGGTCACGGGGTCGTTTTGCACCCGTACGACCCTGCCTTTACAGGAAACCTGAATGGCCGCAGTTCTAGTCAGTTCGGGTGGGAGCGTCATGGTGAACTCGATCTCGGAATCGGGACGGATCTCACAGTTGACAAAAAAGAAGACCCCACTGGCGCTAACGTCTCGCGTCTTAGCGTGAACCGTGGCATCTGTTCCTGGCAATTTCAGCCACACCGGCATCTCTAGAGGAAATCGAGGTAGAACGCGCTTTTCTTCCACAGGCAAGGTTCCTGAAATTGGCATTTTATGTTTAAGCCCTGTTACGTCCCTGATGTCGAATCGCTGTTAACATTCAGCCTTGTTCACAGCAGTCACCGGCCTTGCGACGACGGAGTCGCGCCGGCTGCGGTTCCTTATTAAGTTGCAGTTTCGCGACCAACGCAGCATCAGTTCCTCTGCGCTCATACCAAAGAGCTTAGCTGGATTATGGACGGTTTCCACGTATTGCTATCATGCAAATTTCTGCACACAACAGGGTGAACAGTAGTAGCTAAGGTACGTTCCAACCACCTGCTGTCAAGCTCCGGAATCGGCTTCATGCGTTGCGAAACTTACATGCTAGAATCTCGCAAATATGCCCACATCCACCGCCTCATCAGTCTCAAGCTCGCAATCATTTTCAGCAAGAACCAAGTCCCGCGAACTCAAGGTTGGCATTATTGGTTTGGGATATGTTGGGCTCCCGCTCACACTGTTATTCAGCGAGCAGAAGTTTGGTGTGACCGGGTTCGACGTTGACAAGAAAAAAGTCGAAATCCTGGGCTCCGGCGGTTCATACATTTATCGAATCCTTCCTGAAGAAATCGCTGCAGCAAGGTCTTCGGGATTTCAGGCGACGACAGACTACGCACGGATTTCAGAACTGGACGCTGTGATTATCTGTGTCCCAACGCCGTTGAATGAGCACCACGAGCCCGATTTAAGCTACATCGAAAACACAGCACACGCGATCGCGCCGAATCTGCGCGCCGGACAACTGATTGTGCTCGAAAGCACAACGTATCCCGGAACAACGGAAGAAGTGCTTGTCCCAATTCTGGAAAAAGAAAATAAGCTTGGCCTGAAAGCGGCACGCACCGCTGAAGAGTACGACAACACATTTCGTGTCGCCTTCTCTCCGGAACGCGAGGACCCGGGCAATACCTCAGTGGCTCGGCGCGACATTCCCAAGGTAATCGGCGGACTCGAACCTCTGGCAACTCAACTCGCAGGAGGACTATACAACACAATCTTCAATCGTGTGGTGTCAGTTTCTTCGCCTGCGACGGCGGAGATGACGAAGCTGCTCGAGAACATTTACCGCTGCGTCAACATCGCGCTGGTAAACGAATTGAAGCTGCTCTGCCTTCGCATGGGAATCGACATTTTCGAGGTGATCCAGGCAGCTTCCACAAAACCATTCGGATTTCAGCCCTTCTATCCCGGTCCTGGACTCGGAGGCCACTGTATTCCTATCGACCCTTTTTATCTTTCGTGGAAGGCCAAGGAGTTCGATTTCCACACACGTTTTATAGAGCTGGCCGGCGAAATCAATTCGAAGATGCCCTACCACGTGGTTTCCAGCGTAGGCTCGGCGCTGAATACACGAAAAAAATCCATCAACGGATCTTCAGTGCTGGTGCTGGGACTCGCTTACAAGAAAGACATCGACGATCTTCGCGAATCTCCATCTCTCACGATCATCGAGCTTCTGCAGGAGCAAGGAGCCAAGGTCAGCTACAACGACCCGTTTTTTCCCGTCGTGGGGCGGGGCCGCAAGTACGACCTGCAAATGAAAAGCGCGCCGCTCAACGATTTGGGCCAATACGATTGTGTGCTGATCGTCACCGATCATACGAGCTATGACTATGCTGAGATCGTCCGGCGCTCGCAGCTGGTTGTGGACAGCCGCAATGCTACCCAGGGAATCACTGCGGACAATGTAGTTCGCTGCTAGGTGGGACGTGAACCCCTGGCCCAGCTCTTGTCGCGTGTACGTTTCTCGACGGAGAGGAAAATAATTTCACACACTTGCGCCAGTGCTTGCAGATGGTTAGCTTGGACTGCGACCGACTGCGAGGCAGACGATCGCTTTTGTTCTTCATGTAACTTACTGAAAAATCAGCTTCTTACGCTGGAACCGCTGTAGTTTCCCACAATTCCTTCCAATCCTGGGAGTTGGTGCACGGCGTGCACCGTCACGACGAAACAGGAGGCCTCCTTGAGTCTGGCCACAGGGTTCGTCACTCCAAATAGCGTTGCTTCCCTTGGGACAATTCCTCCAGAATTAGTAGTTTTCGGTCGCTCGGAGCGAATGCTAGCGGTCCAGCGCAAACTGCGCGTAGTAGCGCAAGCCAATGTTCCGGTGCTGATCACCGGCGAGAACGGGACCGGCAAGGAAATCCTGGCGCGCATGATCCACGAGCAGTCGCCGTGGGTTGATGGACCGTTCGTGAAGGTAAATTGTCCGGCAATACCGGGCACACTACTCGAAAGTGAGCTGTTTGGATACGAACGAGGCGCCTTCACCGGCGCGAATGGCATGAAACCAGGCCGTGTAGAGATGGCCCACCGCGGGTCGTTGTTCCTGGACGAAATCGGCGAAATGGATCTCGGCATTCAGGCGAAGTTGCTGCAACTGCTTCAAGACGGCCAGTTTTGCCGAATCGGAGCGCAGGAAGACAAGCGCGTCGATGTTCGCGTGGTCTCCGCCACCAATCGCGACTTGCGCGAGGAGGTCGCTGCCGGAACATTCCGTCAGGATCTTTACTATCGAATAAACGTCGTCAATATCGACGTGCCCCCGCTGAGAGAGCGCGCCGCAGATATTCCGGCATTGACCGAGTATTTCCTCGAACTATATGCAGCCAAGTTCTTCGTCCGCCCGAAAACGATCGCGCGAGAACTGGTTGAAATGCTGCAACAGTACTCGTGGCCAGGAAATATCCGTCAGCTCGAAAACGTGGTGAAGCGGTATGTGATTCTCGGAACCGATGAATCGATTACGTCGGAACTCGTCGCTCGAGGACGCAATCAGCAGTTCGATCCGGTGATCCCGACCGACGGCAAGATCTCTCTCAAGAAAGTAACGAGAGACGCAGTGCGCGATCTGGAACGCCGGATCATCCTCCAGGTGTTGCAAACGCACAACTGGAATCGCAAGAAGGCAGCCCGAGCGATGAGTATCAGTTACCGCGCTCTGTTGTATAAGATTCAGGAAGCCGGCATTGGCTCGGGCAGAATAAAATCGCAGCCCGAACCGGCGACGACGATCAACTGAACCTCCTTCTTAGCCATGTCCTGCCACACCAGCTTCGCCTTGGTTACTTCAGTGCATTGTCCTGATGGACGATGACAGAGCCGGTACTCCGAGCAGATGTAAGCGTTTACTTGGATGTTAAGTCTCCGCTGATGTGCTTATCATGGCAGTCGTGCCAGCCTGTCATTCTCAGCGAGCCTGCGAATCATCAGCTGAATTAACACGCGAGCGAAGGCCGGGAGGTCATCTGTGAGAAGGTCGGAAACGCCGACTCCGGTATGTGTTGTAGTCATTGACGACGAGGAAGTCATCCTCTCGCTGATAGAAGAGGCGTTGAAGCCGCTGGACGCTCGCGTCTTCACCAGTTCAGACCCGCAAGTCGGCCTGGAGCTGATTCAGAAGAACCGGCCTCGACTCGTTTTTCTTGATCTCAACCTGCCTCAGCGGACCGGCCTGACCATGATTGAGGAAATCCTCGAAATTGACCCCGCAGTCGAAGTGATCCTCATCAGTGGCGACTACTCCACCGCGTCGGCAGTAGAGGCAATTCAGAGGGGAGCGGCAGATTATCTGACGAAGCCGCTTTCGCTGACTGGTCTTCGCGAGCGCGTTCAAAACAGCATCAATGAGGTAAGAAAAAACCGCGAGACCTTCCAGCTCGACGGCGAACTGCTTTCCTCTTTTAATTTCCATGGCATCGTCGGCCGAAGCCCGAGGATGCTGGACCTTTTCAACAAAATGCGGCGCGTCGCCCCACACTTTCGCACTGTGCTGGTTGGCGGCCCCTCTGGAACGGGTAAAGAATTGGTCGCCCGGGCACTCCATGATCTCTCCCCGGCTGCGGAAGGTTCGTTTGTTGTTTGCAACTGCGCCGGCCTGCCCGAAACGCTCGCCGAGAGCGAGCTGTTTGGATATGTAAAAGGCGCCTTCACAGGCGCTGTGCAGGACAAGTTGGGCTTCTTCGAGCACGCCAATGGCGGAACGCTCTTCCTCGATGAGATCGGAGAAATGCCTCTGGGCATGCAAGCCAAGCTATTACGCGTGCTCCAGACCTATGAGATTCAGAGAGTCGGATCTCCCGCTATCCGCAAGTTAGATGTCAGAGTGGTGGCCGCGACGAACCGAGACTTGAGAACAGAGGTGCGTGAAGGAAGATTTCGCGAAGACCTTTACTACAGACTCTCCAGCGTCCACCTTGAATTGCCCTCTTTATCGGAACGCAAAGAAGACCTGCCGCTGCTGCAAAGGCACTTTGTGGAGAAGTTCGCAGCCCAGTACCGCAAGAAGGTATCCGGGCTTAGCCGGCGAGCGCAGAATTTGTTTTCGCGCTACCGCTGGCCGGGAAACATACGCGAACTGGAAAATGTGATCGGCAACGCCTGCATGATGGCCGACGGTCCCATGATCGATACCTTCCATCTACCGGAATGGCTGCAGACACAAGACCTCGACAAAATTGAGCCCACGTTCCTCTCCCTAAAAGAAGTACAGCAGAAACATGTGGAGAGAGTTCTTGAAATGGTTGGGGGGAACAAACTTCGCGCGGCGGAGATCCTGGGCATCAGCCGATCGACTCTGTACAGCATGATTGCCGAAGCCGAAGACGTTCAGCATGAGCGTCAGGGCGTTTCTAACCTTTAGGCGCCGGCTGGCGCTGGGCCGAATAAACAACTCTGGGACGCAGAGGAGTAGGTCCAGGTTTCTGGTCGCTAGAAACCATGTCATGCGCGCTTTGTGAGGATCGCGACCTGGAAGTCTGCTTCGCCTGATACAGGCTCTCATCCGCCTGCTTCAGAATCTCATCTATTTTCTGTCCAGGCGTATAGGTAGCGACTCCATAACTGAAGGCGAGTTGGTAACCGGCCTCAGAAGCCTGGTTCCGCCAGTTCACTTCCCAAAGCAGTCTCTCCGCAGCGCGGCGCGCCTGGGAATTACCCGTTTCCGGCAGGATCACCATGAACTCGTCCCCGCCGATACGGAGAATGGTGTCTGATCCCCGGAAGGTGCTCTTCAATAATCGGGCAAAATCCTTCAAATATTGATCTCCGCCGAAATGCCCAAATTTCGTGTTGATCGCCTTGAAATCATCACAGTCGATGATCAGAAAAGAGAGTTCACTGTGGCTCCTGTCCGCCCGAGCCTGTTCTTTTGCGATAACCTCTTCCATATAGCGGCGGTTGAACACGGTCGTGAGCGGATCGACGATGGCCAGCTCTTGCGCTCGCGCCGATTCCGCCATCTGCCGCAGCATCTGCGCCCTTACCCGATTCAGCTCCCGCTTCTGATCGAGGAGGTAGATGTTGAACAGAATGATCAAGACGATCAGGCCGAAGAACAATTGCGGCAGGTATTTTGAGTCGCCGTGCAGAGAGGCCGTAGTGACGTTCGGCAAGATCATAGATACAAAGCCGATGGCGAACATCACGATTATCAGGGCGGCGATCGACCAAAGCTGCCAGTCTCTGGCTGCCAGGGCGTCCATCTCTCGATAGAAATCTGCCGAGTCCTGCTGATTCATAAGTGACCTGATCTCCTGTTGGGTTGATGGCGTTCGCAGATGGCCAGCGACTTCGTGTTTTGCATACCGAAGGCCACAGATCAAGGAACGTATTAACAATGAGTTGAGAGGAGCGGCGGCCGCCCCGTCGGCCCGCCGGTGTCGGAATGCTGGACACATTTCCGGAAATCGCACAGTATCCGCGTAAGTCCCAAGTACCACGTACTTTCGATTACTTTGTTCGCAATTCGACCGAGTGTTCAAAACACGAACACCGTTACGCTCAGTTACACGTCGCGAGAGTGCGGCATCCCGTTCATGTTCAGCCACTTAGGATTTCGGCATGGAAAGGCCCTCCGGCTGCTTTATAGCCGTCGAGACCTATTGTGGGAGAGCGGGATTGAAAAGCAAGCTGACAATTTACGTGCGACGCCTGGCCAAGACTCTGGGCTTCGCGTGTGTCATCATCTCGTGCGTCTCTGAGTGTCAGGCACAGGACAGGAGAAGCGCGGCGGCCGCCCTCCATATCCAGGTATTCGTGATGCCGACAGTCATCGCCGCCGCGAATTCACAGTCGGCTGCGAGCGATCCCCAAAAAGCCGTTGTCACATTCAATATCCCTTCGCAGAATCAGATACGGACGATTCAGACTCTTCGGCCGTTGATCTCGAATGAGCCGCAAAGCGCGACAAGTGCACAGAAGGCAATCCTGGAAACTTCGACCTTCATCGCCGAATAAAATCGTCGAACTCTAGACAGTCGCCCTCCCCTTCCCCCAAATCCGCCGCATAGCTCAGTTTGATCAGTTCGGGCCTATTCCTTGAGCAGAGAAAGCTCTTCCCACTCCGTCATCAGCCGGTCCAAGTCCTCACGCCGGTTCGCGAGTGACTGCATCTGCCGCGCAGTCTCCTCGGCACTCACGTAGGTCAGCAGCGCCTGCTCGCATTCGATGATACCGGCCTCGAGCTTTGTGATCTCTTCTTCGATTTCCCCGATGCGCTCGTTCATCTGTTTCAACCTAATGGGATTGAGGCGCTTGCTCTTTGTCTCCCGCTGGCCCGCTTGATCAATCGTGGACTTATCTCCGTTACTCTGTGGTTGTTCTTGCGCCAGCGACTGCGCCGACGAAGGCATAACCGGATTCACTCGGGCGGGCCCGACCTGCTTTCGCCACAGATAGTCTTCGTAATTGCCGGGGAAGACTTCGACTGCGCCGTCGCCGACTTCGAACACTCGCGTCGCCAGCTTGTCGATGAAGTAACGATCATGCGATACGAACACCACTGTTCCTGCGTATTCCTGCAATGCGGCCAGCAGAACATCCTTGGCGCGCATATCCAAATGGTTCGTCGGCTCATCCAGCAGCAGAAAATTTGACGGGTGCAGCAGCATTCGGGCCAGAGCGTAGCGGTTGCGCTCACCCCCCGAAAGCACACCCAGGGGTTTGAAGACGTCGTCGTTGGAAAACAGAAAGCACCCAAGCAGATTGCGAAGCTCGGTCGTGGTGGAGCGGGGTGCGACTTCTTCGAGGTCATTGAGCATTCGCCGCTCCGGATCGAGAACTTTGTATTGGTCTTGCGCGAAGTAGTCGGGTTCGGCATTGTGTCCGAGGACATATTCGCCTGCCGTAAGCGGCTCGGCCCCCGCCAGCATCCGGATCAAGGTCGATTTGCCCGCGCCATTTGCGCCAACCAGCGCAACGCGGTCGCCGCGTTCGATGATGAAGTTGACCTTCTGAAATACTCGTTTCTCGCCGTAGCTCTTGGCGACATTTTTGAACTCGGCGACAGTCCGCCCGCTCGGCTTAGGTTGGGGAAAATGGAAATGGATCGTCTTCTCTTCAGGCGGCAGCTCAATGCGCTGCATGCGTTCCAGCTCTTTTACCCGGCTCTGCACCTGTTTCGCCTTCGTCGCCTGATAACGAAAGCGATTGATGAACGCCTCTAATTGTTCGATTTTTTCGCGCTGGTTGCTGTAGGCGGCTTCGAGCTGGTTCTTACGTTCCTCGCGTTGCGCAAGATACTTTTCGTAGTTTCCGCTGTAAAAGTGGACGCGTTTGTTCCATATCTCGCAAGTCTTCTTGACGGTCACGTCGAGAAAGTAGCGGTCGTGCGAGATTAGGACGAACGCATTCGGATAGCCACCGAGATAAGTCTCGAGCCAGTTTCGCGTCTCAAGATCCAGATGATTTGTGGGTTCATCCAGCAGCAGGAGATTTGGTTTCTGCAGCAACAGCTTGGCAAGCGCGATGCGCATCTGCCATCCACCGGAGAATTCTTCCGTAGCCCGCTGCCAGTCTTCCTTCCGAAATCCGAGGCCGGAGAGCACTGTTCCTACTTGTGCCTCTAACGCGTATCCATCCCTGGCGCGGAAATTGTCTTGCAACGCATGAAAGCGATCGGCGACCTGCTGGTACTCGGAGCTACTCGCATCAAGCTCTGACATGCAGCTCGTGAGCTGCTCGAGCTCCTGCTCGATACCCAGCAATTCATGGAATACCGACATGCATTCCGCGAAGACGGTGCGCCCGCTCAGCGAAAGACCATCCTGCGGTAAGTAGCCGGCGGTGATTCCCTTCGTTCGAGTGATGGTCCCATAATCGAGCGACTCGGTTCCGGCGAGCACCTTGAGCAGCGTCGATTTTCCGGTGCCGTTCGCCCCAACCACGCCAATGCGATCATTAGGCGTAATCAGCCAATCCAGGTCTTCAAATAGAACCTTGGCACCAAAACGTTTGCCTGCGGATGACAACTGGATCATGAGCTGTCTTTAATTCTCTCAAACGATCTTCAGTTACGTCCGTAATGCGACATTGTGTCTAAGCAGACCTCGCAGGATGACAGGCTGTCACCCAAGTCGCGCCATCACCCATTTGAAATAGCCAAATTTCAGGAAGATTTCATCGAGACCTGCTTTGGCATCTCTCGTGCATCAATCAGTGGGCACAGTGCTCACCTCTCTCAACCTGCTGGAGCATGAAACTGCCTCCCTCGACACGGCCCGCCGAGACCATCGCGTGCCCGTGCGCACTCCCGTCGAGGTCTGGATGGATGGAATCACCATGCTCGGCGAGACGCTGAACGTCGGC
>CAZLIE010000074.1:0-20059 GCA_964559345.1 uncultured Terriglobales bacterium
AGGCCGCATCGGCCAGATTCTCTCCAGCAAGCCCCATGACCGGCGGGCGATCATCGAAGAGGCCGCGGGCATAACCAAGTTCAAGACCAAGAAGCGGCTCGCGGAACTTCGCCTCGAACAATCGAAACAGAATCTCGCTCGCATCAACGACATCTTCGACGAAGTCACGCGCCAGATGAATTCGCTCAGACGCCAGGCGGCCAAGGCCGAGCGCTATGCCAAGTTGCGCGACGAGATGCGCGAAAAGCTTCGCATCGTACTCGCCAGCAAGCTCACGCAGATGGCGGCGGAAAACGCTGCCCTCGAACAGCAGATTCAGGCCCTGAGCTCCGAGATGCAGGAGCGAGCCTCCAGTGTCGAAGCGATGGAGCACACGCACACCGCTCTTACGGAGCGTGGATACGCTGTCGATGCCGACATGCGTGCCAATCGTGGGCGCTTGAGCGCCATTGAACTCGAAGCGGGACGCGCAAGCTCGCGCCGTGGCAACAATGAGGAGCGTTGCGCTGAACTCGCAGCCAGCTCGGCCTCAGATCAGGCGGAGCTGGAACGAACGCGTGCGCGAGTAACGGAACTTTCAACTGAAGAAGCCTCTAACCGGGCGGTGCTCGAATCCGCAGCCACTGACGTAGAGATGGCCGAGCAACAGCATCGGTTCGAACACGACCAGGCTGCCGAAGCCGGAACCCAATTGGCCGAATTCGAAAAGCAGCAGGAATTACGGCGACGCGCTGTGTTCGATGTGATGTCCGCCATTACCAGAGTTCGGAGCGAAATCACGCAGACGGAAGAACACCTCGGCTCATTAGCGCATCAGTCCTCGCGACTCGCGACGGAAGCGGAAGCCGCCGCGACCGAAGCGGAAACTCTCGGCGGTCGTCGTGGGCAAGTCACTCTCGAGTTCGAGTCGATCACAGATACCGTCTCGGCGTTGACGAATCGAATTGGAGAAGTCCGCAGCAATCTTGACGAGAAACGCGTAATGGAACTCGAGTGCAAGCGTCACCTCGACAGTCTGCGGTCAGAGTTGGCCTCGGCGATGGGCAAACGCTCGTCCTTGGACGCTCTGCTCCGAGATCACGGTTACTCCACCGACTCCGTAAGAAAACTGCTGAAAGCCAATGCGGTCGAAGGCGGACTCGCGCCGGCGGGAGTCCTGGCCGATTTCCTTGAGGTTGATGACCAGTACGAGAACGTCGTGGACGACTTCCTGCGCGACGAGCTCAATTACATCGTTGTGAAGTCATGGAATGCGGCCGATGAGGGCATGCGCCTTCTGCGCACTGACGTTGATGGACGCGCGACCTTCCTCGTACATCCGAGTGACTCGCAAGCGAAGTTCTCATTTGCTGTGGATGAGAGCACCCGGCAGGCGCCTCCTCGCGATTCCATTGTCCCGCTCACTCGCTGCATTCGCGTACTCAACGGATTCGGTAAGTCACTCGAAGTAATCCTGCCCAAACTGCGGGACGGCTACATTGCCCCGGACAGTGGAGTAGCCCGTGAACTGGCATTGGAAAATCCGGATGCCTTCTTCCTGTCACCCTCGGGCGAATGCTTCCATAACGTCACCGTCACCGGCGGTAAGCAACGACTTGAAGGCCCGCTGGCGATCAAACGCGAGCTACGCGACGTGAGTCGCACCGTCGATACACTTGAAGAAGTTCTCCGGCACGAGGAGATGCGCGTGCACACTCTCGGACGAGAGGTCGCCGATCTCTCTGCCCTGCTGGAGCGGTTACAGGACGAGCGGCGCGAAGCCGAGAAGAGCGCGCACAGCTCCGTAGTCGCGCTCAAGCAGATGGAAGCGGAGCTTGCTCGAACTGAGCAGCGCCTACACCAGCACCGGATCGAGATCGATCGCATTCAGCAACAGCAATCCGGCAAGCAGGAACTGCTTGCATTCAAGCGCGAAGAGCTGGAGCGGCACGAAGTGCGCCAGTGCGAACTCGACTTAGAATTCAGCAACGCACAGCAGCAGCTACTCGAACAGCGCGCAATGCGCGACACCGCGATGCAACGCGCTGCCGAAGCCAAAGCTCGTCTCGCGGCTCTCGAGGAGCGACGCCGCGCAGCCGCAACCGCCCTGGAACGCATCGATCGCATGGTCCGCGAAGTCACCGCGCGGGCTGAAGCCCTCGACTCCCGTATCGCGGGCGCGGCGGCCGAGCAGCAGGAGCGAGAGGCGGAGAACATCCGCCTTGCCGACTCGTTGCTGGAACTGGAAGCCGAGCGCCAGCAATGCGAAATCAAATCACTGGAGCTGAAGAGTGCCGCAGAGCAGCTTCGACTCTTGAGCTCTGAACTGGATTCATCGTTGCGCTCGGCGCGGCAGGAACTTGATGCCTTGCGTGAGCGGCGCGGCGAGCTCTCGACCACTCTCGCCAGGCTTCAATCTGACGCGCAGCATCTGGCTGAGACTTGCTTGCAGGAGCTCTCAATCACAGCTGAAGTTCTGCTAGCGGACACTTCCATTCCGACCGTTAGCGGCGATACTCTTGCACCCGAAGAGGATCTCTACCGCGAGATGCGGACAAAGCTCGACAACATGGGTCCCGTGAACATGATGGCACTCGAGGAGTACAAAGAGACAGCGCAGCGGCACGAATTCCTCGAGACCCAACGCAAGGACCTGCTCGACTCCATTGAAAATACTCAAAACACGATTAAAGAAATTGACGAGTTCTCCCGCACGAAGTTCCAGGAAGCGTTCGAGAAGATCAACGAGAACTTCCAGGTCACCTTCCGCAAGCTCTTCAATGGCGGGCAAGGATTCATGAAGCTGACCGACGGGGATAATTCGGCAGAGAGTGGAATCGATATTATTGCGTCGCCGCCGGGCAAGAAGCTTCAGAACGTGCTCTTGCTTTCGGGTGGCGAGAAGGCGCTGACCGCGTTTTCTCTGCTGGTCGGCATCTTCCAATACCAGCCGAGTCCATTCTGCATATTGGATGAAGTGGACGCGCCGCTCGATGAATCAAACGTTGGCCGCTTTACCGAGCTGGTACGCGAGATGAGCGACCGCACGCAGTTCATCGTGATCACGCACAGCAAGAGGACAATCAGCGCGTCACCTGTGCTGTACGGCGTCACCATGCAGGAGCCGGGCGTATCCAAAGTCGTCTCCGTGCGCTTTGGCGAGCAGGAGTCCGCCCAAATGGCGGCAGCTACGGCCTAGGCAGCGGTGCGGGACAGTGTCACTTCGTCGGCATTGGCGTCGTATCCTTCGTCCACGAGAGTCTGCCGTGCAGCAGCTCTGATCCTTTGATCGTCGGCATCCCTGGGGAGGTCGCAATAACGACGAATCACTTCCTCGCCCACCTCGATCCTGACCTGCCATTTGTGCTTCTCGTCGTTCCAAGAGACTTCTACGTTATCTGCGCGCATGTTCCCCTCCGTGGCGCAATATACAACAAAAGTTGAGGCTTACGTGTGGTTTGGCTCAATCCCAATCTGCCCATTCAGGCTCTTACCTGCGATGGGCCATCCGGCAACTTTCATCAGGAAAATGGGTTAGGACTGGCAGGAAACTGGTGTACTTTGGCTGGGGAGAGAGTCGTATGCACAGCAATCGAAAGTTAGTCCCGTTATTACTGCTCATTGTCACCGTTACTTCAGCCGTCACGCTGATCGCCTCAGACAAGTCCAAGAAGAAGTCGAAGGCATCTGCCGCCATGCAGCAGATGGACGAGCAGAAGCGTGCGCTCCACGTCTTGAATCGATTCACCTTCGGACCTCGTCCCGGCGAAGTGCAGGGGGTCGAAGCGGAGGGGATTGATCGGTGGTTCGAGCAACAACTCCATCCCGAAAAGATTGACGACTCGCAGCTCGAAGCGCGGCTTTCTCAATATCGCACGCTCAAAATGGACACCCAGGAGTTGGTGCTAAATTTTCCGCCTCCCGAAGTCATCAAGGCGGTCGAGAACGGACGCATGTCGATCCCGCGTGATCCCCAGGAAAAGGCGATCTATGAAGCCGCGTTGGACAAACAACGCCAGAAGCAGGAGGCCAAGCAGGACGCAGCGAGTGCTCAGACTACAGGCGACCCAAGTGACAATGGGGGCAAGCGCCGCAATGCCAACCTCGAATCGCGAATGTACGCCGAGCTCAGCGCCGACACGCTGATGAGCGAGCCCTCCGACCAACGCTTCAAAGACTTGATAAAGATGAGCCCAGACGATATGCGAGCGCTTACGAAGTCACTTACGCCGGAGGAACGCGAGCGCATGGCACAGGGGCTCACGCCACAGCAGAAGGAAACTCTGGTCGCCATCAACAATCCTGTCGCGGTGGTTCAAGGCGAGTTGACCCAGGCCAAGCTCTTGCGCGCCGTTTACAGCGAGCGGCAGCTCGACGAAGTGATGACCGACTTCTGGATGAACCACTTCAATATCTTCATCAACAAGGGCGCCGACCGATACATGCTGACGTCGTATGAGCGGGACGTCATCCGTCCGCGTGCGCTGGGCAAGTTCAAAGACCTGCTGCTTGCCACTGCGAAGAGCCCGGCGATGCTGTTTTATCTCGACAACTGGCAAAGCATCGGACCGGAGTCCGATTTCGCCAAATACGGCGGCAGGAATCCCAATAAAAATTATCGACCGGGACGGATGCGGCGAGGTCCGTTTGGGATGATCGTCTATGATCCACCCCGGCAGCGGCGACCTAATCAACCGAATCAGCAGCAAAAAAATAAACGAGTGAGTGGACTCAACGAGAACTATGCCCGCGAAGTAATGGAGCTGCACACACTCGGCGTTGACGGCGGCTACACGCAGAAGGACGTCACTGAACTCGCGAAGGTCCTCACTGGGTGGACAATCGACAAGCCGCAGCAGGGCGGCGGCTTCACCTTCGATGATCGCCGGCATGAGCCGGGCACGAAGGTTGTCCTCGGTAAGAAATTCAAAGACCACGGCGAAAAGGAAGGCGAAGATGCGCTGGAGATGCTCGCACATCACCCTTCCACTGCGCACTTCATTTCCAAAAAGCTGGCGATACGTTTCGTGTCGGACAATCCGCCGGAGTCGCTCGTCAGCCGCATGGCAAACACTTTCAAGCACACCGACGGCGACATCCGCGAAGTCCTTCGCACGATGTACAACTCGCCGGAGTTCTGGTCGCCTGATGCTTATCACGCGAAGGTAAAGACGCCGCTTGAGTTTGTCGTGTCGGCAGTCCGCGCCTCTGGCGCTGAGGTCGATAATCCCCAGGCTCTCAATGGACAGCTACAAAAACTGGGGATGCCGCTCTATGGTATGCAACCACCGACGGGCTACTCGTCGAAGGCAGAAGCGTGGGTCAACTCGGCGGCACTGCTGAGCCGCATGAACTTCGCACTGGCGCTCGCAGCCGGTCGGCTCAACGGTATCAAGTGGACTCCGGACGCCATCCTCAATCAGGAGCAAAGTCCATCCGATGCTGCTGGCGCACTTGCCAGGTTTGAATCGACGTTGCTCGATGGGGATGTGGCGAAGCAAACCCACGAGACGATTCTGAATCAATTGAACGATCCCAATGCGGCGGCGCGCAACAATGTTCCGCAGATGCAAGGCGCGAATCTTCGCCTGATGGCCGGGCTGCTGCTTGGCTCTCCGGACTTTCAGCGCAGATAGCCTGGAGCAACTTAGTTTTGCAAGAAGCGTTGTAGGAGTATGGAGCAGTTATGGCGATCACAAGACGAGCGTTCCTGAAGGGCGGAGCGATGGCAATGGTGGGTACGTCCGCCATTCCCAGTTTCCTCACGCGTGCAGTGTACGGATCCACAATGCCCGTGACAGGGAAGAAGCGTCTGATCGTTCTGTTTCAACGCGGCGCCGCCGACGGACTCAACATCATCGTGCCTCACGGCGAGCAGGCGTACTATGCGATGCGTCCGACCATTGCGATTCCGCGTCCTTCGCGCTCACAACTTTCCGCAATCGATCTCGACGGATTCTTCGGACTGCATCCCTCGATGGAAGCTTTCAAGCCGCTCTGGGACCAGGGACACCTTGCCGTCATCCACGCAGCGGGATCGCCCGACGACACACGCTCCCACTTCGACGCCCAAGACTTCATGGAATCGGGCACGCCGGGGTTGAAGTCCACTGAAGACGGATGGCTCAACCGCGCGATGCAATCGCTCGGCGCCGGTCAGCATTCGCCGTTCGGCGCTGTCGCTCTAAGCACTGCGTTGCCGCGCACTCTCGCCGGCAAGTTCCCCGCGGTTGCCATCTCGAATATCAACGATTTCGGAGTCGGCGGACGCAATCCCAACGCTGCGCCGATCAGCAACACATTCGAAGCGATGTACGAGCACTCGGTGGACAGCGTTCTTCATGGCACGGGGCAAGAAACCTTCGAAGCGGTGAAGATGCTGAAGGCTGCCGATCCGGCAAAGTACACACCGGCAGCCGGCGCAAACTATCCACGCGGAAGATTCGGCGACAGCCTGCGGCAGGTCGCACAACTGCTCAAAGCCGACCTCGGTGTTGAGGTTGCCTTCGTCGATATCGGCGGGTGGGACCACCATGTGAACGAGGGCAACACGCAAGGTCAGCTCGCGAATCTTCTTCGCGAGTTCTCGCAATCGATTGCTGCCTTCTGGACCGATCTCGGCGATCTCGGCGAGAACACCGTTCTGGTTTCAATGTCCGAATTCGGACGCACGGCGCGCCAGAACGGCACGGGCGGCACCGATCATGGCCATGCCAACGTGATGTTTGTGGTCGGCGGTCCGGTACGAGGCGGAAGAGTGTATGGACGCTGGCCGGGGCTGGAACAGTCGCAACTTTATCAAGGACGTGACCTCGCGCTCACGACCGATTTCCGCCAAGTACTAGGTGAGATGGTGTATCGCCATCTTGGAAATCGGGATCTCGCAGAGGTGTTTCCGAATTTCCAGAACAGTCCGAACCGATTCCTGCGAATTCTCGGATAAAACATAATCGGGACAGCGCGGAATCCCCAGTGAGCCTCGGTTGTCTTCGCACTCGCGTTATCAGCACAGGGTGATAACGGCGTGAACAGGGCCGCTCGCTGCAACTTCTTTTCTGTCGGCGATCCGCGCTCCACGGTTTTCTGGTTCCTGTGGAAGCTGTGGAACTTTTTGTCGCGTAGCGCTGTCTGAAGTTGTCAGAGTTAAAACTTTTTCTTCAACCGCAACTCCAACATCTACTTCCAGAATGCGTGAAACCAAACGTCTGGCGAGAGTTTTTGCAATCGACGTCCGCAAGTTTTTTCTCTCGTCACGGAAAAGTGAAGCAACGTGGTTTGCGTGTCTCTCATCGCGTTGACAAAACTTCTGCGGGGGATAGAATACGAATCTCCAGTCACTCCTTGAAGGAAAATCTACCGAGCTTGAGCGCAGTCCTCACCCAATCCGAACTTCCCGCTTTGACTCTGTATGCGAGAGGCAAGGTGCGGGACATATACGTGGTTGGCGACGACTTGCTCTTCATTGCCTCCGACCGGATATCGGCATTCGATCACGTTCTGGCCACAGGAATTCCCGATAAAGGCAGAGTGCTCACACAACTTTCGCTCTTCTGGTTCGAATTTCTGCGCGATATCGTAGCAAATCATGTGATCACGGCGAATGTGGATGAATATCCTGGTCCGCTGAGGTTTTCCGGCGAGCAACTTCGCGGACGATCGATGCTGGTGCGACGCGCTCGCATGTTTCCGATTGAGTGCGTGGCGCGTGGATATCTCTCCGGCTCGGGCTGGAAGGAATATCAGCAGACACAATCGGTATGTGGCATCCCTTTGCCGGCTGGGTTGCGCGAGTCAGACCGTGTTCCGGAACCGATCTTTACTCCGGCAACGAAGTCCAGCACCGGCCATGACATCAACATCAGCTTCGATGAGGCCGTGAAGCTCGTCGGCGACACTCATGCCAGAAAACTTCGCGACCTGACCTTGCGGATCTACGGCATGGCTGTCGAACACGCGAGTGCGCGCGGCATCATCATTGCGGATACTAAGTTTGAGTTCGGTCTGATCGACGGCGAAATCGTCTTAGCCGACGAAGTTCTGACGCCCGATTCTTCGCGCTTCTGGCCGGCGGAGACCTACAAGCCCGGTGGTCCGCAACTCTCTTACGACAAGCAGTTCGTACGCGACTACCTCGAATCTATTCGTTGGGACAAGAATCCTCCGGCTCCATCTCTGCCGAAGGATGTTGTTCTGAAAACCCGCGAGAAGTACGTGCAAGCTTATCGACAGCTCTCAGGCAAGGAGCTGCAACTGTGACTCTCTTCGACTGGACGTTTGTAGCTGTGATTCTGCTATCGATTCTGTTGTCTGCGGCACAAGGTTTTCTCTACGAGATCTTCTCTCTGGCCGGAGCTGTTCTCGGATATTTATCGGCAGTATGGGGATACCACCGGCTCTCCACCTTCTTTCAGCCGTACGTAAGCAGGACGCAATACGCGGACATCGCTGCGTTTTTTACCATCTTTTTCGCGATCATGATTCTTGCTGGAATCGTGGGACGCATCGCGCGATGGGCGGTGAAAGAAGTTGGACTCAGTTGGGTGGATCGCTTCCTCGGCGGCGCATTTGGGCTCGTCCGCGGAGTCGCAATCGTTACCGTTGGTGTACTTGCTATAGCAGCCTTTGCTCCCGATTCGCAGGCGCTCGCCCGGTCCAGTCTGGGTGGCTACTTTCTTGTAGCCGCTCGAACGGCAACCTGGGTCGCGCCGTACGAGCTTCGTGCTCGCGTGCGGTCGGGGACAACCGCCATTCAGAACTTGCAGTCGAAGTCGGAGTTGCGCGCCGAAACCGAAAAGAAGAATGCTGGCCCGGCCGAGGTCAGCAAATAACCGAGTTGCGGCTTTACGGCCGCTTGCATTTCTGCCGTGTTCCTGGAGGCTCTGTGAAGAACCAGCTTGAAGCCCTCGTTGCGCAGATGCACGAGTCTGGCATTCTCTACTCAGAAGCGGTGCGCGAGTTCAAGAAGCGCTTCATCATGAATGTTCTCGACCGCAACCATGGAAATCAGAGCAAGGCTGCCCGAGAGCTTGGCATGCATCGCAATACTCTCAGCCGCACGATTACCGAGTTGAACCTTGACTTGGCCGAACTGCGCAACGGCTCGCGGCGTCCACCACGCAGCGTGCGCCCCGAGGAAGCCCGGGTCGAAACCAAGGCTGTACGATGATGGCATGAGGCGGCTCCACGACCGGACCGGTGATCAGCAACAAGGTTCGGAATCGGAAAGCAGCTTCAGCAGTTCTCGGCACGGCGATCGAACTTCGAGCCTGAAAACGGGCTGGGTTTCACCAGAACGTGTTGAATCCACGCTCGCATGCAGAGCTCACATTCAGCCTGGGTTTAATTGGCTGGGTTTCGATGCCTATCTGTTCGACATCGATGGAACTCTGCTCAACAGCCGCGACGCGGTCCATTACCGCGCCTTCCATCGCGCCGTAGCCAATATCTTCGGGCTGGACTTCCGGCTCGACGGTGTTCCCGTCCACGGCAACACCGACATCGGGATTCTCCGAGCTTACCTCGATTCAGCGGGAGTCGCCGAATCTGCGTGGCTTCCAAAGTTGCCGGCAGTGATCGATGCAATGAGCGCCGATGTGGAGCTAAACGCCGCCAGCTTGCGGCCCGAACTTTGCCCGTCAATCATTGATGTACTCGATCATCTTCGCTCGGCCGGAAAACTGCTCGGAGTGGCTTCCGGAAATCTGGAACGAGTGGGATGGGCCAAGCTGCGCGCCTGCGGTCTGCGGGATTATTTTTCCTTCGGATCATTTTCGGGAGAGCGCGAGCGTCGCGATGACGTAATCGCCCATGGAATTTCTCAGGCGAAAGCAGGACTAGGACCAGAAGCGCGCGTCTGTGTCGTCGGCGATACTCCCGCGGACATCGCCTCTTCTCATGCGAACGGCATTCCCGCTATTGCAGTTGCTACTGGCATCTATAGCGTCGAGGATCTCCTGAGCCATCGACCGGAGATGTGCATTTCCTGCTGCGACGATCTGCTGCGCTCCTAGCTCATTCCTGGATCAAGTCAACGAACGTGCTCAGCTCCTGACCATTTAAATCAGACACGGCGCAATAGTACATTCCCGCTTGCCTCCAGGTGATCACATTGAAGCCTTGGCGACCCTCTGTGTGAGGCTGCTCGTCACTTTCCGGCGCTGGCCAGGTAAACAGGTTGATGACGTGCTTGCGTCGCTGATACACGATCGCGGCAACGTTGCGTCCTTCCACGTAATCGAGGCGGCCACCGATCAGCTCAAAGCCTTGGGTCGAGAGATCACGAACCTGTGGAGAGAAGTCGAGCTTTCCCGTAAACCACGGCTTTACCGTGTGCTGATCGGAAGTAAGGACGTCGGTGAGATGAGTGGCCATAAGCGAGCGCACATGATCGGCGACTATCTCCTGGGTCAACGGCTTCTCCTGGCTTCGAAACATTCTTGGCGCAACCAGAGCGGCCGCTAATATCAGGCAAGCAGCCACTGCCGCCCAACTCCACCATGGAACCGTTCGTCGTGAGTTCTCGACCAACGCTCGCGGACTTTCCGGAGCCTTGGCCTCTCGCGCTTCCCGACGCAGCTCGCTGGTGATCTTGTCCAGCAATTCTTTAGGAGCGTCATACCGCAGCGGCTCGCGCTTCATGATTTCCGACACCGCTCGATAGCTAGCGAGTTCCTGGGCGCAGTCCGAACACTCGACCAGATGGTCTTCGAGTTCCATGCTGCGAACCAGATCGAGTTCGTCGTCAAGATATGCGTGCAACAAGTTTCTCTCCGAATGGTTACCCATGATGTTTCACCTCCGAAGCTCTCTGGCTTCTTATCAGGTGCCGAAGCATGCTACGTCCTCGTGACAGGCGTGACATCACCGTCCCCAGTGGCGCTTGCGTGATAGTCGCGATCTCTTTATAGGAAAGCTGTTCCAACTCTCTCATGAGGATCACTTCGCGATACTCCGGCTGCAATTGCTCAATCGATCGCCGCAGCTGCTCGCTGGTCGCGTCGCGCAGGAACGCCGATTCCGGCGTCACCGACGTTTCCAAGTCCGTATGAATGCGCTCGTCGAACTCAGCAGCGTTCTGCTGCGGAATGCCGCGCCGCATCCACGTAAGACAAGTATTGCGGACGATGGTCAGCAGCCATACTCGCGCATCTTCCCCGCGAAAGGAGTCGAAGAAGCGAAAGGCGCGGAGCATTGCCTCTTGCGCAATGTCCTCGGCGTCACTCGCATTGCGCGTCATCCACCGCGCCAGGTTGTAGGCAGCGTTTAAATGCGGCAGCACCAGAACTTCGAAGCGGGCCACCCGATCAGTGTCATCGGAAGCAATCA
Organism: uncultured Terriglobales bacterium; assembly: GCA_964559345.1. Taxonomy (GTDB): domain Bacteria; phylum Acidobacteriota; class Terriglobia; order Terriglobales; family Acidobacteriaceae; genus Gp1-AA112. The sequence continues at coordinate 11,305 of CAZLIE010000074.1, forward strand.
TTCTGTACTCCTAAACCGGAGCCGAGCGCAATCTATTCCCCAAATCAACAAAAACTTTTCGGGACTATCTCAGCGCTGGGAATAAAGAGGGACCGTGTCTGGTTCTCTTGGACGCAGGCGACAGGAGAATAGCTTGAAAAAAGACGTGAATCGACGCTCATTTATGAAGATCGCCGCCACCAGCTTTGGGATCGGCGCTCTGTACCAGGTGCTACCGACAGCGGCTTCCGGCAGAAGTGATGCCTTCCTTAACTTCCTAGGCAAAGAGAACGGCGAAAAACCCACACCATTTTCGTTTGTGCAACTCAGCGACACCCACGTGGGCTTCAATGGTCCACCCGATCCGCTCGGCACCAAGGCCTTCGAGCACGCTGTGGACATGGTGAACGAGCTCGCGCAGCAACCTGATCTGGTGATCATCACTGGTGACCTGACACATGACACCGAGAAACCCGATGAGCATGCCGGACGCATGAAGCAGTTCAAAGAAATCGCCGGTCGTCTCAAGTCGCCGATTTTGAGAATGGTGCCAGGCGAGCACGACGCCGGACTCGATGCCGGCGTGTTGTATCGCGAACACTTCGGAGAAACTTCGTATTCGTTCGATCACCGTGGCGTGCACTTCATCGCGCTGGACAATGTCTCACGCGCGAAGCCCGAAGTCGGTCCCGAAGGCATCGCCTGGCTGAAGGAGGACCTGGTGAGGTTTTCAAAAACCAGTCCGATCGTCGTCATGACGCATCGGCCTCTCTTCGATCTAAAGCCGGAATGGGAATGGTTCACAAGCGACGGCGACGAGGTCATGAATGTTCTGGCTCCTTATGAGAACGTGACCGTTCTCTACGGCCATATCCACCGCAATCACGAGCACGATGACGGACACGCAAAGCACTACGCGGCACGATCCCTCATCTTCGCCTTCCCCGACCCCGCAACCGTTGCGGTCGATCAGAAGAAGCCGATTGCCTTTGACAAGGAGCAGCCGTTCAAGAACCTTGGCATTCGCATCGTCAATGAGCGTCCGGGAAAAAATGTTTCCACCAATTCGCTCGATATCAAGGACGTCGAGCTGAGCCTCCGCGAGTTCAACGAAATCGTCGGCGCCCAACAATTCCTAAAGAATGGAGAAATGTAAATGAAATCGAAACTCCGGAGAGCGGTCTCAATGATGGCCGTCGCGGTGCTATCCACTGCAATGTTTGCCTATCGGCAGGATGCGGCGTCGCCGCAGGTAATTGAAGTCAAGGCCAAACGCTTCGCCTTTGCGCCGGCCGAAATCACTCTCAAAAAGGGCGAACCCGTGGTGCTTCGCCTCAACAGCGAGGACGTGGTGCACGGTCTCTACCTCAAACCTTTGAAGATCGACGCCGAAATCACTCCGGGAACAGCAACGGACGTCAAAGTGACCCCAGATCAAGTGGGAAAGTTCGTCGCGATCTGTGACCATTTTTGTGGCTCCGGCCACGGCAACATGCACCTTGTCGTGAATGTGGTGGAGTAAATCGGTGAAACGTATTTCACGTTGCCGGCTGCGTTGCTTGTTGATGGCCGTGTCCAGTTTTGCGTTGGCAGGCTGCGGAGTCAGAGCGCCTTCGTCGCTCGAGACCAAGGCGGCCGCGAGCGTGAAACACCACATCACCATCCGCAACAAGGGCGAGAAGAACCCGCTCCCAGCTGATGTAGATACCTTGGAGCGCGGAAAGAAGGCGTTCTCGTTTTACTGCGTAAGCTGCCACGGACTCGACGGTCAGAAGACCGGAGTGCCTTTCGCCGACAGAATGTCCCCGCCGGTTCCATCCCTGGCAGATGCAGAAGTGCAGGCTTACACCGACGGGCAACTGAAGTGGATCATCGATAACGGAATCTACCCTTCGGGAATGCCGGCGTCCAAAGGCATGCTCAGCGACGACGAGATCTGGAGCATCATCCGGTACATTCGCCACCTGCCGCGAAAGGGCAGCCTCGGCGATCCTAAGTTCTACTCCGGCGAATAAGCAGGATCTCTGCCCTGATACGTAAGTTTGCCCTTAAGCCGGCGACGGGTTCAGATTTACTGAGAGCGCGTATTAAAATGAACGAAGACCTACGCGGTTGGCAGCGTCTAAGCCGAGCGCCACGGCGCGATCATTCAAAAATGGAACGACGACAAGAAAACCGCATCGACGACACCGAACTCCAGGAGTTCTTCAGGAAAATCGAGGAGGAGTTCTATAAGAAATTCCATCGCGACATGCCTGGCGAGGCACGCCGCTATCTCAACCTGGCCGAGCAGGTAGTCCGTGCCGGCGAACAGGACCTGCGAGACTCCTCGCGCGAAGGCCTCCGCTAGTAAGTAAAAAAACGCTCCCCCACAAATCGGATCAAGCCGCGTTCGCTTGCTTCTCTGCCAAATCTCCAATGATCGGCAACTTGAAGCGTTGTCCCTGGTAAGCCTTGATGAGCAGAAGCACCCAGAGCACCAGCGCGACACAACTCACCAGCAGCGAAAAGATCCAGCCGATCACAGGGATCACACCCAGGATCAAGTGGATCGCGAACAGCGCCACCGAAAAGAAAATGCATTGAAAGGAATGAAAGCGAACGAAACTGTTGCGGTTGTAAGGAGCCATTGCCAGGAAAATAATTGCGGGGATAAAGGTGACATACGCCAGCATCCCTGCAACGTTGTCGGGCATGCCGGCTGATGAGGCCGGAACCGCTGCTGCGCCGCTGCCAACCGCTTGAACCGCTGGTCTTCCACATTTGGGACAAAATGTAGATCCGGCAGCGATCTCGCTTCCGCAACTACTGCAAAAAGCCATATACCTTCTCCTGTGAAGCGCAAGTGCGCAAGTGACGCATATTGACCAGCTCAAAGTTGCTGGCGCAACCCCAGTCTTTTTTCGGGTTCCGAACTGTAGGCCGCTTAACTGGCTAGGGAGTTTACCTCTTTTGCGAGTAACTTGGAGGTGATTCCCGGCACGCAAAAATGTCTTAGCACGCGTGAGCTAAGGCACCGTTTGCAATCGCAAGCTCAGGCCCTGGCGAAGTCAATGTACCCGCGCTGAACGTCGGTATTCACCAGCTTTGCTCGCAGCCTGTCTCCCACATCCAGTCCATTCTGACCCTGGACGAGCATGCCGTCCACGTGGGGCTTGAGCGTTCGGACGAAGGTCCCATGCTGATTCGCTCCCGTAACGATTGCATCGAACACTTGCCCGATACTCTTTCGCAATACAACCGCCGCTATGCGCTTTGACATGTCGCGCTCAACTCTGCGCGCAGCGTCTTGCCTCTCGGTGCAGTGCGTTGCGGCTGCCGCGAGTTCGTCATCCGAATAAGGCGGCGACGCTTTGGCGAGGACGGCTTTCAATATGCGCTGGCTCACAAGGTCCGAAAACCTCCGGTTGGGAGCCGTGGAATGCGTGTAGTCGTGGACTGAAAGCGCGAAGTGGCCGGCGTCGGGATCGCCGGGGCGCTCCAGCACGTATTCACCCGGGCCGAGCAGTTTCACCACAGCAAGCGACAGGTCGGCAAAATGATCGGGATCAGCGGCCCTGCATTGGATGAGGAAGTCGTTCAACGCTTTGGCATCGGGTTGCACCGGGAGCTTTCCGCCCTGCTCTGCCGCGAGTTCTACAATTCGGCTCCAGCGCTCCGGAGTTTTCACCACCCTCCGGATGGATGAGACCTTCTTCGCTTCGAACATGCGCGCGACCGTCCCATTGGCCGCAACCATGAACTCTTCAATCAAGTCGCTGGCGCGGTTCTTCTCCTGATCGCGGATCCCCACAATGTCTCCGTTCGACATCACGGTATGCACTTCCGCGGTCTCGATATTGAGCGCGCCGTGCTTATAGCGCTGGGCTTTTAGGTTTTGCGCAACTTCGTTCTGCAGCTTGAGCTGAGCTTGCAATTCGGCCGAAGCACTCACCTTCGGCGGCGCTGGTTTGGTTCCCTGCAGCCAGCCTCCCACTCCGCTGTAGGTCAACTGCGCCTTATTGCGAACGACGGCACGATACACGTCGCTCGACTCGACGTCGCCGTCCTTGTCCACTACGAACTCGACCACCACACACAATCGATCGGCGGCCTCAGCCAGCGAGCTGAGTCCGGTAGAGAGTTCCAGCGGCAACATAGGAAACATCTCGATGCCGGTGTAAACGCTGGTTGTCTCCTTCGCCGCGCGAGCGTCGATGGCTGTGTTCTTCCGAACAAACTCATCGACGTCGGCAATGCCAACCAGCACTTTTGTCTGACCCGATGGCAATCGCTCGGCATACTCGATCTGGTCCAGGTCCTTGGAATCGTCATTGTCGATTGAGGACCAAAGAACACCGCGCAGATCGCGAATACCCTGATTGGGCGCCGGCTGAGGCGGGTTCTTGGTTATTTGGCTGACCTGCTGTTGAACTTCCGGAGGAAACTGAGAATCGAAACCGCGCGCCCGCATCACTTGGCGCGCAATCGCGTGAAGATCTACACCATTCGGATTGGCCACTAAAGCGTTTTACCACGGAGACATGGAAGACACAGAGAAAAGGCATTGGGGGTTGCCTTCGCCCGATTTTGCTTTTCTCGGTGTTCTCCGTGTCTCCGTGGTGAAATCTCTTGTATTCGTGATATAAGTTCCCTCCGCATGCTGACTTCAGTCGAAATCCGGAACTTCAAGGCCTTTGGCGAGCTTGCTCGTATGGACCTTCGTCCGCTGACGGTCCTCGTTGGCCCGAACGGAAGCGGCAAGACTTCGGTTCTGGACGCCATCGGATTGCTCGCGCAGAGCGCTCCTGTCGCCGAGCAGCCACCTCGGATCAAATGGAACGACCGTCTGGTGAACCTCGGACCAACCGGCGCCTTCGTATTTCACAGGCTCGATGAAGGCTTGCCGTTCTTAGTGGCAATCGAATTGGAGGCAGGCGCTCATCTGAGGAGCTGGTTTCGCAATCACTATGACGAGCCGGAGATCGACGCTCAGACTCTCGGCTATCGCACCGGACATCGGCGCGATACCGACGAATGGAAGCATGAGCTGTTCGTGGACGGCGAAGTTACGGCGACCAACTACACCACCCCACTCGGTCGAGGTCTGCTGAAAAAAGGACATGGCGCAGTGCTCGAGTGCAACTTTCCGCGTCATGCCGAGCGTGTCTTCGAACCAGTCGTTCACGGCGATGCGGTGCTCGCTCCCAAGCTCTTTATGGGCACGGTTGCGATTGGGGGGCAGGAGATCGACGAGCGGACCCATCGCAGCTTCATGATGTACGCGCTCTTCACGTCGTTCATCGGCGCTTATCTAAGGCAGCGGGTGTTCATGGTCGGCTCGGATCGCACTCCGCGTCGCGAGCAGCCGCAGAGCGAGAGCCGTCCGCTGGTGGTGGGCCGGCGGGGCGAACGCACGCTGACCGTGTTGTCAGTTATATTCGCGCATGCAAAGTATCGGGCGCAGGCTTGCAAGATCCAGCACTGGGCGAACCTCTTTGGGCTGGGATCGCTCGCGAGCGGCTGGATCGGAGAAGAACTCCTCCACGCCGGTTACATGGACTCCGTGTTCGATACCCCCTTAGGAATCGAGTCTGCAGGATCCGGTGCGCAACAAGTTCTCCCGATCATCGCTCAGATTTTCGCCGCGCCTGCGAACAGCGTGATCTTGGTTGAGGAGCCCGAGGCCGGGCTGCATCCCGACAGTCATGTCCATCTATGTAGAATGTTCGCCGATGCCACCAGCCATGGACATCAGTTGCTGGTAACCACCCACAGCGAGAGTTTCATGCACGCGTTATCCGAGCTTCAGCAATCAGGAGATTTCAGTAGAGAGCAGGTGGCTGTGTACAAATTCTACAAATCTTCGTCCGGGGCAAAGGCGGAGCGTCTTTTGCCTGAAGTGCGTAGCCAGAAGTTCTCCGCGGCAGGGTGAGGCGAGGGTGGAAACCCCCATTTGTGATGCGGAACGCCTTTAGGCCTTGCGAGATGAGTCCTGGCAAACCGCGCGCGGCCGACGCAACCAAAACTCATGTGGACGCGGGCGCCCCAGCCCGGGCGTTGACTTTCCAACAATCACGAGACTGCCCGGGGACAGACCCGGTCTGGTTCAGCGCCGTGGGAATCGAGGGCCGGAGGCCAAACCTGAGCCCAGCCGGAAGGGCTAGGAGTACAAAGAAAAAATAAGCTGAGCCCTGGAAGCGCGGCACTAAATGTGTTTAGCCTGTGATCTCGAAAGACTGCCGCGTCTCTGGCGCTCGGACCCCTTGTATTCACAGCGCTTCCGCGGCTGTGCTCACCTTTCGCCGACGGGCTTCCGGCCCTCTCATTTTCGCGTTCGTGTAGCAGGGATTGTGGTCTGATTGATTTGCAGCGCGATTTTCAGCCGCCCCGCCGGGCTGGCGGGCTTGGGTTCGAGCCGCAGCATACCCAGTATTTCATGCTGGGCTAATCTCGGCCGTCCCGCCGGTTGGCGGGACTCTCTGCGCTAAACTTCCTATGTGATGGACAAGCGCACTTAAGTCGTCACTCCACGCTTTCACTGATCCAACTCAAATACTCCGCACTCCCGCCAGAAATGCTAATTTCAATCGCCTCCGGCAGTTCGTAAGAATGCAGTTCGCGGATCCGCGTCTGCGCTCGTTGTGAAAGCGCGGATGTCGTCTTAATCAGGAACAGAAATTCCTGCGCGCGTTCCGCATTTCCCTGCCAGCGATACACCGAGTCAATCGGGCCGATGATGTTGACGCATGCGGCCAGGCGCTCTCCGACCAAGGTATCGGCGATCTTTGCCGCTTCTTCCTTTGAACCTGCTGTGCTGAGGATCAGCTTGTGTTCCGGCATTCCATTACAATCGAGGGTTTTCGACGAGAGCGCAAGGGAGAAGCATCACATACCGTTGTCCTTGCTTCTGAATCGTTTGGAAAACGAGGCGTGCATATGGCAACGCAGATCAAATTTGGCACTTCGGGATGGCGGGCGATTCTTGCTGACGAGTTCACCATGGAAAACGTGCGGCGCGCTGTCACCGGCATCGGCCGCTATGTAGCGTCTCAGAACAAGAACGGCGCAAAGCTCCTGGTCGGACGCGATCCTCGTTTCATGGGTGAAACCTTCGTTGAACAGGCTGCTTCCATCCTCAGCACTCACGAGGTGACGCCACTTGTGATTCCCGAAGCTGCGCCCACACCGGCAATTGCTTATGGGGTGATCAAGGGCAAGACCGACGGTAGCATCAACTTCACCGCCTCGCACAATCCGCCGGAGTACAACGGCATCAAGTTTTCGACTCCCGACGGCGCTCCCGCGCTGCCAGAAGTCACCAAAGCAATTGAGCAGGAGATCGCTGCCGTGAACTTTGCCACTTCCAGTGACGGCTCCGGAGGAAAACAAGGTTCTAGCCAAGAGGTCGATGTCCGTCCCGACTATCTCAAGCGCCTCTCGGAGCTCGTTGACATCAAGGCCATCAAGAAGGCGAATATAAAAATTGTGTTCGATCCCTTCTGGGGCGCCGCGCGGGGATATCCCGACACCTTGCTGCGCGAACATGGAGTCTCCGTTGCCACCGCCCACGATTACCGGGATGTGCTGTTCGGCGGACACGCGCCCGAACCCGAAGGCAAGCTGCTCGATGATTGCCGCACGAGGATGAAAGAGACCGGCGCCGCGATTGGCATCTGCACCGATGGCGATGCCGATCGATTCGGCATCGTCGATTATGACGGAACATTCCTGCAGCCGAATTATGTGATTGCTCTGCTCTTCGACTATTTGCACGAGACACGCGGATGGAAGAAGGGTGTTGGAAAATCCGTTGCGACAACCAATTTGTTGAATGCTCAGGCTGATAAGTTCGGTGTCGAACTCTTCGAAACTCCCGTCGGATTCAAATACATCGGCGAGCTCATCAAGGAAGACAAGATCACCATCGGCGGCGAAGAGAGCGCGGGTCTGTCGATCCGCGGACATGTTCCGGAAAAAGATGGCATCATCGCCGGGCTACTCTGCTGCGAGATGATTGCGACGCGAAAAAAAAATCTTGGAGAACTTTTGTGCGAATTATTTGGCAAAGTTGGTTCCTATTATCCGGTTCGCGAGAACTTCCGCTTGACCACCGACGTCAAAGAGAAGTTCACTGGAAAGTTGCAGTCCAACCCGCAGGACTTTTCCGGCCGCAAGGTGAAGCAAGTGGTGCGCAAGGACGGGTTAAAGTTGATCTTTAACGATGGTTCGTGGGTCTGTTATCGCCTGTCGGGAACTGAACCTGTGGTGCGCGTATACACCGAAGCTCGATCAGAGTCGGACTCGGCCAAGCTGAGCCAGGCCGCGAAACAGTGGGTGCTGCAATAAATCAGGCGACGCAAAACCTTAAAGTAATACTTCAAGCGATTACGGAATCGCTATATCGCTGGCGACGCAAGTGCGCCACGGTCGCGGTCGCTGCCCTCGCCTGCTGGGTCGCCTACCATGCGGTCTTTGGCGCGAACGGAACGATGGTCTATTCGAACAAGCGCGCCGAATACGGGTCGTTGAATAAAGAGATTGATAGTTTGAAGCAGGAAAACGACAGACTCGCCCATCAGGTGCAGGCGCTGAAGAGCGATCCCCGGACGATCGAAAAGGAAGCCCGTGAGCAACTGCGCTATGCGCGTCCCGGAGAAGTGATTTACACCATGCCGCAACCCGCGCCGGTTCCTTCCGCCGCAACTGCGCAGAAGCGCTGAAACTTTCCTGTTCTTTTTTTTCTTACCTCAGAAATTTCGCGGATTAATTTCGCAGCAGCTTTTGGACGGATTGC
>CAZLIE010000074.1:20069-20547 GCA_964559345.1 uncultured Terriglobales bacterium
GATCGTCTGCTTCGACCGATTCATGAGAAAAGACATTCTGCTCCAGCAGTTCCGGCTTCCCTTTCCTGTAGAGTTCGAGAATCGGAACTTTGCAGAACTCGCGGGCGGTGGCCCATATCCGCCGCTTCTCGGCTGGCGGAAGCGAATATCCGATCATGATCAGCTGCACTTCGTTTTCCTTGCACGTTTTTTCTATCGTGCCGACATCCGCGGCAGGAACTACGTCGAAACCGGCACCCTCGAGAACTGTCTTACGTACGTCCGCTAGACTGGGATCATGGGACACTACCACAATCTTGGATTTGGGCCTGGACAAGAGAATCTCGAGAGAATTGTCACCATTCTGGCACCTCGTATGCTGCTGCGCAACGTTTTACGGGAGCGACTGCCGGATTATTTCTAGCAGGAACGTGAGTTCAGGTTTTTACTTAGTCCAACTGGTCCAGCAACACTGCTACAGTGAAAGGAAGTAAATTCT
>CAZLIE010000075.1:0-20478 GCA_964559345.1 uncultured Terriglobales bacterium
CCCGGATGAAACGCCGATCACATTGAGCCTCGCCGATTTTCTGACGCAAGTGCGTGCGCAGGGGACAACCGGACTGCTGCCGGACTACCTGATTCCGTTTGCGGCACGCTGGCATCTGTTGCCGCTCGCGATGTGCTGAACGTGTCGCATCCCGGTCTGCCACCCTGGATTCTCGGCAGACTGCTGCCGCACGGCGTCTGGTATTACTTTCCCATCACCTTCCTCATCAAGAGCACGCCAGCATTTGTTGTCTTGCTGGTGCTGTCGCTTGCTGCCGGTAGGTGGCTGCGTCCCGAACGTCGTCGTGCATTCCTCTTCCTCCTCGCGCCGGTGGTGATCTGGTACAGCATCGCGATGACCTCTGGCTTGGATATCGGATATCGCCATGTGCTCCCGACCGTGTCGTTCCTCATCCTGCTTATCGCGGGAGGCGTGGTTTACATTACACAGACCACAAGGCGAAGAGCCTGGGGTCAGGCGATCGGTCTGCTGATCGCAGCGCATGTGGTTTCGGCGGTCCTCGTTTATCCGGATTACTTCGCCTATGCAGACGAATTCCTGGGAGGCGAGCGAAACACTTATAAGTACCTGACCGACTCCAATAATGACTGGGGGCAGGCTCTTTATCAGACCGCGCTATGGCTGAAGGCGCGCAACATCACCGACTGCTGGATCGCGTACGACGGCGCCGCGGACCTGAAGTACTACGGCGTACCCTGCCGGCTGCTGCCAGGGAATCCAGGGGATCTGCAGGCCATGCCCCCGGCCGAAGCGAGCGGGCTCTTCATCATCAGCGGGCTTAGCTATGCGGGAGTCGAATGGGAGCCCGGCGAACTTCAGCCTTACAGGATATTTCACGGCGTGCAGCCCTCCGACAATATCGGCGGAGCCATGCTCGTGTATCGCGGAACATTTGATCTGCGCAGAGTGCAGGCAGTGAACTTCATCATCAAGGCCAACCGTGAGCTGCAGCAGGACCCGACAGCAGCACTGCAAGATGCTCAGTCTGCGCTAGCTCTGACGCCTACAAGTGTTCGCGCACGGCTGGTCGAGGCCCAGGTTCTCGATCGCTTGCGGAGGCCTAAAGAGGCGAACAGATCATTTTCACTTGCGCTGAGTCAGGCGGAGCTCACGGGTGCAGCATGGTATCCGGCACAGATCGCGGACGCACGAAAAGGGCTCACTCGATAGAGCAGAGGTGCGCCACTAGCCCGGTACAGACCCTCATTGCAGTCTGGCGACTGCAATAATCAATGCCATATAGGCGAGAGCTATTACGCCTCCTCCAGCGAGCTTCCACCATTCCGTTCCGTGCGGTTTCTGATTAAGCAATGCATTCAGGCAGGCAATGATGAGGATGAAGTGCGCGACCGTACCCACAGTCACCATCATCGTGTCGAGGCGTTGTACGTGGCCTGTATGCAGGAAGGACCAAAACGCGGCAGCTCCAGCTTGCGTGAGATGAGTTACGAACAGGTTGAGGCCGTTCCAGGCCAGCGCGATTGTGACACCGGCCCCAAAGCCCCAGATGCTCCAACGGCGCACACGAATCACGACTGCAACGTAAATAAGTGCCTGAAGACTATGCAGTAACCGCAGCTGCGGAACGACTATCGCTGACATCGCCAGAGCGAGCAGGAAGAGCCCAGCCCCGATCGGGATCCAAATGTCAGTCCATGGTGACTGAATCGCTTTCTCACCTTTCACTTGATGTGCGGCTATCATTTCTCACCAGCGACTTGGACTGCGTGTTCTTTCAGGCGTTAGCTCTAAGTTGCTTTGTGTGTATTCGGCGAGACGCGAACACCGGCCGGAGTCGGCCGAAACCACCTCAACCATTCGAGTGCCACGTCAAGCGTTCGATACTGAACAATAGTCGCCCGGTCTGCGTTGTGCGATCATTCCGTCGGAAGTTTCTCGTGAAAAAAAAACTTTGTATGCTTGCTGCACTGATTGTCATCCCCGGCGCTCTGGTCGGGCAGGAGAAGTCACAAACGCCGGCCACTCCGCCGGCGAATCCGATTACTGCTAGTGAAAAAGGTTTCTACTCATTTGTGAGCGGCGCAGTCATCGGTGCGGCGCAGAAGATGCCGGAGGAAAACTACTCTTTCAAACCGGCGCCGGAGGTTCGAAGCTTTGGCCAGATCATTGGCCATGTCGCCGACGCTTCGTACATGTTCTGTTCGATGGCACTCGGCGAGGCCAACCCAAATAAGGGCATCGAAAAAACGAAGACCTCGAAGGCCGATCTGGTTGCCGCACTGAAGGACGCGGTTGCTTATTGCAACAAGTCATTCGACAGCATGACGGACACAAAGGGCAGCCAGATGGTGAAGTTTATGAACTACGACATAGCGAAGCTCACGTTGTACACCATCAATACGGCGCACACCGACGAACACTATGGAAACATGGTGACTTACTTGCGAATGAAAGGAATTGTGCCGCCGACCAGTGAAAATCAATCGCGGCCACCGGCGCCTAAATAACTCACTCGTCATTTGGAGACCCGCTTTTGGCGAGGGATCTGTTGTCGCTGCCGCATGAGTGGAGGCGGCAAAGCAGATCCGTCGCCCCGCTTTGGCGACGGAAACTGAGTCGCAGATTCGCCGTCCGCCTCAATGGATCAGGCTTGCGGTAGTATGTTCAGGCCTAGGGGGAAACTTCCATGAAGGGCTTAGCTGGAATTGGAGTAGTAGTCCTGATCATCGGGATTGCACTGTTGTTCATCCCGATTCCTCACACTGAGAACCACGGCCTCAAGGCCGGCGATGTTTCATTGGGCGTACAGACCCGAACCAACGAGAAGGTGTCGCCGGCAATATGCGCGCTGCTGATTGTGGTTGGAGGCTGCATGCTGATCGCCGGACGACCAAAAACTTAGTTTGCCGCGTCGCTGCGTTCCGCACGATCGAGCTTTGATGCCCCACCTCGGACGTAATACTCGTCAGCGTTTGCATCAAGACGCTTTGGTCTCCCTTTGTTGGATCTCCCAAAATGCTGGGGACATGGCAAGACTTTCTGCCCGTCCGCTTAAGTTTTGGTGCGTTTTCTGCGCATGAACTACTTCTCAATTCCAAACACGCAGTGAATGGTTGCGCTGACGGTGAGCTTGAAATCTCATCCGAACGGACGTTGGAAAGCATCGTAGTGGCTACTATCTCCAGCACGCGTCTGACCCTCAGAGCCGGTAGCCGCAGAGTCAGTCGCAAGAACTCATTGAGCCGGGATTAGGACCATGCCCCAGATTTGCCTTTATCAAGCTCACGGCCGTATGAAGATTGGCTCGTCCTGCGCGTCAACGTGATAGGCCAATTCTCGCAAGTAGCAGACGTCGCTCATAAACTTGGAACATTCTTCGAAGCTGCCAATCCCTCCGTATGCACCAGCACCTATTAAACGCTCGGGCTGTTCGGCAGCCTCCAAGAAGCCGACAGGGATACCTTTCGTTGTTAAGTTGACCTCATCTCGTCGCAATTCATCTACGATAGCCGCGGCGATCGTCCGCGCACCTCTCGCATCGGGATGGTCATCTTCTGAAACGCGCCAACTTGGATTGAGCGCGACCCATACGTAAGGAATCCCGGCTTCATCAAGAATTCGCTCCCTCAACCTGTGCTCATTCGAGTCTTCAGGCGCAAACTGTGGCACTACAATGAGTGCGTTTGCACCATGTGCCTGCGCTAACTGAATCGTGGCGCGGAGCACTTCGCGCGCAACAATGATTCCCTGATCAATCTCATCAACACTGCGGTAAGGCACGAGGAACTTAGCGATTCTCATGAGTCGCCAACGGTGTACCGGCGGCAACCAGACAAGCCCAGGGCCGAGATGCGGACGATCATCATCAAGGTTTCGGTCGAACACATCCGGAGTGAACAGTGATACGACGGCGACTGGGTGAGCAAAGCGTGGCAATTCCGCCTGGAGTCGCAAATATGCTTGATCAGTAGCGAATCCGGATACTGCTATGTTTGCGCTCTGAATTCCCAGAATGGATCCGACTTGAGCGGGAATGGTCTCGTCCCATTTCAAACCTTCTCCGACCATCATCGATTCGCCGGTAAATATGATCGTTGGTCGTTGCGGATCTACTGGTTCGTCATCGCTGCGCACACGGTATCCCGCCGCATCGAATGTGTACTCAACAGCGCGCCCGCCAATTATGTGTCTTCCCGTACGTGAGGGGACGAAAGCCCACCCTAGCCGCGGGTCATGGCGGCGTTGCGGTTCAATGTTGGGCGGCTCCTCTGCCGCGGCACGAAGATGTATTTTCCGAAGCACCAGCTCACTCGCACCGAATGCCAAGGCAACGGAGAGTGTCATGGAGAGTGCGCGTACCGGAGTGTAAGCAATGAAATCTCGAATGCGACGGCGCGCGAGGAGAGCGATAACTATTCCGATGCCGGCGACTACTAAGCGACCCAAGTCCTCAAGCAAAACGTACGGGCGGCGCGAGAGAAAAAATGCTGGCAGGAAGTGCTTATCGAGCCAACTTTGTTGACCGAGAATGGCGCACAGCAGCAAAGCGGCACCGACCGAACCAATCACGAACTCAATAGCGCGCGGTGGGAGGAACGGTCTGCGTTGACAAATTAATGACATTCCATCGGCGAAGCCACGTCTATTGTATAGCTGCTAATGTCGTCGCCGAGTCTTGTGCACACCACCCGATTTGAATGGATGCTAGCGATGCACCGCTCGGCGCTGATCTTCTACAGATTTGGGCACTGCCCGGACCGAATTCAGGGTTGATTGCAAAGCAAAGTAGTCCGTGGGACGACCGGCCCATACTCAGTTCTCAGTTGTGGCTTATTAGCCATCGCGCGTTTTTGGATGAAAACAGAGAAGAATCGAGGTGAACTTTGGAGAATATTTCTCCGGTGCTTCGCCGTCAGCGGAAATCCTCTGGGCCCGAGTAATAACAGAAACCGCCGTCGTATCCATTGGTACTGCGCTCGTATCGTGTTCGGTGATCGCGAACCAGAGATTTCTTGCCAGGCATTTCATACCGTCTTTCTTCCTGCCGCGCCATACGTACGTGGTACTCCAAACGTTAGGACGATTGATGATGGCGATCCTTGGAATATGCCTAGCTCTCTCCCTGAGTTCAAGCGCTCGGAGCTTAACGCCCACATAACTCCGCAATGCCTTCACCGTGGGGGCCAAAGCGCTCATCACATTCACGCAGAAATGTCTCAAGGCAACACGTTCTGCAGCTATGGCTGAGTTGCTGACGATTCCCAAACCGCATCGTCTAAATTAAACGTGACGAAGCATTCGGTGAAGGTGAAAACGCGGGCCGTTGCAAATTGGATTTGGCTCATCGCAATCGTTCTTTCCTGGTTTTCCACGAGCCCAAAAGCGCAAAATCCCAGCGCGCGAATCGACCAGACAGTGTTTGTCGCCTTTGGTGGTATCGATCAGTGGATCAGCATTCGCGGCGAGAACCGCGCAAACCCGGTATTGCTCGTGGTCCACGGTGGCCCGGGCGAAGCGCAATGGCCGCAAGCCGAGATCTTCAAGCCATGGGAAAAGACGTTCACCATAGTGCAATGGGACCAGCGCGGCGCCGGGCATACCTTCGGCCGCTACGGCACAAACACGCCCGACGTCACGCTCGACCGCATCTCCAAGGACGGGGTTGAACTCGCGGAGTATCTCTGTCGCAATCTCGGGAAGAAGAAGATCATCGTCCTGGGACACTCCTGGGGTTCTATCGTTGCAACCCATATGGTACAGACGCGCCCCGATCTCTTCGCCGCCTATGTCGGAACGGGGCAGGTCGCAAGCTGGGCTGACACCCTTAACGACCAATACGACTTGCTGCTGGCCAAAGCGCAACGAGATGGCGATAAGGCTACGTTAAAAGAGCTTCTGGCCATCGTCCGCCCCGGTCCGAACGGCGCTGATCACTTTAGCTTCCTTAACAAATTCCATTTCCGCTCGCTGTGGCCTCCAGCTGATCAGGAATGGCTACAGCACTTGCGCAGCCAGGCAGCCGAATTGACTGCTAGGCAGCCTGAACAATTCAAGAACCTTGAAGGGGGAATGGAGTTCACGGCCGAGCACGTTCTAGCCGATCAGATCACTACTGACTTGCCGCAGACCGCTTGCAACGTCCAGACCGCGTATTTCGTCATTCAGGGGCAGGACGACGTTATCACACCTACCAAAGCCGCCAGCACGTACTTCAATTGTGTGAAGTCGCCGAAAAAGGAACTAATCTTGATACCCAACGCTGGCCACTTCGCTTGGATGACCGCCTCCGATACATTCCTGGAAGCGCTCACCTCCAAAGTTCGCCCCATCGCAATTGCCCGCGGCGCATGACGGAGTTCTTGCAGACCGCCAGTATCCATTTCCTTGCACCCGAGCGCGGAGCCGGCAGCAACAGACTCCGGAACTTCGATTCGGGCATTTCAATCGCATATGGAATTTGACGCTGAGCTTAGTCTGAACGGGGTTCTGGTCGAACTCGCGCCGGGACTGGTTCAGGGCCAAGAGGCGTTTGGCATTCCTTGAATACGCGACCAGGTTTAGTGATCTTCGGGTTCGGACTGCTTAGTTTCGTCTCTCGTCGCGAGTTTCTTCACATCCTGCTGGTGAGCCTGAATGAATGCCATGTTTTCCTCCGAGGCTCCCGGAAATAATTCTTTAACGCCCATCTGTTTGTATGCCAGAGCAAAGCTGTTGGTCATCATCGTATAGATGGTCAGGATAAATTCCCTCGGAGTCATCCCGGCATTTCGGATCGCACTCACTGCTTCGGGGTGTTTTTCCAACAGCCGAACCGACTCATCGATCGTTTTCTCGTGAGTTTGTTCGGAGTTATTCTGATTATCACGCTCCTGCGCTTCAGAGAGCTCTTTCAACTCTGGATGTTGCTCTTCCAGCGCATGCAGAGACTGCTGGGCCTTGGAGGATTTGGTCAGCTCGTTCATCGACAGCCGAAAGTTGGCCATTTCTTGGGCATCCTTTCGTGCCTGCGGAGTTTGGTGCGCCTTCGCCTCTCTTATATATTTCTCGACGGCTTCTCGCTGCTGTTCCGAAATAGTGGGTTGCTGCTGGGCGGCGGGTCGCTGAGTTGTGATGAAAATCACACTGAACGCCAGCGCTAGATAGATACCCTTGGTTCTGTAAAGCATTGGGTCCGTCCTCCTGGATTCGGAAATGATAATGCGTTTTCAGCGTGCATCACATGGGACGTGGGTAGCAGCAGCGCCTCAACGGCGGCCTCGGCGTAAAGATCCCGCTGATGCTATCCTGTCGCGCATCAATCGACTGTATTTTGGAACGGTGCGATCTTCGAGGACGCACATGAGCTGGGGACAACTTTACTCAGTGTTAATGCGATCCGCCCATTCCACCAGTTGGACGAAAACTGCCGGCGAGCCCCACTTCGCTCCCCACGGGGACGCGCTCATTGTAAGCGGAATCACCGACGTAAACGTCAATGCGACCATTTATCCCGGCTCGTACTCGGATACCATGATGGATTTCACCGCGCCGAACACGGGAACGTTGAATGGGACGCTGAACGTGGACGTTGCTCCGGTTCCAGAGCCGGGAACCCTAATGCTTCTGGGCACCGGTCTCTTAGGACTCGGAGCAGTGGTTCGGCGACTGGTCCCGTGCATCATAACTCTATGATGTCTGTGGCAACTCAGAGCGCGACCGCAGCTCGCGGCCTACGACGAAACCGCTCGATTGCTTTAAAGTTGCGGCGAATTGTGTACTTCGCTTTCGCCGCAACGCTGTGTTCGGCGGTTCTCTTTCTTTTCATCGGCTTCGCTGCCAGTCGCATCGCGCTCGGATCACACGAGAAGTGGCGCAAAATCCTTTTCACTCCGGCACAGATCGGTCTTCGTGGAGAGAATGTGTCCTTCCGTTCTGCCGATGGATTGAACCTGACGGGATGGTGGCTTTCGGTAAACGACGCGCGCGGCACTGTCATCCTTGTCCACGGTCTGCAGGGAAATCGCTCCACTGTACTGGATCGTGCTCCGGCGCTGTTGCGTGCACGCTTTAACGCGCTGTGCCTTGACACGCGTGCCCACGGCGGCAGTGAAGGGAACTACATGACCACCGGCTACAAGGAAGCGTTGGACGTCCTGGGCGCGGTCCAATTCACGAAATCAATCGCGCCGGGAAAACCAATCATCGTTCTTGGCTATTCTCGCGGCGGTGCGGCTGCACTCTTTGCCGCCGCCCAATCCGAAGACATCGCCGCTGTCGTTGCCGATAGTCCTTATATTGCAACCGGAAGCGTCTTACGCGCTTCCGCCGACTACGTTGGCCGAGGAAATTATCCCTGGAGTCTCAAAATCGAAACGCGTCTTCTGGCTTGGCCGGCAACTCAGCTCGCCGCTCGTTCGTACTACTACCTGGTAACGGGAATTGATCCTGATCCTGCATCTCCCAGCCTCTTCAATGCAGTTTCCGGGATCCGGCACGCGCGCGTGCTTTACATCGATGGCGACCACGATTTCCTGGCCGTGAGTGGCGAACTGAAACGGCTTCAGGAACTCACTCCTCGTTCCGAGCTCGTGCTGGTCCCCAGCAGTAACGGCCACGACATGCTTGGCGATTCCCGTATTCGTTACGAAGCCGCAGTGATCAACTTTCTCGGCGACATCACCCAGTGAAGTAGTGGCCGTCACCACCAGAAGACCTAGAGCATTCGCGAGCTCATGCAGGATGAGCTTGAGGATGGCCACGTACTGCTGCCGAGAGGAAGCAGCTGCGAGTTTGGCTTCAAAGGACATTCCAACAGCTCGGATATTGGCGGACCTGATTCTACGCAGGCCCAGCTCTTCGGCGACCACAATAAGCCCAACGTCCGGTTAGTACGGCGCCGCTTCTTGGGGTAGTATGTTGCCCCGAATCAGAGGAGGCCCCTGTGACCAAGAAGGCGATACTGATGTTGGTCTTCTGCGCGGGCATGGCCGTAGGGCAGGCAAAACCGCGCCATGCTCTTCCAAACAAACCCTTCGACACCATAATCCCAACCCTTATCGCCTTCTACGAACGTCAAATAGAGTTACATCAGAAGTTGATCGACATCGGCGGCAAGTTTATAGCTGGACCGAGAGAGGGTATTGATTACCAGGCATTGGTGGCTAAGATGCCGGAGATACGCGCCGAATTGGATGACGTTCAAAAATCACTGTTTCAGGCTACGCCGATCGTGTTCATGGCTCTCATCGACCCAAAGCCGAACTCGCAGGATCACCTTAGCTCTCATCATCACCAAAGCTGAAAAAGCGGAATTGGAAGACCAGCTAAACACGTTCCTGAAGAATGAGCCCGACAAAGGCGATCACGATTACTTCGTTAGTTCCGCGATGGTTCTCAGAGCTGGGCTGCAAAAAGGACACAAATGCGCGGATGAGCCTTGGGAATGAGCCACGAGCGGTGAGATAGCGACAGCCCATCACCAATCAAAGCTGGCACTCGGCATTCGGGCCTGAAAGAAGCCCCGAGAAGCACTGCTGCGCGTGATGTTCGCTGTTGTTTCGGTTCAATCTCCCCGCTCAGCTCGCTTCCACATCATCTCTGCTAGAGAGAACGTGTTATGCTGCACGGCCATCAAGACTCGCCTCAGCTCACTACTCCTGCTGTTAGCACTGTACGTCTCGCCAGCGTTCGCCAGCAGCCACGTGCATGGTGCTGCCCATAGTCATCGAGCAGCAGACGGTACGCCAAAGAGTGTGCGACGGCGTCTAAAAACGGTTTCAGAGTCATGAGAAAGCCTTATCGGACAGTGATCGGACAGAGAAAAAGACCTCTGCAGGTTATGGGCAGCGAGCAGAACTTTGCCGGCTGTCTCTTGGACAGATGTGGACGGTTGTTCGTACTCCAGACCTCAACTTGATTTCGGTCTCAACGGTTGAGCAAATCTAAACGCTGGTACGCCTTGGCAGGGCCGCTCCACGAAAACAGTTCAGGATGAATGAGGTGCGCCAAAAGCTGTGTTCCTTCCACCACTCTTGGTCCTGGGCGTGCGAAATAGGAGCTCGCATCCACTGCGTAAATCCTTCCCTGACGAACCGCGGGGAGATCGAACCAACCAGGATTAGAGGAGAGCTTTGGAACTAATTCCAATACCTTGTCGAGGTGGCAACCGCACGGCATGATGATTAGAACTTCCGGCTTCCACTTCAAGACATCATCCCAGGCAACGCGAACGGAATCCGTTCCTTCGCGCCCAAGGTCATCTACGCCGCCCGCGATTCTCACCATCTCAGGAACCCAGTGGCCGCTGCAATAGACTGGGTCTAGCCATTCCATGCAAAAGACGCGCGGACGTGAAGGAAGTTTGCGGGTTACCGCCGCTATCTTTTCAAGGGTGGCGCGACTGATGGAGATTAATTCGTCAGCCTTTTTAGAACAACCCGTTGCTTCGCCTATTTCGCACAGATTGTCCGCGATCTGTTGCAGAGACTTCGGCGTCAACCACAGGATTTGTGGCTTTTTGGGAAGTAGATTCAAGGCTTGAGTGACTTCATTTCCTGAAGGCGCACAGACCTGACATAGATCTTGAGTCAGAATCAGGTCGGGGGCGAGATCTTGCAACACCCTCTCATCCACCTGATAGACGCTTAAACCATTTTGCAGCCGCTCGCTGACTGATCTATCAATCTCCGCCTGGGTCATCGTTTCCACGGGAACAGCGCTGCGCACGACGATCGGCTTTTCTCTAACTGAAGACGGGTAGTCACACTCGTGGGTGATCCCTACGAGCCGGTCGTTTAAACCCAAGGCACACACCATTTCAGTTGCGGAAGGCAGAAACGAAACGATTCGCTGTGATGTCGTCATTAACACAAGCCTCGCAATCGTATAGGTTCACCCTGCAGCAGGAACGAGTTCCAACATTGAAAAATTCTGCTTCATCGACCAGAGCCCTCTTTGCGCTTGCCCGAGTGCTTCTCTAGTGCGTCTTTCTCGAAAGCGGCCAGCAGTTGGTTGGTAGCCTCTTCGACGTTGAGTTCACCTGGAGCTTGGGCAGTCCACTTACAGTCGGAACACTTTGCACTCGGGACGGTTTGTAAACCTCACGTGAGGCATGGCGGCAGTGTTGCAAAAACCGTATGCCAAAAAGACCAGAAACTCAAGATTCAAACTGTACCACTACGGGATGGAGATGGACTGTCTCCCTTGACTCTGCGGATGTGAGAGGTTTATAAATTCAGACTGTCTGATGTACGGGAAGAGCGGTGAAAATCCGCCACTGCCCCGCAACTGTAATCGCAAAGAGCTGAGCATTGTGCCACTGGGTCGTTCCTTGGGAAGGCTGCTCAGAGCTCGTAGATGCGAGAGTCAGGAGACCGATCAGACCCCGATCTTTGGGCGTACCGACCTCGGTGGGAGGGTCGGACAGCTTCTTTGTTGTTTTCTGAGACATGCAAGCTGACTTTTGATATTCCCGCCTGGGCTCAGACGTGCGTTTGCGCCACGGGCGAACTTGTGCAGGAAGTGAATCAAAAATCGATCACCCTCGTACTCGGGGGAGTCCGGAGTGGCAAAAGCCGGTTGGTGCAGGCCCTTGCCATGAGAGCGGACGGGGTAGTTTTCTTGGCCACCGCCCAGCCGAGTGATGAGGAAATGCGCATCAAAATCGAGCGTCATCGACAAGAGCGTCCTACCACTTGGCAGACCGTGGAAGTGCCATTTGATCTTGACACTGCGATTGTTCAGCATGGACGTAAGCATTCATTCCTGCTGATCGATTGTCTCACTACCTTTACAGCGAATCTTCTTATGGCTGAAGGAGACAATTGCCAGAGAATCCTCGCGCGCGTTGACCGGGTATGCAACGCACTCCAAGCCACATCGGCTTCAGTTGCGCTGGTCTCGAACGAGGTTGGTAGCGGAATTGTGCCGGCCTTTCCGTCAGGACGCCAATTTCGCGATCTTCTGGGTGAAGTTAATCAAAAGGTCGCGCGAATTTCGGACAACGTGATCCTGATGATTGCCGGATGTCCACTGGTAGTTAAAGGTGTGGCTGAGGTGCAGCCGTGAAGGGGTTCGTGATTGCTGGTCCGGCAAGCGGAGTAGGGAAAACTACCGTGACTGCGGCCTTGATTGCGGCACTCAAGAAACGCGGTCTGCGTGTCCAGGGGTTCAAATGCGGGCCGGACTTTATCGATCCAGGCCACCATACTCGAATTAGCGGACGCCCATCGCACAACCTCGACACATGGATGCTTTCCGCAGAAGTGAATCAACACATTTTCGATTCTGCGTGCCAGGATGCGGATGTTGCAGTCGTCGAAGGCATGATGGGATTGTTTGACGGTGTGCGTGGAACAAAGGAAGAAGGCAGCAGCGCTGAGATTTCCAAGCTGATCGGACTATCGATCGTGCTCGTTGTAGATGCTTCCTCGGCTGCGCGGAGCGTTGCCGCTCTTGTGCATGGATTTCAGAGCTTCGATCCGCAGATTCGGATTGCAGGCGTCATCTTGAATCGCGTAGCAAACGCTCGCCATGCACGAATGCTAATCGAAGCGCTCAAGGAACACGATAAAGGACTGCTGGTTGGATGGTTCCCACATCGGGAAGAGATAAAACTCAAAGAGCGCTATCTGGGATTACAGACTGCCGAAGAGCGCTCCTGGACAGAGGATCAGGTGGAGTTGCTGGCCTCTTTGGTAGAGCAACATGTCCCTCTCGATGAACTTCTAGCGACTTGCACTGCAGAACTGCCCCTCAACTCTGACCTGCGTGCACAACCCGCAATCCATGATCCCGTGCGAATTGGAATAGCACGCGATCGCGCATTCTGCTTCTACTATGAAGCTGGATTAGACGAGCTTCGCAGCCAAGGCGCGGAACTCGTCGAGTTCAGTCCACTCGCGAGTTCGCAACTGCCTAGCAATCTGGACGCACTCTATTTCGGAGGCGGCTATCCCGAACTTTATTCTGAAATCCTGAGCAATAACGCCAGCCTCCTGTCGGACCTGCGCGAGTTCGCTGCTGCGGGCAAGTTGGTGTATGGAGAGTGTGGCGGCCTCATTCTGTTGAGTCGTGAACTGATTACGCGCGATGGAAACCGGTGGCCTATGGCGAGCCTGTTACCTCTTTCCATCGAAATGACCGATCGCCTGGTCCATTTCGGCTATGCCGATGTTCATTTCGAGCAAGACGGGGTGGCCGCGAAGGACACACGGCTGCGTGGACACAGTTTTCACTGCTCTCGGATCGTGCGCGAGGAAGAAATTGGGAGGACAACGACTGTCCATTATTCCCTCTCGGGAGAAAGGCAACCGGAAGGCTTCGCAATCGGAAATGTATTCGGGAGCTATATTCATCTCCATTTTGGCGCTGACCCTTCATTTGCCGCAAGATTCGTATCGCTTGCACGTACGACCCGCCAGGAATACGAGGTGCGCGGATGAGCAAGCTGCTGCGATTAGCTTTGATTTTCCTTCTGCCGTGTAGTGTTGCGTTTGCGAGCCGAAGTGTACGCGATGAACTGGGCCGGGATGTCACAATTCCCGATCATCCGCATCGTTTGATTTGCCTGGCACCGAGCATCACCGACACTGTTTACGTGCTGGGACGCGGTGAAGATATTGTGGGCGTCACCGATTACACCAAGTATCCTCCCGAGGCCAAACAAAAACCGAGTGTGGGCGGAGTCATCAATCCTTCACTCGAAAAACTTGTTTCCCTGAAGCCCGATCTGGTGCTGGCAATCGGAGATCTCAACAGCTTTGATCTCGTGCGATCCATTGAGCACTTGGGGGTACCCGTATTCGTAATTTACCCCCATGGCGTACAAGGTATTTACCACTCGATTGAGAGCATCGGGAAAGCAATCAATCAAGACGCACAAGCGTCTGCACTGGTGGCGCGTTTGCAGAAGCGGGAGCAGATCGTACGCAGACGGGCAGCCGGGAAAGGAACTCCTACTGTTTTCTTCGTGCTGTGGACAGACCCCATTATTACCGCTGGTCGCGGGGCTTTCATAACCGAGCTGATCGGGATTGCTGGAGGCAAATCGATCAGTGATG
Organism: uncultured Terriglobales bacterium; assembly: GCA_964559345.1. Taxonomy (GTDB): domain Bacteria; phylum Acidobacteriota; class Terriglobia; order Terriglobales; family Acidobacteriaceae; genus Gp1-AA112. The sequence continues at coordinate 14,022 of CAZLIE010000075.1, forward strand.
ATCTGCCGAATGAATGGCCCCGAGTGAGTTTTGAGACCATTGTCGCTCGCCAACCAGAGTACCTGTTATTGGTGCGCGGATCACAAGTGTCGCTGGAAGCACTACAACAGCAAGGCGGCTGGAAGAGGCTAGAGGCTGTCAAGAAAGGGAAAGTCTTCTACGCGGATGATCGCATTGATTTTCCCAGTCCGATCGCATTCGATGCATTGGAGGATTTAGCGAAACAATTTCATCCATAAATGGGCTGCCATGTCCATCCATGGCGCTCGAATAAAAAATAACGGAACAGGACACATGGGAAGCGCGGTGAAAGTCCGCCACTGCCCCGCAACTGTAAACGCGGAGACCCAAGCCACGGATGCCACTGGAGCGCACGCTTCGGGAAGGTTGCTGAAGGTCAATGATGCGTAAGTCAGGAGACCGGTCCTGCTCCTTCCACCAGAGACACTTCCGAGGGGGAGGTAAAGGAAAGTGAAAAATCATCTACCGAGCCGGCGACTGCTTTTGCTTCTTGCGGTCTCTCTTTTCGCCGTTCGCAGTTACGCTGCAACCATCCATGGCACAGTCACAGATCCTTTGGGCGCAGTGGTCACAAACGCCAATGTACAACTACTCTCTGGGAATCGTGTGGTTGCCAGCACGGTCACCGATTCTGAAGGGCATTACCAGCTCGACACTGCACAGCCAGGTCGCTTTCACATGCGGGCTGCTGCGCCGTCTTTCGCCTCAACTGATAGCGATTCCTTCTATGTGAGCGGCAAAGAGACGACTACTCAGAACGTCTTGCTGCATGCTGCGAACGTTTCGCAAAAAGTGGTCGTGACGGCGACTGGCGTACCGACCTCAGAAGCGCAGGTGGGGGCCTCGGTCACAGTTCTTACTCCCCAGGATTATCTGAACAAATTGGACGTATTAGAACCGCTGCGGTCAGTACCGGGACTGCAGGTCACGCAGACCGGACAGCACGGCGGTACGACTGCCTTATTTATTCGCGGCGGCAATTCGAACGCAAATAAGGTGCTAATCGATGGTGTTCCGGCCAACGATATTGGCGGCGATTTTGAATTCGGTGATTTGTCAGCCACTTCCTTCGATCACGTCGAGGTATTTCGCGGGCCAGACAGTATTCTTTATGGTTCGGACGCCCTGGCTGGGGTCATCAATCTGACCACTCGCCGGGGAACAACCCCGCTTCCCGAGCTTACCTATTCTGTTGATGGGGGGAACTTCAGTACCTATCGCCAGGAAGGCACGCTCGGTGGCGCATGGCATCAGTTGGATTACTTTTCCAGTTTTGCGCGGATCGATAGCGCAAACAGCCTGCCGAACAATGCCTTTCACAACGGCACGTACGCGGGGAACTTTGGATGGTCGCCCTCCGCTGCCAACCGCCTTAGCGTGACGGTACGGCGACTTGCGACTGCACTAGGTTTGCCCAACGCCATCGACTTGTTCGGCATTCCAGATAATGCGCAGCAAAAGGACCGCGACACTTTCATCAGCGCAAGCTTTGACAACCAGACCACATCGAAGTGGCACAACCTCATTCGTTATGGGGCTTCTCGGCTTGACAGGAAATTCGATAAACCCTCTCCGGTGGGAATCTTTGAAAATGGCTTCGAATTTGTTGGCGCGCCCGTCACGGTAAAGGGAGCAAATGGATTCACGGCAGCCGGCCAAGCATTCTTGAGTTCCAGCGATTGTTGCCCGCAAAGTTCAATCTCAACCGCGAACCGCGATTCAGTTTATGCGCAGACGGACTACAGCTTCAATCCGCACCTGATCTCGTTATTCGCGTATCGTTACGAGGCAGAGCGAGGGTTTTCCCGATTTGACTCTCCTGGTTTCAGCTCGAACAATGCGGTAGATCGCCGCAACATGAGTTTCATCCTGGAAACCCACGGGGACTTGTGGAACAGGTTCTTCTACTCGCTCGGCGGAGCAATTGAAAAGAATGCCGTCTTTGGTGTAGAAGCTACTCCCCGCGTCAGCCTTGCTTATTATCCCTTCCATCCAAGTTCCGGGCTCCTACGAGGGACAAAGCTTAAATTTAATTTCGGCAAAGGAATCAAAGAGCCGAGCATATTTGATGAAAGCAGTTCATTGTTTGACTTGTTGCGCTCGCAACCGGGTGGCAACCAGCTTATTGAGAAGTTTGGGATCGCGCCGATAGGCGCCGAGCGCTCGCGCAGCTATGACTTTGGCGTAGAACAATGGCTTACGGATCGCTTTCAGCTGGACATAAACTTTTTTCATAATCAGTTCACCAACGAAATCGAATTTGTCAGCAGTGATGCATTGCCTCAGCTTGGAGTCTCGCCTGCGGTGGCTGCCGCGAGTGGCTTTGGTGCAACCATCAACTCTGCCGATTTCCGTGCTCAGGGCGTAGAAACCGGCCTTGAATACAAAATCTTCCGCTCGCTCGCTGCTCGTGGTGGCTACACGTATATGGACGCGCGAGTCGAGCATTCGTTCTCGAGCGATGCACTTTCTCCGGCCATCAATCCGGCGTTTCCGAGTATTCCAATTGGCGCTTTCTCGCCTCTGGTTGGAGCACGCCCATTCCGCCGCGCTCCGCACACGGGTTTTATGTCGATTACTTACAATCAAGCCCGCTGGTCTGCGCTCTTCCAGGGCACATTTGTCGGTCGTCGAGACGACTCGACCTTTCTTTCCGATGCGAATTTCGGCAACACGCTTTTGTTGCCTAATCGCAATCTCGATAGCGCTTACCAGAAACTCGATCTTTCGGGCGATTTCCGGCTCAACGACCACCTGACCTTGTACGCCTCAATGGAAAACCTCCTTAGCCAACGATATGACGCCGCCTTCGGATTTCCAGCACTTCCTTTCACCATTCGTTCCGGCGTGAAAATCACTTTCGGAGGTGAATCATGGCGACTAAAGTGATTGTCAGCGACAAATTTGTGTCCGCCAAACGCACCGGAATTGGGGATGATCCCTACCCGCGTAGGCTTCCGGGCTCCCTTCTCGCATTACTTGCAGCTTTCGTTTTGCTTTTAGCCAGTGTGATGATGAGCGCAGTTGTCGGCGCGGTGCATATTTCACCGCACGCGATATTCGACATACTTGCGGGTCATCACACGGCAATCTCGTCCGCAGAGCAGACGATTCTCCTGCATGTGCGGCTGCCACGTGTCTTTACTGCCGGCATTATCGGTGCGGCACTCTCCTTGGCAGGTGTGCTCTTCCAGGGACTCTTCCGCAATCCGATGGCAGAGCCTTACGTTCTTGGGACTTCAGGAGGAGCAGCTGTTGGCGCCGCTCTTGGCATGTTTCTTTTTCCCCACAGTTCCATTCTTGGTTTCAGTGCCGGAGCCAGCTTCGCATTCCTGGGCTCTATCGTGACCATCTCTGTGGTGTATGCGCTGGCGCGTGCGGGAGGAAAGACCCCGATTGTTCCCCTGTTGCTTGCCGGATTAGCGGTCAGCATGATTCTGACCGAGGCGAGTTCGGTGCTGATTTACCTACGCGACGAAATCTCCTGGAACGCGCGGAACCTTTCTTTGTGGCTGCATGGTTCTATCGCCGTTATCGAGTGGCCACAACTGATTCTTGCAAGTGGCATGCTTCTGCTCGGAGCCTTGCTCTGTATTCCTTTGCGTCCCGTCCTGAATGTTTTCGGCTTAGGGGAAGAATACGCACAGCAGTTGGGCATCCGAGTTGAGCTTGCCCGGAGCGCAGTCATCATAGTTGCTTCGCTGCTTACCGCTGCGGCCGTATTGCTGGGAGGGATCATCGCTTTTGTGGGTTTGCTTGTGCCCCACGTTGTCCGCTTGGTGGTTGGGCCGGAGCATGGCCGGTTGCTTTTGCTCTCTGCGATTTGTGGAGCGAGTTATCTCATCATTGCCGATGCCTTTGCGAGGATTGTCATTGCCCCTTCCGAATTACCGGTTGGGATCGTAACTGCATTTCTCGGCGGTCCCGTACTGCTTTATCTTCTACGGCGCAGCAAACGGGAGTATGTCCTGTGAAGGCACTCCTCGCCATTCGCGAACTTTCGTTCGCTTACAAAACCAGCCCGCTGCTGGAACAAATTAGCTTTGCTATACCAGCTGGAAAAACTGTCGCGGTACTCGGAGCTAATGGCTCGGGCAAGACCACTCTGCTGAAGATCTGTGCTGGTTTGTTGTCCCCACAACGTGGGGAAGTCCTTTTTCAAGGCAAGTCCCTTGCCCAATACACGCGCCGTGAGCTTGCCAAGCATATAGCTCTGGTTCCGCAAGAAGTTCAGATTTCGTTCGACTTTACAGTGCAGCAGTTGGTTGAGCAGGGGCGTACTCCGTATTTGTCTTTATTGTTAGGCAGCTTTCAGCAACAAGACCGGATCGCAGTTTGGAAGGCGATGGAACTCGCAAACGTGGAGCACCTGGCGCATCGAAATTTCAATGAGCTGAGCGGTGGTGAGCGCCAGCGCGTGAAGATTGCTCTGGGCCTGGCGCAAGAACCGCAACTACTTTTACTCGATGAACCTGCACAACACTTGGATATTGGCCGGCAAGCTGAAGTTTTTTCGGTGCTTCATCACTTGAATCAAACCGGCATCACCATAATGGCTGCCGTGCATGACTTGGAGAGCGCGCGCAAGTATTTTTCTTCTGCGATTCTCTTACGGCCGAATTCTTCGCTTACGTTCGGACCTACGGCGTCAATTTTGACTCCTCAGGCAATTGAGGAAGTGTTCGGTTTGAATTTGCCGGGAGGCGATTGTTTTCCGGCTGTTTCGGGTGCCACTACGCGAAATGCGTCTTCACGTGAATCCTCTGAAGAAGAAGTCGAGCAGGTGATGTGTGAGAACAAATTGTGCCAGTAGATTGGGGTGAGTATGAGCATAGCAACCAAACGTGGGGACGGCGGCCAGACAGGATTGGCTGGAGGTGTTCGCGTCTCCAAGAGTAGTCTGCGCGTCGAGACCTATGGAACGGTGGACGAGTTGAACTCCGTCCTTGGGTTGGCCCGTTCCATTTGTGAGGATTCAGAAATTGCGGGACTAACCAAGTCGATTCAGAAAGAACTATTTCAAGTGGGGTCGGCGCTGGCGACGCCCGCGCAATCGCGAAAGAAAGGGCCTCCGGTCACTCAGGAAATGGTGGATGCCCTCACCGACCAGGTACATAGGATTGAAGCCATCGAAGGCGTTCTCGGCGATTGGTCTGTACCAGGAGAACAATCCGCCTCCGCGGCCTACGATGTGGCGCGCACTGTGTGCCGCCGGGCCGAACGCATAGTTGTGCGGCTGATCGAGTCAGGAGAAGAGGTGAATCCTCTTGTGGTTGCTTATTTAAACCGCCTCTCCGATCTGTTGTGGCTTTTTGGCAGACTTCTTGAACAGCGCGCCGGCCTGAATGCAGCATTGCGGGACAAGCAGCACAAAGGCCCGCGCTGGTCGCGTGCATGGTAACCGAGTTTTGAGGTTGGTCTATGGCTGCGCGCTCGCTCATGGTGTTGGGAACCGCGTCTCACGTCGGCAAATCGCTGATTACCGCAGCCTTCTGCCGTATCTTCGCGCGCCTTGGCTATCGCGTTGCCCCTTTTAAGGCGCAAAACATGTCCCTTAATTCTGCTGCAACCGTCGATGGCTATGAAATTGGGCGCGCGCAAGCGCTTCAGGCCGAGGCAGCCGGGATTTTCGCAACTAGAGAGATGAATCCTATCCTGCTAAAGCCGGATTCCGACCGCTCCTGTCAGATCGTCGCTGATGGCCGCGTCTGGGGACATCTATCGGCGCGCGATTACCACCAGCATCGCGTCGAAGAATTGTTTCCTCTTGTGCTTGAAAGCTATCGGAAACTTGCTGCCGAGAATGATCTTGTAGTGCTTGAAGGGGCAGGGTCTCCCGCAGAAATCAATTTGAAAGCCCACGACATCGTGAATATGCGCATGGCGGACGCTGCGCATGCCGCATGTCTCCTCGTGGGAGACATCGACCGTGGCGGCGTGTTCGCTTCTCTTTTGGGAACTCTCGAACTGCTTTCGCCTGAGGAACGCGATCGGATTCACGGCGTTTTGATTAACAAATTCCGTGGCGATCTCAGTTTGCTTACTCCGGGTATTCGTCAAATTGAAGCTCGGATACGCAAGCCCTGCATCGGGGTTGTGCCTCACATTCCCAACCTGAGTCTTGATGAAGAGGACAGCGTCAGCCTGGAATCAAGGAGAACCAACAGCCGCATAACTATCTGGCAAGCGAACAGTGACAGAACGCGCCCGCTGCGCATCGCCGTCGTTGATCTTCCATATCTTTCAAACTTTACCGACTTCGACGCTCTTGCGGCTGAACCAGGTGTCTCATTGAATTTTGTCAGGGCTCCTGAACAGATTCGTCATGCGGATCTCATTATCGTTCCGGGAACGAAACAGACGATCCAAGACTTTCAGTGGTTGAAGAGCTCCGGATTGGCGGATGCAATCAAACATCACGCGACTTATTCACTGG
>CAZLIE010000076.1:0-20390 GCA_964559345.1 uncultured Terriglobales bacterium
CGCGAAGACAAGATCCACCAGATTTATTCGGCCATGCAGTCAGGACAGGACAAGTACGGCATGCAGACGTTCAATCAGTCGCTGGCCAGCTTGTACTTCAGCAAGCAGATTTCTTTGGAGACGGCATTGATTCGGTCTTCGATGCCTGACGAGTTGCAAGAGATGATTAACCGCGGTCAGCAGGCGGCAAGAGCCGTACCCGCGGGTGGCGGAAAGAAGTAACGGACCAGGCCATCGGTTTGAAGTAGAGGTAAAGATTTGAGGCATAGGCACCCGGCGCTCGATGGTCCGGGAACCGCTGTAAGCAGCGGTCAAGGAGGACTTAATGCCCGTATATAAATACACCGGAGTGGACGCCAACGGCGCAAAGGTCGCTGGCGAACGGGAAGCGGTGAACAAGCAACTGCTGCAGGCGACGTTGCGCAAAGAACGTGTCGGCAATGCCGTCATCAAAGAGAAAGGCAAAGAATTTGCCTTGCCCACGTTTGGCTCGGGAAAAGTGGCGGTCAAAGATGTCGCCATCTTCTTCCGCCAATTCTCGGTCATGATCGATGCCGGTCTTCCGCTCGTGCAGTGTCTCGAGATCCTTGCCAGCAACCAGGAGAATCCCGCATTCCAGAAGGCCCTCACGGGTGTTCGAGTCACGGTTGAAGGTGGTTCGACGCTGGCTAATGCGATGCGGCAGTATCCCAAGATCTTCGACGACCTCACCACCAATATGGTGGACGCTGGAGAAACCGGCGGTATTCTCGACATCATTCTGCAGCGTCTTGCGCAGTATGTCGAAAAGGCCGTAAAGCTGAAGGCTGCGGTTAAATCAGCTTTGATCTATCCAGTCTCGGTCATCAGCATCGCTGTGCTGGTCGTGGGAGCGCTGCTGAAATTCGTGGTGCCAATCTTTGAAAAGCTGTTTGCCGGACTTGGAGTGGACCTGCCGCTGCCTACGCGCATGGTCATCGGCCTCAGCCAGTTTGTGCAGAACTTCTGGTGGGTGGCATTTCTTGCGCTGATCTTTGGCTTCTTCGGGATCAAGCAATTGCGCAAAGATCCCAAGGGCAAGTACTTCACCGACACTATCCTGCTAAAGATGCCCGTCGTGGGAAGTCTTCTGCGCAAGATCGCAGTCGCCCGATTTACCAGAACGCTAGGCACTTTGATCACTTCAGGTGTTCCGATTCTCGAAGGCCTCAGCATCACCGCTCGCACCTCCGGCAACGCAGTGCTCGAACAGGCGTTGCTTAAAGTGCGCAAGGCGATTGAAGAAGGCCGAACGATCGTCGATCCACTGAAGGAAAGCGGCGTTTTTCCAAACATGGTTACGCAGATGATCGGCGTTGGTGAAGCTACCGGCGCGATGGACAACATGCTGCAGAAGATCGCCGACTTCTATGAGGACGAAGTTGACGCCGCGACTAAAGACTTGCTGACCTTGCTGGAACCGCTGTTGATCGCCTTCCTCGGCGTCGCAGTCGGTGGAATCGTAATTTCGCTGTACATGCCGCTCTTCGCGATGATCGCGAAGCTCTCGGGATAAACGTTGCATTCCACACGATCAGAACTCGTGCAGAGACGCGGAGCACCCGCGTCTCTGCCTGTTTTTAACCTGCTCTCACGCAGTGCTGATTTCTAATGCCGCGGCCGCATACATTCGACGAACGCAACTGGCTAAGCTGGCTGGTGAAGGTGAGGATCATTATCATCACCTTCCTGCTGGGCATCGGGCTGGCCATTGTGCGCCTCACGCCGAGCAATGTGCCGGAGCGGGCCTTCGTCAGCGCCATTCTCCTCTGGTACACGGTTGCGGTGTTCTTTCTCGTCTTGCAATCGCTGTGGGACGAACCAGAGCTGCAGGCGCGCATTCAGGTACTCACGGATCTCGGCATGGTGACGCTGGTGATCTACATCACTGGCGGAATCGATACGTCGTTTAATTTCCTGTATCCGCTGGTCATCATTGTTGCCAGTATTCTGCTGCCGAGGTGGTGGGCATACCTGACGGCTGCGCTGTCATTTATTGCGTTTGGGGCAATTCTCGATCTCGCGTATTACGGAGTACTGCGCTCGTTCTCTCCGACTCGGCCCGATCTGAAATCGGTCCAACTGGTAATTGCCGTCAACTTTTTCGCGTACATGGCCATTGCGTATCTGTCGAGCAATCTCAGTTCGAAGCTTCGACAGGTTGGGGTGGAGCTCCATGTCAAGAGCGACGAGCTACAGGATCTCCAGGCTGTTCAGGAAAACATCTTGCATTCCATGCGCGGCGGCCTGATCACCACCGGACTGGATAATCGCATTACGTTAATCAATCAGGCTGGCCAGGACCTTCTCGGCCGGCGCGGCAATGAGGTGCGCGGAACGGAGGTTTCGTCGCTGTTTCTCGATCCTTTGCCGACGCCGCAGTCTTACCCCGTGCAATGTGAGTTGCGCGCTGCCACGACTAATGGCGAGAAGATATTCGGCCTTACTGTGACGCCTCTCAGGGTGCATGATGGCGAGATCATCGGTCACATGTACACATTCGCCGATCTAACCGACGTGCGCCGGCTCGAAAATGAAATCCGTTTGCGCGACCGGCTGACCGCCATCGGACGTCTTGCTGCCGGAATCGCGCACGAAATCCGCAATCCGCTTTCGTCCATTGCCGGGTCGGTGCAGATGCTGTCCAGCATCGCGGCATTAAATGACGAACAGCGCGTGTTAGTGGACATCGTCCGGCGCGAGTCCGAGCGGCTCAACAACATCATTTCGGATTTCCTGATGTATTCACGAGACAAGAATTATAGTTTTTCCCGGCAGGACCTGCTGCTTTTGGTGGATGATTCGCTGCGATTGATGGAGAACCGGCCGGCTACGAGCGATGCGCAATGTCGCATCATTCGCAACTTCGAGGTTCGTGAGGCGTTGGCGGATGTGGATTCCGACCGCCTCAAGCAAGTGTTCTGGAACCTCTGTGACAATGCGTTCAGAGCGATGCCCACTGGAGGCACGTTAAAAGTAACGCTGCGTGCTCGCGGCAGCAGATGGATGCTGTCATTCAAAGACAGCGGCGTGGGACTGCGTCCGGAGCAGGTGGAGAAAATCTTTGAGCCGTTCCAGTCGAACTTCGAAGGTGGCACGGGACTAGGGCTCGCGCTGGTCTACCAGATCATGCAAGCGCACAAAGGCCGCGTGTACGCCATCTCCTCACCCGGAGAGGGCGCAGAATTTGTTGTGGAGATTCCGCAGGCCGAAGCAAAACCGCAGGCGCTCACCCTGGCCGAGATGCGGGTGCGGGCAGCGGCAGTGGGATCGGAGAGAGTTCATGGCTAACGTCCTGGTCTGCGACGACGAGCGCTCGATACGCGAACTGCTCGAGATCGCGCTAAAAAAAGAAGGCCACAAGGTAGAAACCGTAAACTCGGGCGACAACGCCATCCGCAAGATCGAATCGGCGCGCTACGACGTGGTGGTCACCGATATCCGCATGCCCAGCATTGATGGTATTGCAGTGCTGAAGCACGCCAGCCGCGTGTCACCGGAATCGGCCGTCATCCTCATTACTGCTGCCGGAGATTTCGACTCGGCCGTTCAGGCCGTGAAGTCTGGCGCATTCGACTACATCCAGAAGACACCAAACGCTCTCGTGGACGAAGTAAAAGTATCGATCGGTCGCGCGACCGAGTTACTTGAACTTCGCCGTCAGAATCAGGCATTCAAGCGCGACGCCGCTACGCGCAATTCGCTCGACAATCTCATCGGCTGCAGCCAGGCAATCAATAAGCTCAAAGAGACCATCCGCACTGTCGCTTCCACCGGCAGCACGATTCTCATTCATGGAGAAAGTGGCACGGGAAAAGAACTGGTGGCGCGCGCAGTACACACATGCTCGCAGCGCGCGAGCGAACCTTTTGTCTCGCTGAATTGTGGAGCATTTCCCGAGACTCTGCTCGAGACTGAACTCTTCGGATATGTGAAGGGCGCGTTCACGGGCGCTGCGCAGAACAAGCAAGGCCTCTTCGAAGTCGCGAATGGCGGCACTATCTTTCTGGACGAAATCGGTGAGATGAGCCTCACCATGCAAGTCAAACTGCTACGCGCATTGCAGGAGCGCACTATTCGTCCCGTAGGAGGAACCACAGAGATTCCTGTGGACGTACGGGTTATCGCTGCGACCAATCGCGATCTGCAGCAGATGGTCGAAGAAAAGACGTTTCGCGAGGATCTCTACTACCGCATCAGCGTCATTCCTATCGAGGTGCCGCCGTTGCGGGCACGCCAGGAAGACATTCCGTTGCTGGCCAATCACTTCCTGAAGCGCTACGCTCCGGCAGCGGGAAAAAATATCGTGCGCATCAATGATCGGGCGATTGCCACGCTGATGGCCTACGACTGGCCGGGCAACGTACGCCAGCTCGAAAACAGCATCGAGCGTGGCGTAGCCATGGAGAGCGGCGAGGAGCTCAATATCACTGAGCCCGGCGAACGCTCCAAAGCCAAAGCCGCCGCAGCTTCGCTGGGAAATGGATCCCCTGATTCCGTGGGCGTTCCCGCAGAAGGTATCGATATGGAAGCCTACGTTGCCGACCTGGAGCGTTCGTTGCTGCAATCGGCATTGCGTCAGTCGGGTGGAGTACAAACCCGCGCCGCCGAGATGTTGAAGCTCTCCTACCGTTCGTTCCGGCACCTGGCCAAAAAATACGGCATTTAGCTCTTGCGCTTGGAGGGGATTTGTTCGTTTGGCGTAGGCCCAAATCCATCCACGTTCTCCAGCGCCCGAGAAAAGTGTTCCAGAAAATAGAGCTTGTTAACGAATGCCACGGCGCCGCAGGCCTGGCAATCGGCGCGGATCTCATCAGAATCGTCGGCTGACATCAACACGATCGAAACATCCGGAAAACACGTAGAAAGAAGCAACGCCGCATTTAAGCCATCCAGGTAAGGCATGTCGATGTCCATCAGCACCAGCTCGGGGCGGACGCTGGCAACTACTTCAATCGCATTTACTCCATTCGCGGCAATCCCCACAATGTCGATATCTTTCGTGAGTTCGAGCAGCGCGCAAGCTGCCTCCAGAAAAACCGGAGAGTCATCCACGACAACTGTTCTGCGCCTCTGGAATCCGGCGGCAATGGCTGATTGACGAGGTGTACCGGTATGAATTGCACGCGCTGTAGCTGACATCCCTGTTCTCCTTCGAGTTCGTTTTTTCGATATGTCTCTAGAAAAGACGAACGAGCCAAGAACTTTTGCGTAAAGAGGCTGTAAAGAGACGTCGGGAATTGAATGCTGGTTGATTACGCGCAGCATTGGTTTCGAAATTGAAACAGACGTGGTTCCGGAAGCCCCACTTGCCCCGAACCAAAAGCCATTGAGCGGGAGTAATCTTGTCGCGCGCCGGCGACGAACTTACCATTTAGCGGACTGTATCTTAAGTAACCAACATGCCGACCATAGTCATGGAATTGATAAGGTCCCGGCTCACGCGCCAGCAACGAGTGTGGGGCATGTGCGCGCTTGTTGCCGCGATCGCATTACCAGTTCTCTTGGCATGGTTCATTCGCCTTAGACCGATATATCACATACCACAGATCGATCGCAGTTCCGTTCGGGCAACTTTCACGTACATCTCTGCGGACGGACCGCAGCGGCAGATCGTCTTTCATTATGCTATTGAGAACACGACTGATCGAGCATTCGCCATGGATCGCGACGCATGTTCTATGGTCAGCTTCCGCTATCCCGAGATCAAGCCAGTTGTGGATGGCAAAAAAGGCGGGCCAACTCCACTACGGCAGCCGAATCCTGCGCTGAACCTGCTCGAGAGCGATGCCGCTGGCTACACGAAGGCTACCGGACTCGTACGCATCCCTTCGAAGAACCGTGCGTTGGTTCTCGATCAATGCCCGTTGGAATTACAGCCGCGGGAGCGCAAAGACGTTGCGATCGCGATTCCGTACGCATATCCCGAGGAGGATTCCGGTCCGAGTCCCAGCGGTGAAGAACTGAAGGCTTATGTAGGCGCATTCATGCCGCAGATCGAAGGCTTCGGAATGGCCGACGCCAATGGCCGCTACCAAGTCGAGTTTCCTCGTGCCTGGTGATCGGGAGAGAAGTTGATGGCAACATGTCCGGTTTGCAAACACGACGTTGCAATCCCACTCGTGCATAACCTGCAGGGCCGGTCGCGATTTATCTGTAAGAATTGCGGCGCGAGGCTGGAACGAATGGTTCCGCGTTCGGCCAGACTCATTCCGTTCGTCTCCATTCCCTTCATGGCGGCGCGGGTAGTGATGATTGATCAGCGAAGCTATGGCATGGAAATTGTCGCCGTAGGATTCTGCATCGTCACGATCGCACTCCTGATGCTCGAAACTCTGCATCCAAGATTGCGGCTCCGGACAAAGCTGCCACATCCTGAAATCAGGCTCAACCTTCGCTACGGGTCCGAATAGAAGCGGTCGTCAAAGTAGCCGAGTTGATTTTTCCAGGAGAGCTAATGAGAACGCGAATCGTCAGTGTGTCATTGATTGCAGGATTGTTGTCCCCATGTTGCTCGGCGCAATCGCCGCTTGATCAAATTCGGCAGCGGGCGAGGGCCGCTACGCAATCGCGGAGTACCGGTCGTGTTCTCTCCAATGACAAGATCGTCGCCGGTTTGAAGGAGGCCCTGACGGTGAGCACGCGCAATGCAGTGGACTCCACCGGTCGGCCAGACGGGTTCCTCGAGAATGCTGCGATCAAGATCCTGCTGCCCGATAAACTGCGGAAAAGCGGCAATGGGTTGCGCTTGATCGGCATGGGATCGCAAGTGGACGCACTCGAAGTAGAAATGAATCGCGCTGCCGAGCAGGCCACGCCCGCAGCAGAACAGATATTCATCAATGCTGTGAAGCAGATGAGGTTTGACGATGCACGTCAAATCCTGTCTGGAAATGACACTGCCGCAACCGAATACTTTTGCCGGCAAAGTTCAGACCAGTTGATTGCAGCCTTTGCTCCGATTGTTCATCGCGAAATGGAAAACGTGGGAGTGGTTCGGCAGTACAACCAGCTTATGAACAATCCAGTGGCTCTCCGAGTAGCCGCTATCCAGAATTTCAATCTGGATGACTATGTCGTCGGAAAGACAGTCGATGGTCTCTTTTATGTAATGGCGGAAGAAGAGAAGAAAATCCGCGAAGATCCAATGGCGCAGACCACCTCATTACTAAAGGAAGTATTCGGAAGGAAGTAAAAGGCAGCAATATCGGTCGTGTTCTCAACGCTTTACCTGGCGCAGCACCATCCGGGCATCGTAACCACGTGGCGATTACGCCGACTGACGCATTTCTAGTCCTCTCTGTCTTTGTATCCTTGCATTTTGGGACGATCTGGACAATGATTTCCGTCGTGTCCCCATGTTATGCCCAGTCTGCAGTACGGAAAACTTTGACAATGCTCTACAGTGCAAGTCCTGCACTTCGGACCTGAATCTCGTTCGCGCGAGTTCTGCATCCCCTCCTAGCGCCGCTGGCTCACCGTTTGACAGGTCCCATAGTGCTGCGCCCCTTCACGTCTCGGGCTCAAATCTTCCGACGTTTGTTTCAGACGGCGGCGCTTTTACCTCGGCCACAGGCACTGCCCGCGCGCGAGTGAATTCTTCCGAGATCCCAGACTTCGGGCCGAGATACCGCGTGGATGGCAAGCTGGGCGAAGGCGGCATGGGCAGCGTGTACAAGGCCTATGACCGCGAACTTGACCGCTTCGTCGCACTCAAAGTAATCCGTCCGGAGCTGATGGCGCACCACGAAGTGCTGCAGCGCTTCCGGCAGGAGATGCTGCTGGCCAGCCGCATCTCCCACAAGCACATCCTGCGAATCCACGACATTGGTGATGCCGCGGGAGGCGTGAAGTTCATTTCGATGGCCTACATCCAGGGCCGGAACCTGGCTGAGCTGTTGGAACAGCAAAAGGTCCTCCCCGTAGAGACAGCCGTCGAGATCTCGAAGCAGCTTTGCGCGGCGCTCCACGCGGCCCATCGCGAAGGCGTGGTGCATCGCGACCTCAAACCGCAGAACATTCTGATCGACCAGAACAACTGCGTGTACGTCTCGGACTTTGGTCTCGCCAAATCGCTCGAGAACGAACCGCAAGCTGCGACGGCGATGACCTCGGTTGGTCAGGTGCTCGGAACGCCGCGATACATGTCGCCGGAGCAGGTGGAATCGGCCGCGGTGGACGAGCGGACGGACATTTATTCCTTCGGCCTGATCCTCTACGAAATGGTCACGGGAGACCTGCCGTTCCAGGGGAACTCGCTACAGCTCATGCTCGGCAAGGTGCAATCGCTGCCCCGCAATCCGTCGCTGCTCAATTCGAAACTGCCTCCGTATCTGGTCGGCATCATCATGCGGTGTCTGAAAAAAGACCCGCAGTTTCGATACGCGACCTTCGATGACGTGTTGGCGGATCTGGAGTCGCAGCGTTTTACGCCAGCGGGAAGCGCGACAGAGCGCAAGAAATCTAACCTGCGACTCTCGGCTATGTACGCGGCCGGCGCGGCTCTTCTTCTGGTCATCATCGCGGGGAGTGTGTGGGGCGTACGCCATCTGACGCTTCAACGATCCCAATCGCCTGAGATCGCGTCTGCGCCGACTAAGTTTCTCGCTGTCCTGCCATTCCGTGTATCCAAGGAACAAAGCGATTTGGACTATTTGTCGGTCGGCTTGTCCGAAGCGTTGTATGCGAAGTTTTTTGGACTCAAGGACCTCCAAATCGCGTCTCCTACTGCCGTTCAGAAGACCAATACCAACGATGCAGTTGCAAAGATAGGTCATGAACTCGGAGCCAACCTGGTGGTGAGTGGGACCATGCAAAGTGCCGGAGATCGGCTCCAGATCATTGTTCAGTTGGACGACGTCTCCAAGGGGCAGCACCTGCTGACTCAGGAATTCTCGGGCGTGAAGCAGGATTTGCTCACCCTCGAAGACCAGATTTATTCGAAGCTCGTGAGAAGCATTGAGGTAAAGCCTTCAGGCGAGACCTTGTCGCGCGTGAGCCTCCATCAAACCGAGAATTATCCCGCGTATGACGTTTACCTAAAGGGCCGCAATACCATGCGCGGGCAACTGGATGCGAAAAACGTCAAGGCGGCGATTCAATTTTACGAAGACGCAATCAAGCAGGACCCGGGATTTGCGGTCGCCTATGCTGGCATTGCCGACGCCGATCTCCGGATGTACCGGATCACCAAAGAAAACGATTGGGCTGAGAGGGCAGTGAGCGCCGCGCAACAGGCACAACGGCTTAACGAAGATCTGCCCGAAGTCTATTTCGCGCTCGGCAGTGCTTACGTGGCCACGGGAAAGACGGTGGAAGCCATTTCGACGCTAAATAAGGCCATTGCTCTGGCTCCCAATTCCGATGAAGGTTACCGCAGGCTTGGCGACGCCTTTCGCGCCACCGGCAATAAGGACGACGCTATTAAGGCTTACAACCGGGCGATTCAACTGAATCCGTATTACTGGTTCAATTACAACGCACTCGGCAGCGCCTATCTGAAATTCAATGACAATCCCAAAGCGCTCGAGGCATTTCGTCGCGTAACCGAACTGGAACCGGATAATGCAGCCGGCTATCAGAATTTGAGTGTTGTGTATTTCAGTATGGGCGACTTTGAAAAATGCATTCCGGTCTTGCAGAAGTCGCTAGAGCTCGATAAACACCCGATCGCTTATTCCAATCTGGGCACGGCTTACTTCTACCTCAAACGCTATGACGAAGCGGTTCCGATGTTCGAGCAGGCAGTGAAGCTGGATCCAGCGTCGGAGACGAACCTCGGCAACCTTGCCGATGCTTATCGTTGGGCGGGCAAAACGCAGCAGGCAAATGCCACGTATGAGAATGCCATTCAAGCCGGGTTTAAGGCGCTTGCGGTGAATTCACGCGACGCCGCGCGCATGGGACGGATGGCCCAGTACTATGCGAAAAAAGGCGACACGAAACATGCATTCGAGTTCATTCGTAGAGCACGTGTGATTGATGCTAAGGACTCGTCGCTCGTGTATGCGGAAGCCGTAATTGACTGGCTAGCAGGCAAGC
Source organism: uncultured Terriglobales bacterium (assembly GCA_964559345.1). GTDB lineage: Bacteria > Acidobacteriota > Terriglobia > Terriglobales > Acidobacteriaceae > Gp1-AA112. The sequence goes on from CAZLIE010000076.1 coordinate 10,060, forward strand.
AGGACGCTGCGCAGAAGTTGGAGGAGGCGTTAAAGGCCGGATACCCGCTGCAGGCGGTTCAAAATGATCCAGAGCTTGCTAAGCTACAAGCGCTGCCGCAATTCGCGCAGCTCGCGAAAGGCCATTCACAGCAATCCAAGTAGGTTGCTCGTGCTCGAGAACTCGCAATTTAAGCAAAGGTGGTTACCGGAACTCTACAGTGCTAGCCGTTTCTGCGTCTGATCTTCCATCGGCCAGCCAGCGCTGCTGCACCTACCCCAAACAAGAGTAGGCTGGACGGTTCCGGTACCAGGCTCGTCGTCGGAGCGCTGGTCAGGTTGGCTTGCGCCCTGAACAGCCGATCAAAACCCCATCCTCCTGAGCCATTCGCATCAAAAAGCCCATTGTCATTTAAGACGATCGTGAAGAAGTCGGTGGGCGGAATTCCACAAGTACTGCAATCGGCGGTGAAGTACATGTCCGTGACGCCGTCGATGAAACTGACGCGGCAAAAAAAGACATTGCTTGTGCAGTTAACGAGAGTCGTTGAGTCGAAAGTGCCTGGGGTCTGGATATCTAGAGTGTTGACCAGCACATTGATGTGAAACGCGAAGGAGCCGCCGCCGCCCCCTGTGCCATCGGGCTGGGGTGAATTGGAATTGAAGAAGAAAGGATCGCCGCCAGTCTGACCTCCGACTTGCGTGCCACAGGATTCAATACACTTGGGATCGTTGACCTGCATGACAGGGTCGATGCCGTCCGCATAAGCTAGTCCACACGATAGACAAAGTACTAAGCAAACCCACAGCAATCGCTTGCGCATGACACACCTCCCTGGAGCTTCGAGGTGATGTTGCAATTGCCACGCCAAATGAGAGGGCCTGTTAAGTTGCTTCGTCGCAGAGACATGCGTTTTCACGCCTCGTGACGTCGAGGCGCGCAAATCGCAAAATCTTGCGTCTTATTTTCGGCGTTTTGCACAGGGATGTTCTTGGCTATGGAACACCGCCCGTCGGCGCTTCTGCACGAAAATCCCAAATAGCGACACAAATCGGGAATCAATCGGAAGGATTGGGATATCCGATTGAACCAGAAGTACGCCGATTTGCCCAAAGCCCTTTCGGAGAACGGTCCCAGAAAGAGTCGGTACGCAGTTGGTGACGTCGCTTATTGGCCTCCGGATCATCAGTTTGCCATCTACTACCACCAGGATGGCGAGTCGATTCCTTCACCCGGCATTATCCCGATCGCAAAGATCGATGCTGGCAGAGAAGCATTCAACGTGCCCGGCTCGGTGAAGGTGACGATTGAGGTCGCCAAATAGGACCAGCAGCGCAAATTAAAAGCAGGAGCAACAAATGGATACAAAGAAAAATGGAAAATTCACGGGAAAGGCCGCTTTCGTGACTGGAGCGGGAGGTGGCATCGATCGCGCGGCGGCGCTGGGGTTTGCTCGCGAAGGAGCAAGTGTGGTGGTGGCTGACGTTTACGAAAACAGAAAATCAGGAAACGGCACGCATGATTGAGGAAAAAGGTGGGCACTCGCTCGTTGTGCGATGCGACGTGACGCGCGTTGAAGACGTGAAGGCGGCTCTGGACAGGACAGCTAAGACTTTGGGCACCTGGATTTCGCGTTCAATAACGCTGGCATCGATCCGAAAAAACGGCTCCTAAGGCAGACTACGATCTGGACGAATGGGAACGGATCATCGATATCGACCTCCGCGGCGTGTTTCTCTGCAACGGCGTCATCGGAATCAAAGGCAGCCCGGCATATACAGCGGCGAAGCACGGGGTGATCGGCCTCACGCGGGCGACAGCGCTGGACTACGCCCCGCAGAAGATTCGTGTCAATGTCGTCTGCCCGGCTACATCGATACTCCAATGATGGACCGCTTTACCGGCGGGACCGCCCAAGGGCGGGCGAAGGTGATCTCGGAAGAACCAGTGGGAAGAATCCGGACACCAGAGGAAATCGCCGCTGCCGTTGTATGGCTAGGTTCGGATATGGCAAAGTTCGTCATGGGAAGCGCGATGGTCATTGACGACGGCGGCCAAACGATTCAATAGCTGCGCTGAACACGGTTTGGAAAGGCACTTACGAAGGCGAGCAGTAATTATGGAAATCAAGAGAGTTGGTTCGCAATCTTCTGCGAAAGGACCGGCGGATTGGTTTACCGGCATGGTACGAATTGATCCCCTGTTTCAGCCGCCTGAACCGGCATTCGTGCAGGGCGCCAGCGTCACTTTCGAGGCGGGTGCCCGCACAGCGTGGCACACCCATCCACTCGGGCAGACGCTGATCGTCACCTCCGGTTGCGGCTGGGCCCAGCGCGAAGGCGGACCCGTCGAAGAGATCCGTCCCGGCGACGTAGTCTGGTTCTCGCCAGGCGAAAAGCATTGGCATGGCGCTACGCCGAATACAGCCATGACGCACATCGCCATTCAGGAAAGCCTCAATGGAAAAGTCGTGGACTGGATGGAGCATGTGACCGACAAGCAATACCGCAAATAAACGGGTGACAGAAATAACCGATGATCACGCACGAATCGCACTCGTCACCGGAGCCAACCGCGGCATTGGATTTGAAGTATGCCGAGAGCTCGCCAGCAAAGGGTTCATCGTTCTGCTTACGGCACGAGACACAGCGAAGGCGAAGACGGCCGCGAAGAAACTCGCCAAAGTTGGCACAGTCGAGCCTCTTCTCTTGGACGTCGCTGGTGAACACAGCATAAAGAATGCCGCATCCGAAATCACCGGTCGATACGGCTACCTTGACGTGCTCGTAAACAACGCCGGCATCAATTACGACACTTGGGAGACGGTCGAGAACGCAGACATCAAGGGAACGGTAATGGAGACAATCACCACGAACCTGTTAGGCCCGTGGCGTGTGTGCCAGGCATTTCTGCCACTGCTACGGAAGAGCCGAGCAGCGCGAATCGTCAACGTGTCCTCAGAGTCAGGATCGCTCGCGGCGATGGGCGCTGGTCCGCCTGCGTATCAGGTCACCAAGGCTGCCCTCAATGCGTTGACGCGCACCCTTGCTGGGGAACTTCGCGGCGAGCGAATCCTCGTGAACGCAGTGTGCCCAGGCTGGGTCGCGACAGATATGGGCGGCGCTGCTGCCCCGCGCTCTGTTAACGAAGGGGCTGCGGGAATCGTATGGGCGGCGATACTGCCCGACAATGGCCCAAGCGGCGGTTTCTTTCGAGACGGCAAACCGTTGCCGTGGTGACACTCACGTTCTATTCGGTGAGCAGTAATTTCGGGCGATGTGCTGTTAAACGTAGGGGCGCGTTCAAACCTGCAATAGCGGGAAGCTTCCTCAAATGTGGGCGGCAACCCTCACGTTACCAGCGCGATTTGCCACGGCCACCGTAGTCGGAGCGTTGCTGACGTCCGCCACCGCGATTGCCGCCGCGGTCACCGTGGCCACCGCCGCCCTGCGTCTTCGGCCGGGCCTGGTTCACGACGATCGATCTTCCAGCGAGTTGCGTGCCGTTGAGCGCTGCGATGGCGGCTTGCGCCTGGCCATCGTCGGACATCTCGACAAATCCGAAGCCACGTAGCTTGCCGCTGAATTGGTCGCGCGGCAGGGAAACGTCTCCCACATTTCCATGACTGGCGAATGCACCCCGGAGCTGGTCCTCGGTAGTGTCAAAGGAGAGGTTTCCGACGTAGATGTTCACTGGTGTACCCTTTCTATTCTCGTTGGCTAGGCGGCGCGATGACCGGCTTCGTCATTAATGAGTTGTTGTGACTCCACTTCACGCTTTGGGGAAATCTCGTCTTGCGTGGAATCGCCCGCTTTCAAGTTGCCGCCTGCGATGTGTTGCAGTCCGTTGTTGATGGTGCCGGTGACTAATCCCTGCTGGTGGGTCTTTCGGCTCCACAGCGCGACCATCTGGCAAAGCAGAAACCGGTTGGGTACGTTTACTGCAGCCATGTAGATCAGATCGGAACGCATAGAGCCTCCTGCACATCGCGAAGAGCACATGCGAACTACATGAGCTTCGTGGTGGAGCTACCAATCTACTCCTAAGAGGGGAACTGCGCCAGTCAGCTTACATAAGAATAAAAAGGCTCCCGGCAAGCCGGGAGCCTCGGGATCTTCTCGTCTAAAGTTACTGTGGCTGGGCAGCGGCCGTGGCGCGCGTGGCAGCTCGTTCGGCGATCACTCGCCTGGCATTATCGGCCAATTGCTTTGCCTCGGGCAGCAGCTCGAGTGCCTTGGTCACTTGCGGATCGGCCTCGGTTTGCGCCTTCAGTCCTTCCTGTTGACCGAATTCCGACACGAACAGCTCCGCCTTGATGTGTGAATCGATCCAGTCCTTCACCTCGGCGAGATCGGCTTCCGTGTAAGGAATCTTTTCGGAGTCGAGGAACTTGCGGAAGTCCTGCATAACCGCTTCATTCACCTGAAAATCTCTGGTGATGTGGCGGCTTGCCAAATAATGCTTGGAGAAGTTGAAGAACGCGTAGTGCTGTAGCAGCGTGTCCTGAAAGCGGTTCGTCTTAGGTGTCGGGACCTTTACGTCTGGGGTGATGCCGCCACCACCATAAACGGTGCGTCCGCTGTCCGTCATCTTGATCTCTTTACCGGTGTTCGCGTCCTTGTCGTCGTGGTTGTAGTAGTAGTCGTAGAGCGACACGCCAGTGTAATCGCGTTGGATCAGACGTCCGCTGGGCGTGTAGTACTTGGCCGTAGTAAGCGCCAGGCCCGTGTTCTCTGACAACGGATAGACCGTTTGCACCAAGCCCTTGCCAAATGTGGTCTCCCCGACTACCAGTCCGCGATCGTGGTCTTGAATAGCGCCGCTGACGATCTCAGCAGCTGACGCGGTGCCGCGGTTCACGAGGACGACCAGCGGATAATCGTGCCCGCTGTTTCCGTGGGTCGCACGATAGACCTTCTCCGGCGAATTGCGTCCGTGGTGCGAGACGATCACTTGTCCCTTGTGCAGGAACTTGTCGGCAACTCCGACGCCCTCGCTAAGCAGACCGCCGGGGTTCTGGCGAAGATCAAGAATCAGACCCTTGAGATCGCCCTGCTGCTGGAAGTTCTCAAGTGCTTGTCCAACTTCGTGCTCGGTAGTTTCGGTGAATCCGTTCACGTGCATGTAGCCGATACCAGGACGAATCTCGAAGGCCAGATCCACGCTATAGCGGGGAATCTCATCGCGCATCACGGCGAATTCGAGCGGCTTCTCCGCCCCCTCACGGATGATCGTGATATGGACAGTGGTGCCCTTCGCGCCCTTCAGAAGATCGGCGACGTCGCTGGTCGTCATATTGTCGGTGGGTTTGCCATCAACGGCGGCAATGATGTCGCCTGGGCGAATGCCGGCCTTGTACGCCGGAGTCCCGACAAACGGCGCAATGACGATGACCTTGTTATTACGCGGTCCAACTGACATGCCGACGCCGTAGTACTTGCCGCGCTGATCTTCCCGCAGCAGCGCGTAGGCCTTCGGGTCGAAGAAGTTCGAGTGCGGATCGAGCACCCGCAGCATCCCCGGAATGGCGCCGTTGTAGATGGCCTTATCGGCGTTCACGGGTTCGGCATAGTTCTTCTCGACAACGTCATAGACCTGCGTAAACTCTCGCAAGTTGTCGCGGATCTCGCCGTCAGTCGAGCCCTCGACGGCAGCACTGTGCTGCCCGAAGACCGCGCCGGCAAAGCCACAAAGAAGAAGAATGCAAGGTACAAGGAAGATAGAGCGACGAGAGCTACGGGCCATGCTGTTCGGACTGTCCTTAGGCTTCAAACGTCATCAATCGCGGCAAAGTGTTGCTGGGACTAAAAACGGTCGAACGCCGGTATTTGCTTGAGTATAGCATCGGTTTCCAGAGTTTCTGCCCCCGGAATTTCCAGCTTTTCAGGTAGGTTAAGATGCTCGGGTGCGGCTCTGGGATACGAATCGTTTGCACCTAGAATTTCGCCTTGCACAAGTGCAATCCAGCATCTTCGCCATCAGTATCAACAACTTTGGGGAGGACGGGGTTCTTTATACCTGAGAACCCCGAGGCGGCCACAAATTGCCGCTGATGCGAAAGCACGGCTATGATGGAAGAGTTATGAACTTGGGTTTCCCAGAGATGATGTTCATCTTCATTCTGGCCCTGATATTGTTCGGGCCGAAGAAGTTGCCGGAAATTGGCCGCCAAATTGGCAAAGGACTCTCTGAGTTCAAGCGCGCCAGCCGCGAATTCCAGATGCAGATTGAAGATGAAGTGCGCAAGCTCGAGTACGAAGTCGATGTGAAAAACACCATCGCGCCTCCGACTTTGCTCACCAATACGGTTCCCACGCAGAGTGCAACCTTGACCGCGTCCACAGCTGAATCGGCATCGACGGAAGTGAGCACGAACTCGACAGCAGAGGCGGCAAGCGCAGGCGCAAACGGCTCGTCATCCACATCGACTGCCGAGATCCTCCCGCCAGCGCCCCGGTTCGATGCCTAGAGACCTCGAAGAACTCACCCAGCGAGCACGCAGTGAAGTGGTTACCCGGGCAGACCTGCCCGGCATGAGCCTGCTCGAACACCTTGAGGAGCTACGCAAGCGGATCATCTGGTCGGCGATCGCAATCGCCGTGATGTTCTTCGTGGCTTACTGGTTTCACGAGCAGATTTATGACCTCATGCAGCGCCCCGTCATCTTCGCGCTGAAGAACCATCATCTGGACACGCAGCTTGTCTTCACCAATCCGACTGAGCCCTTCAACATGTATCTGAAGATGGCGCTGATCGGCGGCATCTTCCTTGCGTCTCCCATTGTTTTGTACCAGGTGTGGCTCTTCATCTCACCGGGCTTGTACGTGCACGAGAAGCGTTACGTAGTGCCGTTCATGTTTGCGACGGTGGGATTATTTCTCGCCGGCGGATTCTTCGCATATCGAATGGTCTTTCCCGCAGCCCTCGACTTCCTGATCGGCTACGGCCAGCAATTCAAGCCGATGATCACCATCGGCGAATACACTGACCTGTTTCTCACTCTCATTCTGGGAATGGGAATAGTTTTTGAGTTGCCGATCTTGGTCTTCTTCCTGGCGCTGCTGGGAGTGGTGACCGCAGGATGGCTCTGGCGCAACTTGCGCTACTCAATCCTAGTGATTTTTCTGATTGCGGCCATCGTCACTCCGACTACGGACATTCTGAATATGTGCATCTTCGCCGCGCCGATGGTCGCGTTGTACATTGCGAGTATCGGAGTTGCGTGGCTGGTGCATCCGGCACGGCGGAAGGCGCGGGCAAATCGAACCTGAATTTGACGGGAGGAGCCACCATGCAGAGAGTCAGAACAATGTTGTTGCTCGCCCTCATGCTGCCGCTGCCTGCATGCGGCAAGATCGGGTTCTACAGCGCCACTGCAAAGGACTCCACAAGCGCTTCGCAGGCCGCCTCCTCGCCGGCTTCGCAGGACAGCCGCGCGCTCTCCCCGCAGCAGTCCGACGCTGCGTTGAACAACGCACTCAAAATCAATCCCGAGCGCGCATGGCAGTACAACAAGGAGTTCGTTGCCATTGGATCGCGGCCACTCGGCAGCCCAGGACACAAGAAGGCCGAAGATTATATCCACTCGCATTTAAAAGGTGATCAGGTGGAAGACGACGCCTTCGTGCAGCCGACCCCTATAGGCTCGTTCCCCGTCCGCAATGTCATCGCGAAGTTTCCCGGCAAGAAGCCGGGCATCATCGTCATCGGATCGCATTACGAGACCAACTACCCGCTGCCCAAGAGCTATGTAGGCGCGAACGATGGCGGCTCATCGACGGCGCTGCTTCTGGAATTTGCAAATCTTTTGCGGCAGCAAGAGAAGAACGGGCCCATGGACGGTCACAGCATCTGGCTCGTCTTCACCGATGGTGAAGAGGCCATGCAACTCAAGTGGTCCAACGACAGCCTCTACGGCAGCACGCATCTGGCGCAGAAGTGGACGCAGGACGGCACCATCAAGAACATCACAGCATTTCTGCTCGCAGACATGCTCGGAGACGCCGACCTGAACCTCGAGAACGATGGCAATTCATCACCGCAGCTCCGGCGACTGGCTTACACGGCCGCCGAGCACTACGGGTATCAATCGCACATGTTCGGAAGGCAAACCACCATAGAAGACGATCACATTCCGTTCAAGAACGCCGGCGTGCCGGTGATGGACTTCATCGATTTGAATTACGGCTACAACAACGCCTACCACCACACCCCCGAGGACACCCTCGACAAGCTGAGTCCAAAGAGCCTCGAGATCAGCGGCGATGTGATCTTGGGGACCGTGGCGTTGCTGAACGCTGGCGCGAAGTAGGCGCTCGCATGATTTCTATTGTCGACGTAATCGTCAGCAATCCAGACATCCTGGGCGGAATACCCGTCTTCATCGGCACGCGAGTTCCTTTCAAGAATTGATTGATTATCTTCAAGGCGGAGATAATCTCGACGAGCTTCTGGAGCAGTTCCGATCAGTAACGCGCGAAGCAGCTATCGCAGGCCTAGAGCACGCGAAAGAGTTGGTCATCGCAGAGCTGCGATCGTAAAACTCGCAAAGGCGTTCACGCCGCCTTCGGCTGCTCCGCCTCTTTCGGCCGCACATATACTTCGCCGGCGCGGATCTCGGTCCTATAGACATCAATCTGGCTGCCGGCCGGGCCGGCTACCACGCGCCCGGTGAGCACATCGAACTGCGATCCGTGCCACGGACACTGTACCGTGCACCCCACCAGCGCGCCGTCTGAGAGCGGTCCGCCTTTGTGCGTGCAGTGATCGCTGAACGCAACGATTCCGCGGGAACAGTGTCCCAGAACCACGCGTTCACCGCCGACGCGCACCAGCATCATCTGCCCGTCTGCAATCTCTGACTCGTTGCAGGCTGGCCGATCCCAATGCTCGAGTGTGCGCTCTCTAAACTTGCCCGCGTTGGCGAAGCGGTGATCGACGCCCATCTGATTGCGATAGCTGAGTGTGCCGCCTAGCCAACCGCTCACTCCCAAGCCGATTACAGCGAGGGTGCTCAGCCACAACTCAAAGGCATCCGGCTGCGTGCTGGGATCTTTGCGATGCGCAGTAATCACGATGAATGCGATCAGCACGATTGCGTTCAGTCCGCCGTGCAGTAGCCCTCGTTTCTTAGCGCTCGATCGTGGCGGGACCACTCCAAAGTAATCGATGGATCCGGCAATTGCGGCCAGCGCTCCGCCAAAAATCCCGCCAATCGCCATGTAGAAAGCGCCTGCCCAGAGCAGTTGATTGCCGCTCGCTCGACCGATCAGGTCGAATGCCCAGCTTGCGACGAAGAGACCAATGGGGAAGACCACCAGCATTGGGTGAATCGGATGTCCTGCTATTTGTGCGCGCGATCGCATTGCTAACTCCTCAGGCCGAGGCCTGTATTAGAACTGTTGCACTTCGCGCCGTTCTGGATGGCCGACGACCGACGTTCCTGTTCCAATTCAGCGGCAGCATTCCAGGAACTTTGTTTTAATCGGATGCCATGGCGCACAGCCTGACATTCTGGATTCTCTTCAACGTATTCGTGGTGGCCATGCTGACATTGGATTTGGCGCTGCATCGCCGCTGGCCAACCATGACGCTTAAGAAAGCGGTGGGATGGACGGTTTTCTGGATTCTGCTCGCGGCAGGATTCGCCTTCCTCGTTTATGTATGGCATGGCCGCGGACCGGCTCTGCAGTTCGTCACCGGATACGTGGTCGAGGAATCTCTGAGCGTCGACAACCTGTTCGTCTTCCTCATCCTGTTTCGCTATTTCCAGGTACCGCGCCAATACCAGCACAAAGTGCTGCTGTGGGGAGTGATCGGAGCGCTTGCCCTGCGTCTGATCTTCATTCTCGTCGGAGTCTCACTGCTGCGGCGGTTCGAGTTTTTCATCTACATCTTTGGCGCAATTCTCATCTACAGCGGCATTGGCCTTCTGCGTGGCGGAGAGCCCGACGTGGACCCGAGCAAGAATATCGTCCTGCGCTGGTTTCGCAAGTTTTTCCCAATCACCGACGAGTATGACAATGGCCACTTCTTCGTGCAGCGGAACGGACGCCGTTTCTCTACTCCGCTGTTCATGGCACTGCTCGTTGTTGAGACCACCGACCTCATCTTCGCTGTGGATTCCATCCCGGCTATCCTGGCGATCACTCGCGATGCGTTCATCGTGTACACGTCGAACGTGTTCGCCATCCTTGGACTGAGATCGTTGTACTTCGCGCTGGAGCATTTCTTTGCCATGTTCCGCTTTCTCAATTACGGACTGGCGATTGTGCTCTCACTGGTCGGATTGAAGATGCTGACCTCGCACTACTATGAGCCGCCCTTGGGATTGACCTTGGGGCTGGTGCTGG
>CAZLIE010000077.1:0-703 GCA_964559345.1 uncultured Terriglobales bacterium
TGACGAGGAGTACCGAAGAGTCCGTGGTACTCCGGAGGACGCCTTTTGGCGTAACGAGATAAGGCGCCCGGGCGCCGACTAAGCGGGGACACGGTCCCAAGTACGAACGGTGAGCTTATCCTGCTGCTTGCCAACGGTCGGACAACCTGTACCGGGAAGTGCAGATGCCCTACTTCAGCAGACACGCGTCCGCAGTCAGGTACCCACGGCAGACCGCCTTGCGACCGGGATTCATGCGCGGGCAGCTGGGGGCCATCCACGCCGTTGCGTCGCACTTCTCTATAAGAGACGAGCCCGCGCTGGTTGCCATGCCAACCGGGTCGGGCAAGACCGCTGTTCTGGCACTTGCCCCTTATGTACTCGAATCCGAGCGAGTTCTGGTGGCCACACCGAGCCGCCTGGTGGCGGGCCAGATTGCCGAACTCTTCCGCTCGCTTGCGCTTCTGCACGAGATCGGCGCACTGGCAGGCAAGGTGCCCCCACCTAGCATTGTGGAGCGTCACCACCGGGTCACGACCACCGCTGATTGGGAGTCACTGAGGAAAGCCGATGTCGTGATCGGCACCCCTAACACAGTCAGCCCGGCGTATACGGATGTGACGGAGCCACCCGGTGACCTATTCGACCTCTTGCTTATAGACGAGGCCCACCACAGCCCGGCTAAGACCTGGCGTGAGCTGATCGGCGCCTTCCCGAACGCGGC
>CAZLIE010000077.1:713-20221 GCA_964559345.1 uncultured Terriglobales bacterium
CACTCCGTTCCGAGAGGATCGCAAGGAGCTGGGCGGTCGCTTCGCTTTCGTCTACACAGTTGCTCAGGCCTTCGCGGACGGGGTCTATGGCGACATTCAGTTTCAGCCGGTCGATCCGGGCGGAGCCCCTCATGACGTCGCAATCGCCCAAGCCGCCGAAGCCAAATTGGCAGAGGACCGGCAGGCCGGCTTCCAGCACTGCCTGATGGTCAGGACCGATACCCGAGCCCGGGCAGATGAACTTGAGACTGTTTACACAGAGAACACTTCACTTCGTCTCGAGACGATCCACAGTCGTTACAGCGCTCGTACCGTCCGGGCATCGATTACCCGGCTTCGCGATGGCGACCTCGACGGAGTGATTGCAGTCGATATGCTGGGCGAGGGATTCGATTTCCCCAATCTGAAGGTCGCGGCGGTACACGCCCCACACCGCTCACTGGGCTCGACCATTCAGTTCATCGGCCGCTTCGCCCGCACCACTGGTGCAAGTCTCGGCAGGGCAACCTTCTTGGCGATCCCTTCGGAGATCGACACTGAGACTAGGCGCCTCTACCAAGAGGAGGCCATCTGGGAGCAAGTAGTTCCCAACCTGATCGACGACAAGGTTTCCCATGAGGTCAGGGTGCAGGAAGAGCTGGGGACCTACGAGCTGACGTCAGCGTCGCAAGAAGAGGACAAGGATATTTCGCTGTGGTCGCTGACCCCGTACTTCCACGCCAAGATCTATCAGACCGACGGGAACGTCGATCTTGACGCCCCACTCGAGCTTGGGCCGGGACTTGAGATCATCCACCGCAGGAGGAGCGACAACCTGCGATCAATTGTGATCGTCGCCCGAGAGCAATGGCAACCGAAGTGGACCAGTGTCAGCCAGTTCGCATCAGTCGAGTACGAACTCGTCGTGTGCTACCACGATCATGCGTCGAATCTTCTCTTCATCTGCTCCTCGCGGAGAGAGGAAGGGCTCTACGAATCTGTCGCCAGCACATTGACGGGGAGCTCATACCGGAGGCTTCCGCTGTCGCGAATCAACCGAGCTCTCAGGGATCTCACGAACCCCGAGTTCTTCAGCATAGGTATGCGCAACCGGCAAGTTACGAGTTCGATTGAGTCGTACCGCACCCTCACCGGTCCCAGCGTCCACCGAGCCATCAGGAGCAGCGACGGCCGATTGTTCCACCAGGGCCACAGCTTTGGGCGTGCCCTAAACGCCGAGCGCGAGCCGGTCACTATCGGACTGGCCAGCTCCTCAAAGATCTGGAGCAATCGGTACGCGCAGCTGCCAGACCTGATCGACTGGTGCCGGGACCTCGGGGCGAAGCTCTCGTCACCAGGCAAAGTCGCGACCGGCTCTGAGTTCGATTTCCTAGGGACCGACGAGGAGGTGACGTCTCTTCCCGGGCGCGCGATAGCGGGATCCTGGGATTGGTCGCCCGCGGTGGGCATCCCCACGGTCACGGGTCCGGACGGGAACGGCCATGCCACGACGCTGCTGTGGGATGTCGCCTTGGACGTCGACGTCAGTGCGTCAACGGAGGAGGCTGTGGTTTTCGATATCGCCACCCCGCAATGGCAAGGTCGAGTGAGGCTCGCGCTCGACTCGGGTCCGCAATTCACCTGGGAAACGGAACCCGAGCGTATGGTCACAGTGGACCAGGGCCGGGAGGCGCTGCCCATGCTGGATTACCTCCACGCGCACCCACCTACCTTCTTCTTTCCAGATTGCTCCAGCCTAGTCGGGAACCTCTTGGTCCGCCGGCCGAGCGAAGGGAACGTTCCTGTCGACGTCGGCAAGATCGAGGCCGTGGACTGGGCCGCGGCTGGCGTCAACATCATGGCGGAGGAGCTAACCGACGGCAAGGCTCACGCCAGTGTCCACGACTACTTGCGCGACTGGTTGCGGCAAGGACAAGACGACGTCGTCGCGTATGACCATGGCGCCGGCGAGATCGCCGACTTTGTGGCCATTCGTTCGATGGAGGGCGCGGTCGTGATCACGTTCTATCACTGCAAGAAGTCGGGCGGAGTCGAAGCTAGTGCTCGAGTGAACGATGCGTATGAAGTCTGCGGCCAGGCGGTCAAGTCGGTCGCCTGGGCCAATCCCGACACCCTCCGGACACGGCTGGCACGGCGCGTTAAACCAAAGGCCGAGAAGAGAATGGTGAAGGGAACCTGGCAGGAGCTGGAAGACGGGCTTAACCGGGCCAAGGGTTCTCGTATGCGCATACGCGTCGTTGTGGTGCAGCCCGGCATCTCGTCGGTGAGCGTCAACGAGCAGATCGCGTCGGTTCTAGCTGCGGCAGATGACTACGTCACCTCGAGCGGAGACTTCGAATTCAGAGTAATGGGGTCGGCCTAAAGGGGTGGCGGTGACGGACGATTTCGAGCCCACCTTCTTCCGCGCCACCGCCCCGACATCATCGATCGCGATGACTGAACGACCCGCCGACGCGGCTGCCGTGGACGACGCGCTGCGCCTTGGGTGGGCGATCGCAGCGCTGAGGGGACGCTACACGGAGGGCATCGCCAAGTAGCAGCGACCCAAGGGGACGAGCACGTTAGCCAAGAACTCGGTCAAGACGCTGGCTTTGGTGCTCAGACTCGACCAGCTCAAGGTCACCGGCCAGTACCGCGCTAACGCGGCACCGATGGACAAGCTCGAGGACCGCACCAAGCCAATCGCAACCACCGCGCGCGGACGGCTCGTCTTGGTCAGGTACCGCTGGTGCCAATCGGCCTCAGTCTCGCGCAGCGGACTGCGGGTTCGGCATATGCCGCCAAGACCGCACCCGCGGTCAGTGCTCCGTAAAACCAGGGCGTGGCCGCATTGAAGGTCCCGATGCTCAAGGCCTGCAGCTCGTTCTACCCAGTCTCGGCCCCGGGTCGGCGACGGTCACCGAGGGTTCGGCCCATGCGCGCCGGACACTTCGAGTTGCGGCTCGGCCTGCTCTGATTCGTGTTCCTCAGCATCGGACGATGCACATCGCCTGATTCGTCGCCACCGGGGCGCGCGCGCTAGCGTCCTACCCCTGGGGGCCACGTAAGCTGCCTCGCCGATCGCTTCTGCGAGCAGGGCATCCCACAAGGGCCTTTGCATAGAGCCAATCGCACGCTTTAGAGTCGCCTGCGCCGACGTTGCTGTGATGCCCAAAGGAGCGAGCAGCGCGAGGGCGACGGCCACGACCTTCGTTAGGTCCACACCGGTGCGATAGAGCCAGTATGCGGCGCCGGCCAACAGTGCGCCGGTGAGGATGATCGCTAGACCCACCCAGGATGCAAGGAATCGGAGTAGGAGACGGCCTAGCCACCGAGCCATGCGCGTGCCTGCGCGAACGTAGTCGGTGGGCGCCAGCAGGTCTTCAGCGACGCGATTGCCGATCAACACATCTCGCCAGAGCCTGCCCTGACGACCGATGGCGGAGACGGCATCTGTCGCGTCGTTGACGTTGGCCGGTTTGGCGGCCCAGTCTCTCCACTGCTCTAATCCATAGCTGACAGCGTCCGCGCTGTGGGCCGGCAGTGACCTCTTGAGTTGACCGAGCCAATCAAGGATGGTCGCAACGCGGTAGCGGTCGAGTTCGGTAGCCAACGGGCTGGCAACAGGCTTGCGCACTGCCATCACCGTATGGGCGAGCGCGACGCCCAGCCGGTATCCAAGGTGGGTACGGGAACTGGAAGCGGCGAGATGGCGAAACACTCGAAGATGAAGGTCGAACAGCGATTCCTTCAGGTCGCCTGCTGTCGTGTCCGTATCGATTTCAAATGCCCACGGAACTGCGGTTCCTGTCACGTTGGCGAGCTGTGCCTTGATCCGGTCGGCCGTTTGGCTTGCACGCTCCCAGCCTGGCAAGGTTCCCAACTCGGGCAAGCCCCCACTCCAACCAGGGGAGTCGTCCTTGGACAGCAGTCTGACCTGGGCGGGCAGCCGCTCGAAGTACAGCTCCGAGATGGTCCAAGCCAGCTCGACAGCGGCAAGCACCGGGTTCTCCCCGCTGCCGAACTCGTCCGGAGTCTGGCGCGTCTTGGTGGCAGCCACGGCCGGTATTTTGCCCGCTGCTTGACCACTTGACCACTTGACCAGTTGTCAGGCAACGCTTTCGGACCTGTTCCGCTTGGGTCCCTTCGTCTTGGCGCTGCTGTCGCTTAGGGGAAAAGCCAGATGAAGAGGCTGGCCCAAGGCGGCGACGTGGGCGGCCGCTATCTATCGGTGGTTCTCCGGCAGTCCGATCATCTTCATGATCGTCAGGTTCGGGGGTCATGGATCCGGTGCAGACTCGTCATGCCCGTGTCCTCGGTTTGCCCCCGTTCATTCCGACGCCGAACGGCGGCGCGGTCTGCGCGGGTGGTTGGTCGGCCTCACCGCCTCAGGTGAGTTTGGCGGAGGATATGAACCGGCTTGTTGGCCCGCCAGCTGACGGACGCGATAGGTCGGTAGGCGCGAACGACCTCATCCACTACGCGGCGCGCCCGCAGACATGACGTTCGGAGAGAAGAGTTCGGGATGGATGACCGGCGTGCTGCGAACGCAGTTTCCACACCTCGTCAAGCTCCTTCACAAGCTCCTCGGGCAAGCGCAGCCGGGGCCGCGACCGTTGCGATCTCAAGATCGCTGAGGGACTTGGCTGTCTCCCGAATTGCTCTCTTAATGTCGGTGGCGGCCTTCCTGGGATTCTTGTCCGCCCGCCCCACCGCCCTGCCCAGAGCATCACGGGTGCTGGCAACCGTGCTGATCGCCTCGGGACTGTCTGCTCGTTGGTCAGGGGCAAGGGCCTCGCCGATTCCCTCAAGGACTTTTGCGTAGGCAGCAAGGAGTTTCTGACGTCGTCGGGCCGAAAGCTGAGTTGGTGGGTCGTTTCTGCTGAGGCCCAGTCGTCGAGAAGATGTAGGACCGACTCTGGTCCGAGTCATGCGCGAGGTGGTAGAGACGTCTCGGGTCGACCTGGTGGGGCGCGCTCACGCTAGCGGTCAACTGCATGGCCAGGCAGGACCCGGCGAAGGCGATCCCGCTCCTCGAGCAGGTCGAGCGGCAGCCCGACCGCGAGGAACTTGCCCGAAGGCTGATCGCTGCCTACCCTCAGATCGGCCAGCCTGTTCGGGGCTAGCGATCTCCAGCGCGGTCACCCGTTAGACGTTTGACCCCTCTCCGGGCTTGGCCTCTGCAAAGCGCTTCTTTACAAGCGAGCTTTCCCTTCGTGTAGTCGACGTCTACCGTCGCAAACCGTGGAATCGCGGTCTGCGCCCGCCCTCAGTTGTCCTGGGTGCGGCGAACCCTCCTTCGAAGGCCAGGTCTGCCTGCGATGCGTTGCGGCACGGGCGGCGGCGGCCATGCGAAAACGGTGCGTTTGCGGCTGCGATGCGCTGGAGAGCCAGCGTCCGCACCGGGCTGGCGCGAGGATCTGGTTCACGTGCACTCGGTGTCTGGGGGTGACGCGCCAGGTGTCGTAGGCCTCGCCTCCCGGCCGCGGGGTGGCCGATTCCGCCCCCCTCAGGTAGCATCACGGCGCCCGCGGAGGGAAGGACCTTATGGGTGGCCATGGAGAGGAGAAAGGCGGCTGGCGAGAGGTTGGGCGCAGGCCCGATTCCCGCTTGCCACGAAGAGGGAGTCCACTGCAGTCAGTAGCCGTCTCGGGAAGCGGATAGCATGGCGGTTGAAGCCACTCCTGGACCGCGACACACCGCGGCCCAAGTGCGGGCGATCGAGACAATCGATCAGAACCTCCAGATCATTGCCTGCGCCGGGTCCGGCAAGACGCGTGTCGTAGCGAATCGCGTACTCCATATCCTCCAACGGCGTGCCGAAGAGGGAGTAAGCCCAGAGAACATCGTCGCCTTTACTTTCACGGAGAAGGCCGCCGCGGAGCTCAAGGACCGAATCACGCGCCTGTACGAGCTCGAACGTGGCAACGTCGAGGGCCTCGCCGCGATGTACGTTGGGACGATCCACGGCTTCTGCCTGGACCTGCTACAGCGTTACATGCCGGAGTTCTTAAAGTTCGATGTGCTCGACGAGATTGGCCAGCGGCTTTTCATCGATCGGCACTCCGTCAGAAGCGGCCTGAAGCAAATGGGTCTTCGCCGATGGGTTGAGTCGGGACTGTACGCGCGCATCCTCGGCGTTCTCCGCGAAGCAGATGTTGATGCTGCGCAGGTTGACGGCTTGCCGATCCGGGTCGCATTCAACATGTACTACGACCTACTCGACTCGTATAGGTATCTTGACTACGACGGATTGATTTTGACTGCAGTCGAGCACGTCATGACCAATGAACAACTCCGCAAACAGCTCGGCGCGCGGATCCGCCACCTGATCGTCGATGAGTACCAGGACGTCAACCCTATCCAAGAACGCTTGGTCCGAGAGCTTCATGACCTCGGGGCCAATCTCTGCGTCGTCGGCGATGACGACCAGAATATCTACCAATGGCGCGGAAGTGACGTGTCGCACATCGTCGGATTCAGAGACCGCTATGAGGCTGTTGCGGTTCCTCTCGAGACGAACTTTCGAAGTAGCAAGGCAATCGTGGGCGCGGCTCGCCGAATCGTCGAGGCTAACGCCAACCGTCTGCCTAAGGAGATGGAGAGTGGCGGAACGCAGCTCTTCGAGCGTGGAGATCTGCTTGCCCTGACTTTCGAGACCGAACAAGCCGAGGCGGCCTGGATTGCGGACAAGATCCAAGGTCTTAGAGGCGTCCCATACCTAGAAGACACCGTATCGCGAGGCCTCTCGTGGTCGGATTGCGCCGTGCTCTTGCGCAGTGTTCGCAGCAATGGTCGCCCGATAATCGATGCCCTGAAGGCCGCCGGTGTCCCCTACGTAGTAACCGGCATGACCGGCCTCTTTGACACCCCCGAGGCTCAGGCGGCCGAGGGCATCTTCCGACATCTGGCCGGGGAGATCGACGGAGCACACCTGAAAGGGCTCTGGCACGCGGCGACTCTCGGCCTGAGTGCGGAGGCGCTCGATCGCGGGCTCGCCCTTCTCGCGGACAGGAAGACAGCCCGTGCAGGCGTTCGTTTTGCCACCTACCAGCTCCAAAGGGTATACATGGACTTCCTGGAGGAAGTCGGCCTCCGGGAAGAGCTGGTGCCCGGCGGCCGGGGAGAAGTTGTGTACTACAACCTCGGCAAGTTCAGCCAGGTGATCTCCGATTACGAGGAAATCCACTTCAAGACCCCGCCCCCTGACAAGTACCTGCAATTCATCGGGTTCCTTCGCTATCAAGCGCCGGGGTACTACCCCGAGGGTGGTCAAGACACCGCGATAGCGGTCCCCGACGCCGTTCGAGTCATGACGGTCCACCAAGCCAAGGGGATGGAGTTCCCCGTCGTGTTTCTGCCCTGCCTCCAGCGCAATCGGTTTCCTGCCAAGAAGCAGTACAACAAGGTCTGGGCCTACCTTCCGAAGGAGGCGGTTCGAAACGCGGACCGCTACGACACGTCGCTGGAAGACGAACGGCGGCTGATGTACGTCGCGATGACGAGGGCCGAGAAGTACCTCTACTGCAGCTGGGCACCCGACCCGGGCAACCAGTTGTACCGGCGACCGTCCGTCTTCTTCGAGGAAGTCACGCGGGACGCCAATTTCCTGACTCGCGAACCGCCGCCGCCGCATACGGAAAGAATCGCGCCGAAGACGCGCCGGCGGGTCGTAAACGTCGAGATCTCGTTCAGTGACCTCAAGTACTTCTTTGAATGCCCGTACGAATTCAAGCTCAGACTCCTATACGGCTTCAACGCCCCGATCCATGAGGCGCTGGGTTACGGACGCTCCCTCCATAACGCCTTGGCCGAAGTCCATCAACGGGCGATCCGCGGAGAGCGACTCGATGAGGCCGTGGTTCCCGAGCTCGTCGATCGGCATCTTCAGGTCCGATATGCCTATGCCGAGCTCGAGGCGAGCTTGCGCGAGTCGGCTACCAGGTCTCTGGCCTTATATCTCCGAGAGAACGCTCCTCATCTCGACAAGCTGGAACACGCGGAAGAAACGGTAGAACTGACGCTGCCCGAGGGCGTCCTGGTCCGAGGTCGGATCGACCTGATCAAGCGAACCGACACCGGCGAGGTGGTGGTGGTCGACTTTAAGTCGACTCAGCGCGCTCAGGCCGAGGAGGTCACTCGGCTCCAGCTCCACGTCTATGCGCTGGGCTACGAGCAGCGATTCGGCCAATCAGCCGATCTGATCGAAGTTCATAACCTCGATGCCGGCGGTTCAAAGCGTGAGCTGGTCGACCACCCACTCCTCAAGAACACGGTGGGGCTCGTCGTCGAGGCAGGGAATCAGATCAGGGACAACCGCCTAGAACGACTGCCCACCTGGTCGCCTCCGTGTGAGACTTGCGATCTTGCCGGAGTCTGTCGCTCACGGCCCAAGGAGGTGACCGGAAGTAATGGCTAGGGCTGTCAACAAGAGCAAGGGGCGCGGCAAGGACGTAACGCGGTATATGCATGACTCAACTCAGGAGCCGCGGACGCCGGAAACGGGTCACGCTGGCCTTTTGCCTGCAGAGGAGAACTGGGTATCGGTTTCCATGGACAACGGCTGGACCGCAGCCGTCGAAGTCGCTCGTCTTGAGCCAACCGCCACGCCCATCGTTGTGGACATCGACCCAGCGCTCGACCCCATGTTGATGTGGGCCGGGAAGCGGACAAGTCGCGAGGTGCCGGTTCTGCCCACCCAGCGTAACGAGATCGTCTCGGAATCCCGTATTGCTCAGATCATCGCGCGGGCACGTGAGGCCGCCGAAACTGGGCGGCCTGAGCAGCAGAGTCTATTCGCCGACCTCGAGCGCCAGCTCCGAGAAGACGAACGTGGTAAGCGAGTCGAGTTCTACACCCATGGGGAATCATGGAAGAACAAACTAATTTGTGGCGACTCGCTACCAGTGATGGAGTCCCTGCTCCATTACGAAGGGTTGGCTGGGTCGGTTCAGATGATTTACATCGACCCGCCCTATGGCATCAAGTACGACTCGAACTTTCAGCAACGCGTCGACTCGACCCGCAATGACAAGGACGATGGCTCTGACGACGTCCTGACCATTAAGGCATTCCGCGACACATGGGCGCTCGGAATCCATTCGTACTTGTCGTACTTACAGGAGCGCCTGTACCTGTGCCGCGAGCTACTGACAGAGTCGGGTTCCGTATTCGTCCAGATCAATCAAGAGAACGCGCATCTGGTTCGGAACGTCTTGGACGAGGTCTTTGGGCGGTCGAACTTTCAGAGCATGATCGTGTTCACTAAGACTGGGGGCATGTCATCGGCCGGACTGGGCGGAATCTACGACGTGTTGATCTGGTACTCGAAGTCGATAGAACACGCCCTCTGCCAGCAGATCTACGAGCCGAAAGAGTTCGGTGGCCCCGGGACCTCCGGATATACACTGATCGAAGCGCCCGATGGCTCCAGCTGGCGCAGCCTTACTGCCGAGGAGAAGGCAGACCCATCTCGGATTCCGACTGGGTGGCGGGTCTTCGATGGGACTCCCCTTGTTAGTGCAGGAGAATCCGCTTCCGGGCCTCAGGCATTCGAATTTGGGGGACGTCGGTATCAGACCCCACCCAATACGCACTGGAAGACGTCGCTGGAAAGGCTCAGCCGGCTGGCGGAGCTAGGCCGGATCGTGGCGATCGGCAACCGGATTGAGTACAAGCGCTACTACGACGACTTTCCTTACATGCCGCTCGACAACGTCTGGCTGGGTATGGGGGAACGCGGCTTTACAGGGACGAAGCTGTACGCGGTGCAGACGGACGCACGTGTCGTCGAACGGTGCCTTTTGATGACAACTCGGCCAGGGGATCTCGTGTTAGATCCCACCTGCGGTTCTGGAACAACTGCTTACGCGGCCGAGCGCTTGGGTCGGCGATGGGTTACCTGCGATACATCTCGTGTAGCGATCAACGTCGCGCGTCAGCGCTTGCTGTCTTCGGTCTTTGATCACTTCGTGACTCGCTCCGGCGAGGTATCCAACGGCTTCGTTTATCAGACAGTTGACCACGTGACCCTGAAGAGTCTCGCCTATGACATGGAGCCCGAGCGGGTTGAGCTCCTCAGCCAGCCTGAGGTAGATAAGACTGCCCTCCGCGTCTGCGGCCCATTTGAGGTGATGAGCCTCGGCCGATATTCGATCGAGGATTGGAAGGGCTGGGTCCAGACCGGCGGGAACGGCGATCCGGCCAAGTTGCAGAACTACATCGAGGTCATTTGCCGACTATATCGACCATGGTCCTCACCACAGGGAGCGGGCGGTGTCGTTCACGCTGTGGCCGAAACCGAAGCGGAACGAATAGCGATCTCGGTAGGGCCGTTAAGTGGCCGAGTCTCCGCGCGTCAGGTACACGACGCCGTGACTGATGCGCTTGCCCTCGGGTTACTGGAGGTGCATATCCTCGGATGGGCGTTCGAGGCCAACGTTGGCGAGCTTAAGAGCAAACTGGAGTCTCAGGGCAAGGTTAAGATCCATCCGATCATGATCAGGCCGGACTCCTTGGCTGAGGGCCTGAAGGTGACCAAGCCGGAGCAGTTGTTTTCTCCGCTGGCTATGCCTGAGATCGTCGTCACAGAGAATGAAGGCAAAGTCACGGTGGCACTGAGGGGGGTTGGCGTCTTCGATCGGCGGTCGAAGACCACAAGCTATCACCCGGCCAAGGATGGCTATATCGTCGCCTGGTACCTGGATGAGGACTACGACGGCGACTGCTTCGTCGACTGCCAGAGTTTCTTTGATTTTAAGAAGGCACCAAATCTTCGTGGCGCCGCTGGCGGCGAGGTCGATACCTCGGAGTTCATGATGCGCTTCACCTCGGAGCCTTTTGAGGTACGGACCTACAAGCGAGCCGCGGTCAAGGTGGTCGACGTCTTCGGCAACGAGTCAACCGTCGTAATGAGACTCCCATAGCCAGCGATGGCCTACCTAGTTGATCGCGTCGTCGTCTGCGATGCGTTCAAGGAGCCGGATAGGTACTACAAACTGCTGGGCAACGGCCGATCGACCCTGCAGGAGGGCCGGCGCCCCAGCCAGCGGATCACAGGAACAGCAAAGCAGCTCAAGGGCGGAATTGCTGCGATTGCCAAAGCGGCGCAGGAGACTCTGTTCCAAGACGCTGGCCTGGTGGAAGAAGAGAACGTTCTCGTTAACCAACTCCGCGACGAAGTCCGTTCATGGCGAGAAGCTGGTTATCCCGGCACCGCCAAAGTGACCCGGAACCTCCTGGGTTGGTGGTTCGAGAGGGACGAGGAGCGGCAAACAGAGCAACGTCGGCTCTTCTTCTGTCAGCGGGAGGCGATCGAGACCGTGATCTATCTGTACGAGGTGCAGCAGAAGCGCAGATTTCCCGAGACGGGAGACCTAGTCCGATACGCACTCAAGCTGGCAACGGGCACCGGCAAGACCGTGGTGATGGCGATGCTGATCACTTGGTCCACGCTTCATCGGGCCAAGGTCAGCGGGTCATCACTGTCCGCAAACTTTCTGATCCTAGTTCCAAACCTGACCGTTCGACAGCGAGTGTCTGGCGAACCCCGCGGCGACGGACTCGACCCGGCCGGATCGGACTGCTTGTATCGAACCTTCGACCTCGTGCCGCCGGACTACGTCGAAGCCTTCCACCCCCAGGTGCTGGTTCGGAATTGGCATGCCATTCCTCTCGACGCTCGGCGTGATGATTGGTTGCCAGACCAGACCTTTGGTAGAGATCGATTCATCCCGGCATCGCTGCAATGGGCTATGCAGCGCCGGAATCGCAGGGACCCTAACCAAGGCATCCGTACGTTCCTGAGGGGATGGCGTGACGTAGTGGTGATCAACGACGAGGCCCACCATGCCTACGGCGAGAAGAAGGCGGGCGAGGACCAGGAACCGGGCTTCATGGTCTGGAGTCGCGTGATCGAACGTGTGGGCCACGTGGCCCGTTTACCTTTGGTTGTGGACCTTTCGGCCACCCCATGGTACGGAAGCGCGTCTCCCAAGCCAACAGGTGCTCTCTTCGAGTGGCTGGTAAGTGACTTCTCTGTTTTCGACTCGTTCGAGTCCGGACTCGTCAAAGTCGTGCGCCTGCCAGAACCCGATGAAGAGGGCCGTATCTACCTTGACCTCTGGGACCTCGTCAAGGGGGCAAAGACGAAAGAGGAGTACCTCTCGGCCTGTAAGGGTGCTATAGCGAACATCTACGCCAGCTGGAAGGAGGATTTCGCGGACTGGAGCCAGAAGTTCAACTTCTTCCATGATCCGCAGCCCGTGATGCTCGTAGTCGCAAACGATGCCACCAGAGCGAAATGGCTCTTCGAGCACCTGACCACCGACTATGAACTCCTCCGCAACGCGGATCCGGATGACGTGCCGTCGTGGGTGACCATCCAGGTCGACTCTAAGGTGTTTGACGCGGATCGAGGCAGTGAGGCGACGCTCCGCGAGATGGTCAGTACCGTCGCGAAGCCGGGCGCCTTAGGCGCAAACGTGCGCTGTGTGGTGAGCGTAAATATGCTCTCCGAGGGGTGGGACGTCAAGAGCGTCAGCCACATCATCGGACTCCGAGCATTCGACTCTCCGCTGCTTACGGAGCAAATCATCGGCCGTGGCTTGCGGCGGACTGACTATTCGGTGCTCTACGAGCCTCTCGAAGAGCGCGGTACGGGCTCCGATGAAACCGTTGACGCGTTCGGCATCCCCTTTATCGGCTTCCCCGTACAGAAGAGCAAGAAGCGCTCGCGGACAGGGGTGGTCGGCGGTACGCCGATCCCAATCGAGCCTACGGCTTCCAAGGCACGTTATGGGATGGTCGTTCCGAACGTGCGGGCGTGGGCTGTCGGATTGAACCAGCCCCTCGACGATGTCGTCGATGTCGCGAAGCTGCCCGAGGTGGTGATCGACCCGAAGAACAATCCGGACGTTTGGGTCAGACCGGCGGTCGGAGGGACGCCGCGCGCTCTTCTAACTCCAGAAGCCTTCAGAGAAGAGACTCCCGTGATGCTGACGCGCATGCGCCTTGCAGCTGATCTTCTCACCGCAACTACAGCACGAGATGGTGAGGTCCCGGGCACCGGCCCCACCTATGAGGAGCTACTCGCGCTCGCAGCTAAGTTCCTGGGCGCTCGGATCAAACTTCGGCCTGGCGCGGACGAAAGAGACGTTGGGCTGTACTACTACCGTCAGCAGATACACGACATCTTGGCGAATGCGGTGCGAAGCGCGGGCTCGTCGGGCATGCGGACCATCCCCATGCTCGGCGATCCTCCGCAGCTGGACACGGCCCGGCTGCGGACGTTCCGTTGGACAGGGACCCGGGCTGCCGGGAAGAAGTGTCACCTGACGGCGATCGCCTGCGACTCACCTCTCGAGGCCGCATTCGCTGACTTTCTTGACGGCGCTCCCGACGTCCTCAGGTACGTCAAGAACGAGCGCTTCGGATTTTCGATTACATACTTCGAAGCCAATCGGCCCCGACAGTACTACCCAGACTTCATCGTCGTGCACAAGCTCTCAGCCGGAGGCGAGGCCGTGTCACTAATCGAGACGAAGGGTGAGATGTGGCCGAATACTCACCTAAAGCGGCAGGCGGCGGAGAAGTGGTGCGAGCTCATGACCGCAGTTGGGCCGGACCACTGGCGGTATGTCTTCGTTCAGGAGGTGCTGTTCGAGGGCGCGATCAAGCACGCCAGTAGCACGCTTGCAGAACTCGAAGCCTGGATCGCCAACAAGCAAGCGCCTCAGGCGAAGACTTAATTGTAGGACTCCAGTGGCTTCGAATTACGCAGCTATCAAACAGGAGAACCTGCAGCGTTTCGGCACTGACATCGCCCGGATTGGCCAGATGCTGCTCGCCGACCGGTACGACGATCGCACTCACTTCATCTACGAGCTGCTTCAAAACGCCGAGGATGCCCTAGGTAAGCGCGAAGGCTGGTCCGGTTCACGAGCGATCGCATTTGAGCTCCAACCTAGGGAGCTAATTGTGTCCCATTGTGGCGTGCCGTTCTCGGAAGGCGACGTGCGCAGCATCTGTGGGATAGGCGAGAGCACCAAGGGGTTGACGTCGATCGGTAGGTTTGGCATCGGATTCAAGTCCGTGTACGCGTTTACCGACGCGCCGGAGATCCACTCTGGGGATGAACACTTCGCGATCGAGTCCTTCGTTTGGCCGCGCCCAGCAGCGGTACCGCCGTCTGACCCCGATCGGACCGTTTTGCGCCTGCCTCTTCGAGAGCGCGACGAGGGTGCGGTCGGGGAGATCTCAACTGGGCTTCGGCGACTGGGCATGCGGGTGCTCCTTTTCCTCCGGGAGATCAACGAAGTTCAGTGGCGCCTTCCCGACGGCTCTGCCGGCCTCTACCTGCGAAGCGACCGAAAGCCTGTGAGCCCAAACGGATATCGCATTTCGCTCGTCGGGGAACGAATTGGCGTCGCTGACAGCGAGGAGGACTGGCTCGTCTTCGAGCAAGAGGTGCGCCGGGACCAGGTGCCCGTTGGCTACGTCGAGGTGGCCTTCAGGCTTGACCACAGCAGTGACGGCGACGGCCGCAAAGAGGTCATCGCGCAAGCCGACGACACCGAGTTGGTGGTCTTCTTCCCTACGGTCGTTGCGACCAATCTGGGCTTCCTGGTTCAGGGCCCTTATAGGACTACCCCGAGCCGAGACAACGTTCCGAAGCACGACCCATGGAACGAGTATCTAGTTCAGCAGACCAGCGCGCTCCTCGTCGAGTCTCTCGCCGCTGTGCGAGAAATGGGTCTCCTCGATGTGCACGCTGTACGGGCCTTACCGCTTGACGCAAGCCGGTTTGGCGAGGGATCAATGTTCGCGCCGGTCTACCAAGCGTTGCTTGCTGGATTCAAGGCGCAGCGGCTGTTGCCTCGGCTGGGTGGTGGGCACGTGACCGCGGGTCAGGCGCGGCTGGCGCGCACGCAGGAACTCCGTGAACTGTTTGACTCACAGCAATTGGCGAGCCTCGGCGCGCCGGCTGGTGAGGTCCACTGGTTGAGCGATGAGATCACCCAGGACCGTACGCCGGAGCTACGGACCTACGTCATGCGTGATTTGGCCATTCCCGAGGTCACGTGGGAGACTATCCTCCCACGCCTTACGCGGCCGCTCCTTGAGGCCCAAGCGGACGATTGGATTGCGCGTCTGTACGAGGTTCTCAATGGTCAGCCCGCGCTCATGCGTACGGGGCGGCTCGATGCCGTCCCGCTCGTTCGCCTCAGCGATGGCAGCCATTGCGTGGCGAGCATCGACGAAGAGCCGCAGGCATTCCTGCCTGGTCCGGTGGCCACGAGCTTTCCAACAGTATCGATCGGGGTTCTGAGCTCCCCGGAAGCTCGCGCGTTCCTGGAGCGCCTTGGCCTCACCGAACCAGATCCTGTTGATGACGTCATAAGAAACGTGCTGCCCGCATACGCAGAAGATGCAGCGCGGCCACCAGCAGGCTACGCGGGGGATATCAGCAAGATACTGCGCGCTTTCGCCACGGACTCGAAGAGTCGCCGAGATGCTCTGGTGAGCGCACTCGAGGATGCCGCGTTCGTTGCCGCCGTGGACTGCGGCACCGGCGAAGAACGTCTTGCCAGACCGGGCGACGTCTACATCGCTACGCAGCGCCTGAAGGAGCTCTTCGGGGGCGTCGAAGGAGTTCTATTGGTTAACGACGGCGTCTCTTGTCTCAGGGGTGAGGACGTTCGGGAGTTGCTTGAAGCGAGCGGAGCCAGTCGGTACTTGGAGACAGTTCGGGTGCGGAATGATTTCACCGAGGAGCAGAGGGCCGACCTTCGGCGCTCTGCCGGCTGGGAGCGGTCCTCTGGGGGCGACAGCATAGAGGACTATTCATTACGCGGCCTCGATGGCGTGCTGGTCCTCATGAGGACTCTAGAGGCCGAGGCTGCGGCGAAGCGTGCCGAGGCGCTGTGGAATGCGTTAGGTGACCTCGACCAGCGCCGAGGTGCGGCGGCCTTTTCCGGAACGTACAGATGGTGGTATCGCGACCAGCACTCAGCCGACTTCGACGCGTGTTTCGTCCGCCGGCTCAACACCGCGAGCTGGGTGCCAGCGCCAAATGGCGGGTTGTGCCGACCGGGCGAGGTGCTGTTCGATGCGATCGCTCCGCCCTGGCCAAGCCACCCGAATCTGCTTGCGCGAATTCGATTCCGTCCTCCGGCGATTGAGATGCTGGCACGAGAGGTCGGACTCGAGCCGGGCCTGCTCGACCTACTGAAGCGTCTCGGCGTCACCAGCGAGGAGGATCTTCGAAGTCGGTTGAAATTGGGTAGTACGGACGGTGAGGCGGATGAAGCCGCAGCGGACGAGACCGACGCCGCTAGATCTGAGCTTGCGCCGAGCGGGATGGCCGGTGCCTTAACCAACCACGACGATGGCCACGTGACACGACAGCCGACGGGGGCCTCGACGACTTCGGATGGTGATGCTGCGGGTGACGGCGATGGGGGTAGTCAGCGCCCTGAGCCGAGGCCAGTGGGGGTTGGAGGCGGGGCCGGCGCACGCGAAGCCGAAGGAAGTAGATCAGCCAGCCAGCAGCGCCAGACCTTCATCAGTTACGTGGCCGTACATCCGGATGATGGATCCGATGAAGATCCTGACGGCCTCGATCATGAAGAACGACTTCGGCTCGAGGAGGCCGCGATTCGCCTGATCTTGGCAACGGAGCCACAACTCAGCCGTACGCCGGTCAACAACCCTGGCTTCGACCTCGTCGAGTTGAACACATCGGGCCGAACGACCAGATACATCGAGGTGAAGGCCATGACGGGCGCCCTTACGGACCGGCCGGTTGGGCTATCGCATACCCAGTTTGTCGCAGCCCAGGAGTACGGCGAACAGTACTGGCTCTACATCGTCGAGAACGCCGGCTCTAACGAGGCCGCGCGCATCTTGCGAATACGCGACCCGGCGGGACAGACCCGGACATTTGCGTTTGACCACGGTTGGGTGGCGGCCGCAGACGCTATGGAATCGAAGTCCTAGTGCGAATCGCCGTGGTCGGTTGGGGATCGCTCATCTGGGACGCAGGAGTGCTCCGCATCGAGAACGGCGAGTGGCATGTCGGCGGACCACCGCTGCCTATCGAGCTATCTCGAGTATCCAAGCGTCGTGGATACCTGACCTACGTCATCGACGAGAGGCACAGTCGGCCAGTCCCAACGCGCTTCGCGATCAGTAAGTCCTCGACGCTCGAAGACGCGGTCGCAAACCTGGCGTGCCGCGAGGGATGCCCCGCCCACTGCATTGGCTTCGTTGAGGCCGGGCGGGCCACACCGTACAGGTCCAGGACGGCCCAATGGCGCGCGATCCATGAGTGGCTGGGAAACGCGCCTGGACTGCTGCATGGGGCCATCTGGACAGACCTGGAACCAAGGTTCGATGGGCCCTTCACGCTCGAGGGGGCCGTTGAGTTCTGGAGAGGCATGTCAGCGGACGTTGAATCAGCCGCAAGGAGATACGCTGAGTTGGCTCCGTCTGAAGTCGATACGGACTTGCGTCGACGACTGCGCCAAGAAGGCCTCATTGGTGGACCCGTCAAACATGGAGTCGCATCCGATGACTCCGTCCACGGCCCTCGGGCCGACATCAGCGGCGATAGGGAGGTTTAGGCGGGATGGCGACGGTGACCGGCGCGCATGGCAGGACGCAAGCACGCGGCGGAGCACGAGATCCACGCTGGGCTGCTGCTCGCCCATCCCCGGACGTACCCAAGGAGCCAGCGAAGGGTTGGCCTTTGGCTCGCGGGCCTCGAGCAGACGTTGAGGTTGCTGTCGCCGGGCTCCACCGACAACCCCGTACGAGCGGCTGCGGCCGCCCCCGGGACTGACGATTCTGACCCACATTTTGACCACATACCGCATGAACGGCGCTGGACCGCTGTTGGCCGACCTCTCGATAGCGAGCTGAACTAGGGTCGTGCCGAGCTAAACCGTCGGGAGCCTGCCCTGCTGAGACTCGCTGGCCAACTTGCCTTCTAGAGCGATTACGGTGTAGGGATGGAGGCTCGCCGTTGACCCGTCTACCTACAGCCGAGGCGCGAGCAATTCTATTAACTCGTGGGCAAACGAGGCGGCCGTTTCAGCCGCAGACTTCTGGTAAAGGTCGCTCTTGGTGTGATCACCCCAGTCGCATATAGCCTTGAACATCCCATACTCTTCGACGACGCCGGGATACATCGCGCAGGCGTTCAAGACTCCAGCTGCTTCCATTTCGCCTCCGATTGCGCCCGGAAGCGCGGCGCGTAAGGCGTCTCTAAGATGCCTGCATTTCACCAGAAAAGGTCCAGTGAGGAGAACGTCGTAGGGCCCGGCGTAGACGTTAGGCCGCGCAGAGTCGTTCCGCCACCTGGTCGCCAAGTCGTCGACCACTGTCTTGGTACCCATGCCCAGCCCGGGCTGCGACGGCATGCGATGTTCAAAAGTGATTGGGTGCGTTGGACCTGCCGGGTCTTGGCACCGCACCGCTGCGACTGAGTAATCCTGGAAGCGTGACGACACGAGGACATCGTTCATTGCCTGATTCTGAGGATCGATGCCGAACGCTATTCCCACGGCAAACAAAGCTACAGGACTCCAATCCTGAATAGCCGCCAGAGCGCTTGGCATCCCTCCGTGAGTCCCCAGCGGTCCCATCTCCGAAGCGTGAATATGGAGTAGCTGGCACCCGTCTAGTCTGCCGAGGTCGTAATAGAGTCGTCTGGGTATAGGGCCGCGGGTAGGCAAGTACTGGTTTGCGACCTGTTGGCCCGTGAACACGCGATGAAGGGCGGTCTTCTCCTTCTCAGTCGCAGTCACGAGGACGATCACTCGAGTGCGGGAGGGTTGCCCAATGCGGCGCTGTCCTGATTGCCGGGCATGCTCGGAGGCTTCACGGAGCTCGTCGGCTACGCCCGCGACCGCAGCCGACGTGAGCTCCTCGCGGACGCGCTCGTCTTCAGCCAACGCGCGACTGGCCACGTTCGTTGCCGTCCATTCGATGGCCGTTTCTGTCGGCCTCGGCTTCTTAGCGCCCACCTCAAAGCGAATAAGCAGCCGTCCGTCGATAGCCAAAGATTGAGTCGGCACTGGTGCGACCGTTGTCACGATGGTCTCTGGTGCCAGACATACCACCACATGCTCCCGCCAAGCATGTGTCGTAATCGACACCCCGTGTCTCTGAGCGCCGTCCAAGGAATCGGACTTCGCAGCATCGATTGCTATGGTTCGCCGCTCTCTTACAGCCACCCCGCGTAACCAGAGCCCCGGTGTTCCTGTCGCGGGTACCCAGCCGTCCGTAGACGGCAGCATTCCGGTTGTTAAGGAGAAACCGCCTCGCCCGCGCTCAAACGTGTATTCGTCAAGCGTTCGTTCTGCGGCATCCACCACGTGCAGCCGTTGCGTGAACACGCCGGAACACTAGCACCGGCCTGCAGACGTATCAAGCGCCGATGGTTCCCTTCACCAGCGCCTCCCTTTCGCGAGCTAGTGGTCTGTCCGTGAAATGGCTCGACAACGGTTGAGCTTCTCGAGGATGGA
>CAZLIE010000078.1:0-9469 GCA_964559345.1 uncultured Terriglobales bacterium
GTTGGGAAATGGCCCCGCCACGAAAAAGCTCCGGCAGAACCGGAGAGCGGCTCGATCATCGACTCACAAACGTCTATTGCCGCGGCTTCCGGTTTTCTGACATTGATAGCGAACTAATCATCCAAAAGGACAGCTAGGCTGGCAGCAGAACTTTGTTTGCTGGTTCCGTATAGAGACAGGACACAAACCGATGCCGCACATCCGGGAATTCTAGGAAGTTAGACACCTCATTTTTACTGTTGATGTTGAGATGCGCGGTGAAATGCGGTTTCCAGCGGAGTCAAGACCACAAGTTCAGCTAGAACCGACAACGCTGTGCTGGTCTGAAGTCTCGGCCCGGTGTGTCGCTCAGTGCACCATCCAGGAACTTACTCCTCCGTGATGGGAACAAGTTCCGCCGCGGTGCTCGCTGAAGCTGTATGTGCCGTCGCCGCACTTTGCGGTTGCGCCCGCCGGGGCCGATTGGGCATGCATAGGTGTATGAACCCGATGTCCAGATCTGTTGGTGTAGTAGTCGTGCGGAGCGGCCGCGCTCTTTTTTGTTGTACGTTGGCTTGAATGGCTTCGGCCGTGACTGGCAGCAGAGTGTTGACCCGGTGCTGCTGGGAGTGCGAAGGCAACAATCAAACAAAAGGATGCAAGTGCTCTTTTCACGCGTGCGTCCGTCGGTCGGCTGCCGAAAAGAATCGTACACTCAGATGCTCCAATTTTTCAAATCGTCATCAAGGAGCGCCGGCTGCCGCGACGTACTGCTTCCAGTTGGTGGCAATGCCTTTCTGGGCGTCTGCCACTGACATCTGATTGCTGCAAATCTGTTTGTGCAGCCAGTTCTCAACTTTGTCTTTTTCAAATGAGTTGAACTGCCCGGTATGAGGCTCGGGCCACAGGTTCCTTGGATCCTTGCCATCTCCGCCGAGTTCGAGCGAAATCAGGTGGTCTTCCTCATAATCGGCCATGTTCTTGTCGGTCCAGCCGTACTCGCCAATCTGCTGCTTCTTAAGAGCATTTGTGTAGGACACCGGCGGGCGGTAAGCTTTCGTGCTGGTGTGGCAGATATTGTTGCGATCCGTCGTGCGGACGACCCCGGGGGTGCACGAGGGATCCGGAAGTCCGCCCACACTCGTGCAGTGATGAGTCGCGGCTAGCGATGGTGGCACTAGTGCCTGTAGGTGTGTCTGCTTACGGATACTTATGTTTCTGGCCCAGACCCATCCCTCGGTCGCGTTCACGCGAACGTGATAGAAACCGTTGGTGGGAGAAATGGCGATTAGTTGAAGGTTAGTGGCCGGCGTAAGCAGCATCATCGACGGCTGGCTAGTTGAAGGCTCGGGCCGCAGATTCACGTTCCGGGTTACAGTTGCGGTTTGAGTGAAGGCATACGGCGTGATCAGGACGAGCCAGGAGAGCGCGGCCAGGACTTTCATGAAGACACCTCAGCAGTTGTACGACTTGTGCTCTGGGTAACTGGCCGATACTTTAGCCCTGAGATAGCCCACAAAACAATGACGAAGAAAGTACTCATGGAGACCGCCACCCTCACCGGCTGGTCCGCGATCGCTAAGTTTCTCGGGCAACCGGTAGCCGTTGCGCAGCGCTGGGCCAAGGATGGAATGCCGGTCAGGCGCATTGGCCGTTTCATGACGGCCTTGCCGCAAGAATTGAGTGAGTGGCTTGGGCGTGAAGCGGGCGCCAAAGAAGCCGTCCACATCGTGCAACCGAGTGAGGAGGATTTGGTTCGAGATCTACGCCGCGGGCTCTCGGAAGCCCGTGGTCAAAAGAGAAGTCGCAAGCGGCGCTGAATGGGAGCGAAGTGACTTCTGCGATCCCGGTTTTTCTGAACAGGAGCAGATTGGCTCAGGAATCAACTAAGCTTTCAATTTCAGCCTGCAATAACATCCGAAAGGAACTGCACGGATTGGCGCACTGCCTTGGAAGCCTTATTGTCTTTGCCGCCGCGCTTGCGGCTGCTCAACAACCACCATCCCGTGTTGACCCCGCCAATGCTCCGACTAGGCGGGAGACCGTCGTTGTCACCGCAACCTATTCACCCACTGCTTTAGAAGAATGCGACCGAACAGTCGATACCATCGAGATCGGTCAAACCTCAACTCTCTTTCGAAGCTGGGCCGACGCACTCCGGCTCGATTCCTCGGTCGATCTTCGCCAGCGCTCCCCGGGCACTCAGGCCGATCTCTCGATCCGCGGAAGTTCCTTCGGGCAGACGCTGGTGCTGGTCGACGGCATACGGATAAATGACGCGCAATCCGGCCATCACAACCTCGATTTGCCGATTCCATTCGAGTCAATTCAGAGGATCGAGGTGCTCCACGGGAGTGGATCGACCCTTTATGGCTCCGATGCCGTCGGGGGCGCCGCGAACTTCATCACGGGCAGCCCGACAGCAAGCGAGTTTCGCCTTGCCGCAGCCGCCGGAAATTTCGGAACCAACGTTGAATCGGGCTTGGCTTCCTTCCTCGATAAAAGCTGGTCCGAGCAAATTAGTTTTACTCGCGATTTCTCGTCTGGCTTTGCGCCTGACCGCGATTACCGCAATTCTGCGGCCGCCTCTGAGAGCCGTGGCCACACTCGACTCGGCCTGACCACGTTCCTGCTCGGCCTGAGCGACCGGCCATTCGGGGCCGATCAGTTTTACGGAAACTTCAACTCCTGGGAGCGGACGAAAGGCTGGTTTGCCGCCGCGTCGCAGCAGCTTGGCACGAACACGCAAGTAGTTCTAGGGTATCGACGGCACACGGATGAGTTTATCCTTTTCCGAGATAAGCCACAGGTATATGAGAACAACCACGTCACGGAGAGCTGGCAAGGCGCAGTGCGGGAGCTCACGAGGTTGACTCAGAACGCGAGCCTCTATTACGGAGCTGAGATTTATCGCGACTCGATCGAAAGCAACAACCTTGGCCAGCATGCACGGAATCGGGGAGCCGCATACTTTGATTTCGATGTCAGGGCACTGCGGCGATTCTCTTTCTCGCTGGGCTCGCGGGAAGAAATCTTCAGCCAGGGTACAGCCGATTTCAGTCCGACGGCGTCCGCGGGATATTGGCTCTCGCCTCACTTCCGATTGCGAGCTTCGATTGCACATGCCTTTCGCGTCCCGTCCTATACAGATCTCTACTATTCAGATCCAGCCAACATAGGGAATCCAAACCTTCGCCCAGAGAAGGCATGGGGGTACGAGGCAGGGTTTGAGTGGAACTCAGGGGAGCGTATCGGCGGAAGTATGACGCTGTTCGACCGACGTGAACGCGACGTGATCGATTATGTGCGCTCCAGCGCTCGAAGCTTGTGGCAGGCCGCCAATATCGACAACCTGCAATTTGCCGGGGTCGAGTTGCTTACAGGTCTGAAGCTCAGCGAAACTCAGCAAGTGGATCTGGACTACACGGGACTGTACGGCGCACAACGAGCCCTTGCCGGCTTGCAATCGAAATACGTCTTCGACTATCCCGTCCACCAGGCCAGCGTCAACTGGTTGGCCTCGCTTCGAGGTCTGCTGCAGCTCCGCACCCGAGCCGGCATTACTCAGCGTTATCATTCCGACCCGTATCCGCTGATGGAGTTCTCTGCTACACGGCAGTTCGGCCACTTCGAACCATATTTTCAAATTACGAATGCTACGAATACTGGACATCAAGAAATTGAAGCAGTGCGCATGCCCGGCCGCGCTTACTTAGCGGGAATCGAAGTGACATGGTCTCGGCGTCCACACATCGGGTCAACCGGCAGAGCCGAGCACGGGTCTGATTAGCCGGGTCGCCCAAATTTGGTCCCAACAGACCATACCTGCTTAATAGTCGAGTGCACGAGCGTCGGAATGTAATCTCGGTTGCCCGACGTGCCCGCACTTCTTTGAGAATTGGCCGGCACCCCAAACCGATACCGTCGCTTGTGATAAAACGTTTGCTCTGCGAGGGAACTATGAAACGGAATCTGCTGTTTGCTCTTGTGTTGGCGCTGAATGTGGTAGCGGTGGCGCAGAATGCACCGAGCGGGCCACCGCCATCTGCGCAATCCATTCAGCCGAACTCAGCTTTGGTGGTCGAGGGAATTCCGCCGATTCCGGTTTCGCTCGCGCAGCAGGCCGATCGGTACACACAAGTTCGTTCGGCACCATTTCTTGACTGGCACCCGACCAAGCGGGAGATGCTCATCAGCACCCGGTTCGGTGACGTGCCGCAAGTCCACCGGGTGATAACCCCGGGCGGAGCGCGGACGCAACTCACATTTTTTCCCGACCGGGTCGGGAGCGCGCGCTACGATCCTGTCGCCGGCAAGTACTTCGTATTTTCGAAAGACATCGGCGGAGGCGAATGGTATCAGTACTACCGTTACGATTTGGACAGCGGCAACACTTCACTGCTCACGGACGGCAAGTCGCGCAATCTCGGAGCCGTCTTCGCCCATCACAGCGGGCGATTCGCTTATGTATCCACACGCCGGAATGGACAGGACACAGACCTGTGGCTGATGGATGCAGCAGATGCCAAGACAGATCACATGCTGCTGGAGCTTCAGGGAGGAGGTTGGGAGCCGACGGACTGGTCCGCGGATGACAAACAGATTCTTCTTCTGCAGGAGATCTCAGCGAATGAAACTTATCTCTGGCTGGTGGATGTTGCCACTGCGCAGAAGAAGCTGCTCACACCAAAAACAGCGGATCAAGTCTCCTTTGGCAATGCACAGTTCAGCAAAGATGGAAAAGGCGTTTACACCACCAGCGACCGCGATTCGGAATTTCATCGACTCACCTATATTGACCTGGCGTCCCTTCAGCCCAAATATTTAACCAGCGAAATCCACTGGGATGTGGACGATCTCGATTTGAGTCCGGATGGGCGGACAATCGCGTTCGTGACCAACGAAGACGGCACCAGTGTGCTGCGCCTGATCGGCACGGCGTCGGGGCGCCAGAGGCCGGTACCTAAGCTGCCGCTCGGCGTAATCGGCACAGTCAAGTGGCACAAGAACAGCCGCGATCTAGCTTTTACTTTGGCGTCGGCGAAGTCGCCATTGGACAGCTACTCGCTCGATACCGAGACGGGCAGAGTGGACCGGTGGACCGCAAGCGAAATTGGAGGACTCAATCCGGCCAGTTTTGTGACGCCAGAACTTATGCACTGGAAAAGTTTCGACGGACTTAGTATTTCCGGATATCTCTATAAGCCCGATGCCTCTAGGTTCAACGGCAAGAGGCCGGTCATCATCAACA
This sequence comes from uncultured Terriglobales bacterium, assembly GCA_964559345.1. Taxonomy (GTDB): domain Bacteria; phylum Acidobacteriota; class Terriglobia; order Terriglobales; family Acidobacteriaceae; genus Gp1-AA112. The sequence continues at coordinate 5,231 of CAZLIE010000078.1, forward strand.
TCCATGGGGGACCGGAAGGTCAAGCTCGTCCCAGCTTCAGTGCGGCGGCAAATTACTACGTCAACGAGCTCGGAGTCGCCATAATCTTTCCCAACGTCCGCGGCTCCACCGGCTACGGAAAGACCTTTTTAAAACTTGATAATGGAAGCCGACGCGAAGATTCCTACCTGGATATTGGCGCGTTGCTCGACTGGATCAAGCAAACCCCTGATCTCGACAGCGAAAGCGTGATGGTCACGGGCGGCAGCTACGGTGGTCACATGACCTGGGCGGTTGCGGCGCGGTACGACGATCAACTGTGCTGCCAGATTCCTGTAGTGGGAATGACCAACCTGGTCACGTTCCTCGAACACACGGAGCCGTACCGCCGCGATCTCCGGCGCGTCGAGTATGGAGACGAGCGCGATCCTAAGATGCGCGAGTTCCTCGAGCGCATCGCGCCGATGAACAACTCGCAAAAGATAGTCAAGCCCACCTTCGTCATCGCCGGTGAGAACGACCCACGTGTTCCTTTCAGCGAATCGCAGCAGATGGTGGACAAACTCCGAGGCAGCGGCGTTCCGGTTTGGTTCTTAGCCGCCAAGGACGAAGGGCACGGCTTCTCTAAGAAGAAGAATCTGGATTTCCAGTTCTACGCAACCATCATGTTTGTGAAGCAGTTCTTATTGAAGCAGCCTATCGAACCGCCGAACGGAGCCGAATAGCTCTTGGCATCGAGCATGAGAGGACACCCAACCATGGTGGTGCGCAGCACCCATCAGCTAGGCTAATGACTCGCGCTCTTCGAAGTTCCCGTATTCTCTCAGTTTGCGATACAGGGTGGTCTTGCCAATTCCCAGTAGCCGGGCTGCCAGTAACTTATCTCCCCCAAGTTGCGCGATAGCATGTCTGATCGCATCTCGTTCAAGCTGTGCGATTGGTACGACGCCTACTGGTTTTGTACCGGCAGCTAGAGCCGTCCCAAGGGCTCTATGTCCTGCCTTTTTATCCAAGGGCTTTTCCAAGTAATCGGCTGCTCCTGCCTTGATCAACTGAACTACCTCCGAGATTCTGGGCTTTGCCGCGCATGCGATTGTGCCAATCTGGGGATGCGATTCTGCAATTTGACGTAGCAGGAACGTCGGCTCAACGACGATATTTGTGTCGAACACAATGACCCGGGTCGTTCTCCCGTCGAGTTCGCCGGCATCAGGGGATAACATCGTTGCGGTAATCATGCTCAAACCATATGCCGGAGCTAGAGAAGCCCAGAGTTTCTGGGCTTTTTTGTCGCGATCTACAACCAAGAGGTCGCCTTTTTTGTTCATGAGGTGTTGTCTTGTTTGCCTAATAGTGGGTGGGACGGCTCTCCGGCGATGGGGTTCTGTCAGAATCGACGCCGTCCAATTGCTCGGACAAACGAAGCGTCAGCTGGACCCGGTTGCGGACAGATAATTTCTTGAAGATGGATCGCACGTGGTTCCTGACAGTTTGCTGCGTTATTCCGAGAAGTTCTGAAATGTGTTTGTTCGATTCGCCGAGAGCAACAAGGCGGGCCAACTCCAGTTCACGCGGGGTTAGACGATCCATTGGAGCAACAACATAACGGGGCAGGAGCCCAGAGACACTGGACATTAGAAGTTGTTACGAATCCGGAACAAAAGGGGAGAAGAGGCCGGAGTTTGAATGAATCAGGCCGGATCCTTGGTTTTAGTGAAGTTGGAACAAGAACGGCCGTGGGTATTGGCATCTAGTACTGTAGTACTATGCCGTCGTTGTTCGAATATTCAGGAGAATGAGATGGAGATAGAGCAAATAGTGGCAGTTATCGATGCCGAAATTGACCGCTTAACGCGGGCACGAGGAATTCTGTCGGGCGGGAGGCGGTCAGGAGGCGGTCAAGGAGCGGCCACACAAGCTGCACCGGCAGCTAAGCGAGGCCGAGGAAGAAGATTCATGAGCGCAGAGGCTCGCAAGCGGATTTCAGACGCTCAGAAAAAACGATGGGCCGCTCAGCGTAAAGCAAAATAGCCGGTGGGACGGCTACAAAAGCTCATTGGGGCATAAGTGTCTGGACCATACCTGCGGACTCAAATTGCATGGTCACTTGCTCTCGTAGAACCTCGTACTTGTTGACCAGCGCTCGCGGCATTACGTCCAGGGCGGGAAAGGCATATGGCAGCCAAAGAAACGACCAGATGGCAAAGGCTGTGAATCTCAAGTGGAGTGCCTGGTTCATCAGCCTCTGCCATTCAGTATTCTCCTGGTCGGGTTGGTTCAGTTGCAGCACTTTGAGAAGCGCCCCACAATCGCTGGCAATCCATAGCAAATATTGTTGAACGGCCAAGATTCTGGCCCTTCGAACCCTTCGGAAGTCGCTCGGCGCCAGATGAGCGCGCAAGTATTCCTCATCTTCAACTCTCATCAGCGTTCGAAAAGCCGCTACATCGACATTCTTCCAATCGTGTTCCTTGAGCGCTCTTTCTCCTTGCCTGCGAGTTCCTCGGGCGGCAAACAGAAGCAACGCCAGGATGGCCAGCGCTATCGCGGTAAAGAGAAGAATTGTCATTTGCCCAGCAGATCCATCAACGCCCGGTTCCACTCCTCGAGCCGCCTCGAATCGGGCAAGGGCGTAGCAGGGCGGGTCTCCCGTACGGGAGCCACGATGTAGGCGGCCCAAATCATCACTGCGCAAGTGTTAACCAGCATCACGATCCAAGAAAGGGAAGAATCCATCATCGATCCAAATTTGGATCGCATAACCATGGCAATAAGCTCGACGGCCCCGTAGACACCCAAGCCAGCGGCAATGCCGACAATATAGTGACGCCAAGCTACTCCGAAAGCTGATGCAAAGAGGAACAAGAAACCCAGGAGCCCCGCTTGGACGATTGTAACCGTCCGCTTCATCGTGAATATCCCGGCCATCACTTTGTACTGATCAGTGCCGGGCGCAGCGACTGCCATAATCACGGCCAGGACAAAGAGAACCAGAAATGACCAGCGGAATAGGACCGAGCCAAGCGCCTGCAGGCCGGCATACCGGCGGAATGCGTTCTCAAACAGCTCTCGTATGACGGCCAAAGCCACCAGGCAGCCGATCGTTTCTGTCGCCCAGTATGAGTAGAAGTAGACAACCTGCTGATTTCTTACTGCGAACAACAAGGCCGTGCGACCGATTTCAAAGATCAGGTAGGAGAGAAAGAGTGGTAAGTCGGTCCAGAGCTTACGATACAACATCACAGCCACGATCCAGATCTCGATGAAAGTGGGCCCCAGCCAAAGTGTGTAGAGAGCGATGGAGTGCATGGTTGTGAGTGAAATCGGTTCACCACCATACACTCCTTCGGTTAGAGATTAAAGACGTTTCAGCCGAGCCTGCAGATGGTGGGCGGACAGATCGGCAGTGGATTTCCTCCGTCGTTTTGTTGACTTGACATTGTTAGGCTGAGTAGCAAAATAGAGCTTGCCAGCAAAAATAGCTTTCGCATTGCGCATCTCCAAGTGGTGGATTTGCGCTGCAGAATCGGCGTGAAATGAGCGAGGAACTCGAAGCCCGAAGAAGTGTCCCGACTCCGGAAATCGAAACAGGCGCGGCTCGCTTGTCTACTTTCGAAGATTTAATGAAACGAACGCTGAACGCTTTTCAGGGGGTTTGGAGAAAGCTCGACCACTTAGCTGAATTGAGAAGGCCGGATGGAGAGTATGAACATTGGGGCCTCAATCGCGTGCATGGGGAACTAGAGGCCCGGAGGGTCCTCGCTGAAACTCATTCGTCGCTGTACATACAGTTACTGCGCACACCGATCGGAGAGCTGATGGAGGATCTGGAGATTGATTCAGGAGAAGAGAACAGGGAAGTGCTTGCGGGACGAATAGTAAAGAGGCAGGCTCAGATGATTCCCAGCTTTGCGCCCGGCGCCGCACCCAGACACTTCAATTCAGTCGTTCTTGCCGTTTCTCTGCTATGTGCGGCACAACCGGACGCCAGTCATCGAGCCGCATAGCAATGGCGACGACTTGCCCGATTACTTCTGCTTCCTGCGGTGTGCGAAAGATACGGGCCGAAACCGGGGACAGGGGATGAGGCTGGATGACAAGTTGGTCACGGTCGCGCAGGTTGCACCACGAGCACATGAAAGTCTCGCGCGTTTCAATAAAGTAGATGGGGCGTTCGTATTCCGATCTCCAGCCCTCGTTGATCACCTCGGTTTTTGTTTCGTCGATTTGCAGAAATGAGCCCGGCAGCAGCAATGGGTA
>CAZLIE010000078.1:9479-19891 GCA_964559345.1 uncultured Terriglobales bacterium
TCCGTGCCCAGGTAGCCATACGTGTGCTTTGTGTCTGCAAACTGGCGCAGGAACGACGTCGGAACCGTTCCCCACTTCTGAATCATTCTTCCAAGATTCACAGTCCGCGCTGGGTTGAAGCCCGGGTCCATGGCGATAGGCACATCAACCGTGTTTGCCGAATCGAGCGCGCTAATTTGATGAGTCTTACGAATGTCGGCTGCCGTTAGATCTGAACCTATCAAATCCCATTCGATTCCGTAGAGGGCAAAGATATCGCGGTGATCAACTCGATAGATTGCAGAGAGCGAATAGACGCGGTACATACTCGGAATCACGCCTTTAGTCTCGATATCCGACAACCGGCTCAGAGGGATGGCGAATTCCGAATTGTTGTGCCGTCTCGCAATTTCTGCGCTAGCGGCCTCGACGTCTCGCAGAGTCAGAGCCAGCCGTTCACGAATTCCTCGAAGCTGCTGTCCGGCAGTGATAGACATTGAGGCCTCTCCCGCATAGCTGGGAGTTGCGCCATTGTAGTACTGAAGTACTGTCAATGAACAAGTCAACTGCGAATTGGGCGGCTTATACGATGGGTTTATGTCCGAACCCAAGAAACAGAACTCAATGAAGACCGGCAGGAGCTGGGGTAATAGATGGCGTGGATGACGAGAGCAGGTAAGAGCCACTGATCTGTGATGCGCACTGCAGGCGCTCTGCAATCGTACGTCTGCGGTGAAGCGGCAGCTCCGGCGAATTGGTCTGCATGTAGGCACAAAGAGACCCTGGTTAAGTTCTCTCGTTTCCAAAACGCTAAATTGCAACCCATTGAGGGCGAACGATAGATTACTCGGCTTTGCCAACAGGAAATTCCCATTTGGCACCAACCGACCACTTTTCTATCTAAGCGGGTTTGCGAGCGAATGCTCCGATGATCGCGCGAGCGATGACCACGCCCTGCATCGCCACTGCCTCGTCGCGCAAACGCTGACGCATGGTGTCACTGTCAAACGCTTCGGCATTGGTGATTCCAAGAGCTTCCATACGGGGGAGCAGGCTACGTACAGTTTCTGCGAGCCACTCGTACACAGGACTATACGGTCCTCCATCCATAACGCGTCCAGCCGATACTCCGGCGGCCGCAATCCGGCTTCCTGCATCCGATTTCGCGGACCGGAGGCCTGCCGAACACCCTGAACTATGAAAGGCGCGATGGCGATGTCGGATGGAACCGTAATTCAGCCGACCAATAAGAGCTTCCATATCGACTTCTCCAAGATCGTATGTTGGAACGAAAATGGCTAGATGGTGAAAGAGAATCTCTTTTATGACTTGATGGGAATGCTTAAACCGATTGGCATCATGGCTGGAGAAACGCAAAAGGCCGCGTAGAAGGCTATTATGAGAATCATGGCAGACCGGTTGCCAGCACTCTTTTTCGGGCACGGGAATCCCATGAATGCGTTGCTGGTGAATCCTTTCACGAAGCGCTGGGCAGTCATAGGCGCGAGTTTTCCTCGGCCAAAGGGAATACTCTCGGTCTCGGCCCATTGGTACATCGAAGATGCTGCCGTCACGGTGAGCACGGCTCCAAGAACGATTCACGACTTCGGGGGGTTTCCGCGCGAGCTGTACCAAGTTCAATACCCGGCGCCCGGTGATCCCGACCTTGCCGCTCGAGTACAGAAACTTCTTGCGCCTGTGCCTGTACGCCGCGACGATCGCTGGGGCCTCGACCATGGAACGTGGTCGGTTCTGCGCCACGTTTATCCCCAAGCTGACATTCCTGTGGTCCAACTCAGTATTGATGAAACACAACCGCCTTCATTCCACTATGAGATCGGAAAGCGGCTGGCGGCATTGCGAGAAGAAGGCGTTCTCATTTTGGGTAGCGGCAACATTGTCCACAATCTCCATGCTTATGCTTGGGGTCGCCACGCGCCGGAGCCATACGACTGGGCGATCTCATTCGAGAGTCGAGTGCGCGAGCTATTAGTTGCTGGCGATCACAAACCGCTCGTAAATTACGAACACCAGCTTGGCAGCGAAGCAGAATTGGCCGTGCCCACTCCGGATCACTACCTGCCGCTGCTCTACGTGGCTGGCACACGCACGTCCTCGGAACCTCTCACGTTTCCGGTTGAAGGCGTGGACGGCGGTTCGGTCTCGATGCTTGCAGTACGAATGGGCTGAATCGAATGACGGAAGCGATCGAGCTTTAGGGGCCTGCTGCTTTTCGAACTGTGTCAGCACTTGATCGCGCTGCCCAAATCTTGACGTTGAAAACCTTGTAACAAGTCTCGTAACAACCCTGCAGAGCGGCGGTGTACCACCCCAGTTGGGTGGCGTGAAGGGAATGAAGCACCAGAACACAGGTAGCGCTCTTTATATCGACAATCCGCTGTTGCTTTGAATTACTGTGCCTGTCTATTTTTTATCGCGAGCATACGGCCAAGCATAAATCGCGCATGAAAAACGCGAGACCGAAGCCGTGAGTAGGGCGACCGATGCCTATTTGAAGAACTCCGCCATAGTGGGGGCCGTTGCGGCCTTCCCGGGAAAATTCTTGATCCCCAAAGCTTCGAGACTCAGGCGGAGCGTGCTCTCGTGCTGGTAAAAGGTTGTAGATTTGTACCCAGGTTTCACGTTGGAGCCGATAATAATCGTTGCTACTTGTCCCCCGCCGTTTGTTCGATCCGCTAGCTCAGCTTCATCAAAGGTGATTATGAGCAGTCCGTCGCTTTGAAAACCAGCACTATTGATCAATGGATCTATATTCGTTTTCAGCCAGTTATCAGCAGCGCTCTGCTTATCGGCAATCGTGCAGTTCGTTCCTTTTCCGCCCGGACAATCGTGCATGTCATCCTGCAGATTCGGAACAATATAAGCGTAGTTTGGCAAACGGTTGTTCGCCAGATCCCCTGCAAATTCGGAAAATGGCACCAGATTGTTTGCTTGCGACGGGCTATTCACAACATCCGACAGATATGCAAAAGGATCATGTTGCTTTTTGTATGGATAGACACTTGGTCCGATATAGCCAATCGACGGCAAGCTCTCTGCATAAAGTTTCCAGCTCTTGTTGGCAGAGGTTAATTCACGTACAACGTTGTCGTCGCTCACAATGCCATCGAAGTTTCCAGTAGCGTCGAGTTGGAATGTCTGGCCCACCGTAAGAACGAAATAGTCGTCAAGCGAAGAATGTTGATTCGCAAAATAGTTGGTCGCTAAACCATACTGGCTTGCCAAGCTGTTGAAATACGGAAGGGACGCACTACCTATTACGCTGGCGTATCCCTCATTTTCAAACACAATCAGGAATACGTGATTGGCAGACATTCCGCGAGCCTGAGGCGCAGCGGGCGCTATGGGCGGCGCTATGGGCGGCGCTGGAGGAGCGGCAGAACCCGATTGTGCAAATGGACCGTTTTCTCCCCTGCCTCCACAGCCACAAGCTGCCAGGAGCAACAATCCCGTAATCAGTGGCAGAGAACGCGATAGGTAATTCCTCATCCCTGTCCGAATTTGAAGTGTGGAGCAAGCGATAAGTTGCCAGGTTAAAACGAGTTGAGAAGATTCCGCCGTGGAGTCGGGCGGGGAATCCCCTGTCTGGGTTTTTGGGTGGGGCATGGGTTTTGCTTCCTCCTGTCGATGAGGGCGGCCTGCGCTTTGTAGAAGGTTGCCCGTTCGTAAAGAGGTGGGCGTGAAAGCCGAGTTTCGTCTCCCTCAGAGCGCAAGGCCAGCTAAACCATTGAAAATTGCTGGGCGCGGAAGGAATGGAAGCTGCAACGAAACCTAGTTTCGACAGATGCAGGGCCGCAAGTCGCCAAGTGACAAACTGCAGTATCGACTTCTCCGGGCATCTCGCCGCGGCCTCATTAAGCGCTCGGTTGTGTCTCGAAGCCGGTCTGCCGCTGGTTTGTATCGCATTAAGATGCCAGCCAATAGCGTAATTCCTTACGCCTCAGCAGCTTCTTGGGATCGGCTACTGCTTCGCGTTCCCCGGGTGTTGGATGGCACCACAACTGCATTCTCCTGGGCAGGTTTGAGGAGTTACAAAAATGAAATGCTCACGAAGGGCCATTCGAGGAATCGTCGCGGCTTGCGTACTCTCGCTTTCGCTTGTAAGGCCGGCAGCAAGAGGTCCTGGTCACTTCGACTCCGCCGAGGTACAAAACACGATTTGTTGCCACCTCGGTCAGCTCAGCCGGTGAAGCCCGGCCCACTTATGCAGTGCGTTTGTACAGCGGAATCCAGGCCGGGGATATCAACAGTTCGGTATTAATTACACCCACTCGGCTCGGCGGTACCACCCTCATGCTTGCTCCAGTGAAAGAAGAATGGAATTCCGGCTAGGATCACCGCCAACCCCAAGGATGACCGGAAAGGCTGCACCAACCATAAATTCACGGTAAGTGCGAGCGCCGCAACGAAGAAGATCGCTGGTGTCCATGGAAATCCCCAGGCTCTGTACGGTCGCGGTAAAGCAGGCTCATTTTTTCGCAAACGAACCAGCGCAAAAGCTGATAATGCTAGAAAAATCCATTCCCCGAAGACGAACAGTGAGTAGAGTTCTTGGAACGTTCCGGTCAATGCAAGCAGCGCGCCGAGCGCGCCGAGAAAAACAAGTGCACCGCAGGGGCTGCGGAAACGCAGGTGAATGCGTGCGGCAAATTCAAAGAAGACCCCGTCGCGAGCCATGGCGTACGGAATGCGCGCACCGGTGAGGACCACAACATGATGCGCTGCGACCGCAGAGATGGCCATAGCGATCGTCAGCCAAATAGCGGCATGGGAGCCGGCGAACGACTGCACGACGTCTGAGGCGACGTGCTGGGAATGCGCCACTTGCGAAAAGGGTAGGGTGCGGAAATAGACGAGGTTTGCTGCTAAGTACAAAAGGGCTATCACAAGAATTCCCAAAATGAGAGCACGTGGCAAGTTCTTCTCAGGACGCTGAATCTCTTCGCCTAAATCGCCAAGATCTTGAAAGCCGTTGTAGGCCCACATAGCAGCAACCAGCGCCGTCAAAAAAGCGTTCAACGCTCCCCACCCTAGTGGGGGACTGACGAGCGCAACTTCCTTTACGTGTTTGCTTCCGAACAACAGCCCGGATACAACAATCATCCCAATCGTGCCGGTTTTCAGAGATCCCAGCACAATTTGTATGACACCGCCGACGCGCACGCTCAGATAATTGAGTGCCGTGACAAGAAGCACCAGAACGGCTGCCAGTGGCTGAGCCATCGTGACCGAGAGTTCGCTCCCGGCAAAATGCAATGTGAGCAAAGGCGTGGCCACAGACGGGAAGAGGAAACCCATGAATCGGAGAAATCCGGCGGCGAGGGTGGCCATGCTTACAGGCCGTTGCAAAAATGAGACCGTCCACCCGAAGAGAAATCCCCAAAGGGGCCCAAGACCGCGACTGAGGTAAACGTAACGACCGCCTGCTTGGGGTAGCGCCGCACCCAATTCGGCAAGACAAAAAGCGCCGAAGAGGACGATGATGCCGGCGACAATCCAGGCGGCGAAAACTAGCATGGCTGAACCGACTGCACGTGCCATGTCGCTGGTGACGAGAAAGATGCCGGTTCCGATGACGTCACTAACCACGACCGCCGTCGCTGACCACAGGCCCAGACCGCGAACCAGATGCAACGGCTCGGAGCGCGGCTCAATTTTGCGAGTGGGCGCGGGCATGGAATTTGCGGAGAGCCTACTATCCGCAGTTCAGGTCGTCAAACGGCGCCATTGGTGGTAGAAAGGCGCCTGCGCCCGGATGACCGGCAAACCGGAACTTATGCATGTAATGACGCTCGATCCTTCATGATCCATGGCGTAAACCTAACGCCAACCTACAGAATGCCGTTCGATCGGATCTTCGAGCGTGCGAACAACGAAGAATGATCGGCCCTAGCGGACGGTTTTAGATTGATGGCGTCTTCGTTAGAGCCAAAGCACTCTTCAGCATCAAAGCGAGTTTCTCCGGATCACCGTGTCCGGCACATATGCCGCGCCATTTCACAAGGTCTAGTTGCCGACACGTTGGGATAAGTGACGTTCCAGAAAGATGAAATCGTGAAGACACTAAACTTGACAGCAAAACCGTTAGGCAACGGGATATGCTCTCTGACTAGGTCGATTCAATAGCCGTATCGGGCCGGATTCTAGCTCGCAAGCTCGGGTTGGTGGGAATCTGTAGGCAACAACTTTCTGTTAGAGCCGAACTTCAGCGGCAGGAATATGGATACTGTCGTGCCTGGGTTATTTGCGTCGGTGCGGCTTTCGAGTTCCATCGAACCGCTGTGCTTGTCAAGAATGTTCCGGCTTACCCACAGCCCCAAGCCTGTGCCGCTCTCTTCTTTGGTGCTGACGAACGGATTGAAAAGCCGTGATTGCAACTGCTCAGGAATGCCGACTCCATCATCAACAACGCGAACCAAGACGCCGTTCTGACCCGATTTCTGGGCCGCCTCCGAGTAAATCTTGATGTTTCCACCGTCAGCTGTCGCTTCCACGGCATTCTTGATCACATTGGTAAACACCTGGCGCAGCTCGGAGGGGAATGCTTCCACTTCACCCTCAAATCCCGCCAGCAATTCGATTTTTCTCCGGTCCTTTGCAATCGTCTCCTTAACCAGCGCCACGACACCCTTGAGCAATTCCGAGAGCTTCACCTTGGAAGCTGCGCGCGACTCGCGGTGTAGGCTCAGCATGTTCTTGCTGATCTCAGCGACCCGCTGTACCTCCCTCTGAGCTATCTCGATCAACTGTCGGGCCTTGGGCTCTGTGCTAACTTGTTGGTCGAGAAGGAAGAGAGCGTTGCCGACCGTATCGAGCGGATTGTGGATTTCGTGCGCGATGGACGCGGAGAGACGGCCAGCGAGAGCCAAGCGATCGTTTGACTTTAAAGCGACTTCGAGTGCGCGTTGTCGCGTCACATCACGGAAGACAAGGACGATTCCTGCGATTTTCCCATTGGCGTCCCGAATCGGCGCACCGCTATCGTCAATGGCAAAGTCGTGCCCACCCTTGCTGATCAACACAGTGTGGTTAGCCAGTCCAACTACGTGGTTTAGACGGCGAACCTTCTCGACCGGATTCTCTACAGGTTTGCGAGTTTCCTGATTTACGATTCGAAACACGTCCGAGAGCGGTTTGCCAACGGCTTCTTCGGATTTCCATTCCGTCAATTTTTCAGCGACCGGATTCATCAACGTGATCAGGCCGTCGGGATCGGTTGCGATCACAGCGTCACCGATGCTGGTCAGGGTCGTGCGGAGCCACTCCTCCTGTGCAGCCAGCAATTCTTTGTCCCTGACCAAGGCTTCCCGTGCGGCTGCCAGTGCGGTTATGTCCTGGATGACTTTGGCGGCGCCGATGATGTGTCCATCTGCATCTTTGATCGGAGAAACGCTCACTGAAACATGGATCGGCCTGCCGTCCTTGCACACGCGAATAGTCTCCAGCCGCTCGGAAGGCTGCCCTTTACGAATACGCTGGAGAATTTCAGCTTCCTCATGCTGTCGGTCGGGAGGAAGCAGTATCGCGACAGGCTGCCCGATAATCTCGGCGGCTTTGTAGCCAAACAGTCTCTCTGCGCCGGCATTCCACGTCTGAATGATACCGTTAAGGTTCTTGGTTGCGATCGCATCGCCGGAGTACTCGACGATGGCGGCGAGTTCGGCAGTGGCCTTTTGCGCTTTGCGTTGCTCAGTCACGTTACGGAAAACAAGGACAATGCCCGTCAGAGCGCCATCGGGAGTGAAGATGGGCGCTCCACTATCGTCAATCGCAATCTCTTCTCCACTCTTGCTGATCAAAATTGTGTGGTTCGCCAACCCCACCACCTTGTTCAGTCGGCGCACCTTGTCCACCGGATTTTCGACGGTTTGCCGAGTCTCCTGATTAACAATGCGAAATACTTCGGCGAGCGGCTTGCTCCGGGCTTCATCCAGCAGCCACCCGGTCAAGGTTTCCGCGACTCGGTTCATCAGCGCCACGCAGCCCTTGGCGTCGGTGGCTATCACCGCGTCGCCAATACTGGCGATTGTGGTAGCAAGGAATTCTTTCTCCCGGACCAATTCTTCCCGTGCGGCTGCCAGTTCCGCTACGTCGCGAACGACTTTGGAGGCGCCGATGATGCGTCCATCTGCATCTTTGATCGGAGAGACGCACACAGAAACATGGAGCGGCTTGCCATCCTTGCGGATACGAATGGTCTCCAGCCGCTCGGAAGGCTGCCCTTTACGAATACGCTGGAGAATTTCAGCTTCCTCGTCTAATCGGTCGGGAGGAATGAGAAGGGTAACCGACTTACCGACAATTTCCTCACGCTTATAACCGAAGAACCGCTCTGCGGCGTCATTCCACGTCTGAATGATGCCGTCAAGGTTCTTGGTTGCGATCGCATCACCGGAGTGCTCGACGATGGCGGCGAGTTCGGCAGTGGCCTTTTGTGCCTCGCGTTGCTCAGTAACGTCCCGGAAAACAACGACAATGCCTGTTAGTGTCCCATCCAGAGCGAATATCGGCGCACCACTATCGTCAATCGCAATCTCCTCTCCGCTCTTGCTGACCAAAATTGCGTGATTGGCCAGGCCCACGACTCAGTTCAATCGGCGCACTTTCTCCATCGGGTTTTCGATCATTTGACGAGTCTCTTGATTGAAAACCCGGAAGACTTCGGCGAGTGGCTTGCCTCGGGCTTCGTTGAACGACCATCCGGTCAGCTTCTCAGCCACCAGGTTCATGAGCGTAATCAGACCGCCTGCATCGGTCGCAATTACTGCATCACCTATGCTGGTGAGTGTCGTGTTGAGCCAGTCCTTCTGCTCCTTAAGTGCCCTTGCCGAGCGACGATGGATCTGACCGGCATAAACAACGGTAGACCCGCTGATCAGGTAGAGGCCTCCAAACAGCAAGGCCTGATGGCTAGACGTAAGCTGATGCTGTGGCGCGAGGAAAAGCCTGTTCGCCAGCAGTGCACTGCCTATAAGTTCAACGATGGCTGGATACAGGTCGCACATCACGCTCACGGCCGCTACGGCGACGAAATAGAACATGTACGGAAGGCGCTCACCCAAGACTGGATTCAGCAGAATGCGAGCCCACGTCGAAGCGCCCAGGACAACCAGTGCAAACGCATACTGCGCCGCAGGGCTGCGCAGCGCCATCCTCCGTAAGCTGAAATTACTGCGCATTAACATCTTAGTTCACTCCGTCATGGACCAGGAACCGCTTTGGGCCTTTGCGTCAGCAACTCGGCAACAGCTTTCAGCATGATCAGCGGGCCCTCCCCCTTCGTCAGGTACATATCCACAAGCGCAAGCGTTTCGCGCGGCAGATCGACATACGCCGAGAGCATCAGGATGGGAACGGAGGGCTTAAGCTGTTTCATTCTCTCGGCCACAACGTCGCCATTCATTCCTGGCATCTTGTAATCGAGAATCACGAGATCTACAGGCTCAACGGAAAATATCTCCAGCGCATCGGGACCATTTTCTGCTGTGAAAACGCGGTAGCCACGCGCTTCAAGGACCTGCTTGCGCACGGCTAGACCGACGATTTCGTCATCCACACAAAAAACGACCCTGCGGTCGTCGGTTCTTGCCATTTGAATTTCAGCGCCGTTGCGCTGACCCCACAATGAGCGCAGCAGTAAGGAGAGCAGCAGCGTCGGTCCGTCGCACGCGGAAGGGGACTACAGAGCCCAGATCGATACCTTCAGGCAGTTTTCCTTCTGACAATCCCGAAAAGCGATGCCCTTTGATCAGGACGACCTCACTCTGAAACAGGGTGTTCTTTATGCGTCACCTTCTAATTTCTGTTCGCGGGCACAATGCCGCCTGAGATGAAGCGGCACATCCGATGGAGAGATGAATCGTGCGGTAGCGGGGTTGTTCCTGCTCACAGCTTTGGCCCGTATTGCTCTCGACGTGCTGCACTCATTCCTTCTCAAAAACAAATCTTCATCGGGTTTGCCGGAAACGGCGGCCGTGAGCCCGCGAGCCCGGCGGCTCGAGTCCGTGATTCCTGGGATGTTCACATCCCATAATGGGAATAGAATTCGCAGCGATGAATACTGAGAGAACCCTCGGGTTCTGAACATAAGCCCGGCATTGCACATAAAGTCGGCATTGAACCTGCTCTGCTTTCGTCCTAGAGTTTGCCAGTATCAAGCTTTCTGCCTGCCTTGTTGTGACGGATCTCCAATCAGAGTTGCAGCCAGGCAAACCCTCATTGCAGGTTATCTCTACCAAGCCCATTCGGGGCTTCAGAAAAGGAGAAGCGAAAATGAAAGCTCAAACGGCATTCGCTCCAGCGGCGAATCCGACTGTCGTGACTATGCCAGAGCCAGCCAGCACCTTCGATCACACGCTGAAGGAACTCTATAATGACATTTCAAAGCGCGCTTTCGAGCTCTTTGGGCAGCG
>CAZLIE010000079.1:0-19857 GCA_964559345.1 uncultured Terriglobales bacterium
CCTTGTCCGGCAGGAAGTGGACCTTGGTGCCACGCTTCTTGGTGTTGCCGGTCTTCTTGAGCTTTGTGGTGGGAGCACCCTTGCCGTAGGTTTGCTCCCAAACGAATCCGTCGCGCCAGATTTCCAGATCGAGCTGATGCGAGAGCGCGTTCACGCAGCTTACTCCGACGCCGTGCAATCCGCCCGAGACTTTGTAGTTTGAGGCATCAAATTTGCCGCCCGCATGGAGCGTAGTAAGTACAACTTGTGCCGCCGGCAGCTTCTCCCCGTTTACCACCATGTCGTCCACGGGAATGCCGCGACCATTGTCCACGACGGTAATTGAGTTGTCGATATGGATGGTTACGTCGATGTGATCGGCGTGTCCGGCGAGCGCCTCGTCCACAGAGTTATCAACTACTTCATAGACCAAGTGGTGCAGCCCCATGTCGCCCGTGGATCCGATGTACATCGCCGGGCGCAGGCGCACGGCCTCCAGACCCTCCAAAACCTTAATGTTCTCGGCGGTGTAGTCCCCATTGGAGCCATTGGCCTTTCTGGGCTTCGTTACGTTCTCTGGCTGGATTTGTTCTTCCACTTTGGACTTGGTTGCTGCTGTTTCTTTCAAGGTGCTTGGGACCCCTCTCGAGCGTGGCGGATCACTGAATTATCGGCGAGCGCCGGTGGGCAAAAGGTGCGCACGGCTCGCGGGAAATGAGGCTCAAAACATTTGATTCTTCAGGGATTTACCGCTTTTTAGACTACCTCATTTTACCACAGATCAGAGAGTCCATGGAGGTGAATACAAGCTGCTGGGTTGAGGTCCGATTCGGTTCGGATGGCGTCAAGATTCGCGGCGCCTTGAAGCGGGTGCGTGCCTTGAAGGTACAAGCGTCCACACTGGCAGTCTGACCAGAGCAGATGAAAAGGCTGGCGGAAGCTACCCGCATCCTCATCGCGTCCTGAAGGCCTGCAACAGCTCGAAAGGAGTGGCGCAAGGTTGGCTTAGTCCGGCTACAGAGCCGGGGGAACATACCCAGATCGGTCCGCCTATCGCCCTCAAAAGCTGTCGCGCTGTTAAAGACAGTTTAAAACCCTACTTTTCCACAGCGATCCCTCAAAATAACTGTTTCCAAATTCGGTACGTGTTGGTAGTGTTACGTTCCTAAAGTAACCAGTTACCGAGTTACGTCGGTAATGAGCGTTACTCATTAACACTTAGGGAGATTCCCATGAAGAAGTCGCTGCGTCTGCTGTTCGCCACTATCGTTATGGCCGCTGCTGTTGCTGCTGCCGCTGCTCCGAGCAATGGAAAAGGTCAACTTGGCGCCGGCACTGATCCGGTCCCGTTGTGCCCTCCGGGAGCATGCGCGATCAACTAGTAACTACTTTTCCATAGTTACTCAAGGTTAAGATTTCTATTGAAGAGGGGCGGGCAAGGGGCTATGCTCCTGCTCTATAGGTGCACTATGCCCGCCTTAACTCTGCAATCGATGCTCATCTGGGCTGCCGGTCCAGTGTTGCAGTTGTTGTGTGTCTACCTCCTCTATCGCCGTAAACTGCTGAAAGAATTCCGCTTCTTCTTTTATTATCTGTTGTTCCTCACTGCGAAGAACGTTTTTCTGTTCGTTTGCTTCCGGTCGGCTGGTCCTTCCTCATGGCTCTACTACTCGGCTTACTGGGTAACCATGGCCATGACGGACATGTTCAGCATCGCGGTCCTTTATGACATTTTCTGCGCTGCGTTTAAGCCGTTTGCTGGCCTTCAGGATTTAGCTAAGGTCGCGTTCAGGTGGGCTGCCGTTTCGATTCTTCTCATCGGCCTTTTGGTATTCGTCTCGAATCCTGTGGCGCAACCGGCAAAGGTCAACTGGCTAATCGCCGCGGTAAACAGCTTTGAGCGAATTGTTCGTGTAATGGAGTGCGCACTCCTGGTGTTTCTCTTCATGGGCTCGCAGCACTTGGGTGTTTCGAAGAGGAATCGAGTTTTCGGCTTCTCCCTCGGATTTGGCTTCTATTCATTCGTCCAACTGCTTGTCTATTGCGCAGCAGCGAACTCGCACGTTAGCAAATTGCCAATTTTTGAGAAGTCGCTACAAATAACCTTCGGTCTTTCGCTTCTAATCTGGACGGCCTATCTGCTGCAACCGGAGCCCGCGCATGAGTCCTTGCATATTCCTGTTACCTCGCCACTGCTTCGTTGGAACGAAGTAGCGCTGGCCATGGGTCATACCGGTGGCAAAGTTGCCCTGAATGAATCTGAACCTTTCATGCCTTCGGTGGAACGCATGGTTGAACAGGTGATGAAGAAGGAGTTTGTTGACCGCCGTCAGCCGCGCGTCGTCTAGTTTCTTTACTGCTTTTCTATAGAGAGGCCGCCTTGGCGTAGGCGGCCTTTTTGTTGATTCGGTAATCCTCGGCCGCCCTTTTACGCCTGAACGACAAAGGCCAGGCTGAGGGCCGCGCACGCGCCAAGCAGAATCCATGCGCTCGTGACAACGAGCTTCTGCACTTGGTCGCGTATGACTGCACGGTCGAGCAAGTCTGCGTAGATTCCTCCCATGAATACCAGAGCGAAGGGAAGGGCCCACAATGGGCTGCTTGCTCCGAGCGAACTTCCTGGCCACCAGGGGAGCAGCAAGGCGACGATTCCGGGCGCGAAATTGCCGAAGTATCGGGTTCTTCTCCAGAGCAGAAACACCAAGAGACAACTTAGAAACGCGGCCACTGCCAACAATCCACCGGGCACTCTGGTAAAACGCGCCAGCCAATGCGAAGTAAATCGCAAGTAATCGCCGTTCGGAGTAACCGCTGCCGCCGCGAGATCGCGCATATTGAAGCCGAAGCACAGCAGAAACACGACGCTGCCAATCGCGCTGCTTGCGGCCAGAATGCCGAGGGCTGCGCGTCGACGGCCTGGAGCTAAATACATCATGAACAATGCGCCGAATGCGAGTCCCGCGATGGCCGCCGCAACATTCGCGGCTGCAGTAACGCCGATTGCGACGCCGAGAAGCACGATGCGCGGACGCCACAATCGTGGAGGCGCATACAACGTGTGTGCGACACCGATTGCGGTGAAAACCAGTCCGAACAATCCCCACGCCGCGAGAATTGCCGGACCAGCCGTCGAGCTGGCTAGCAATATTGGAGGACTGAAGCAGTAAAGTGCGAGGGCGACGTATCCCCCCTGATTACCAAAAATACGACGGCTGACCCACCATAACGCGCCGCCCAGCCACACGCCGAAGATCACAAAAGGCAGGCGCACCAGCCAGCGATTCGGTGCGGCATAAATCGCAAATTCCCGTTTTCCCCACGGCCAATGACGAGCGATTGCCGGCAGCAACCCCGCACTGCGCAATGCGACAACACTGTCTCTGGGAATCAGCGGGGAGTTTGTGCGCGCAAGCGGATGAGCGGTCCACAAGGCCTGTCCGGCGAGTGCGGCGCGGGTTTCTGCCATGTCCATTGGCAGATGCGAAACCAACCACAGCGCCTGGAAAACAAAAACGAGAAGAAGCGCGGCGGCGATTTTCTGTGCTTTGTGGATTGCGAACCGCGTGCGTCGCAGGCTCATGTGGGGAATTCCAATCTACCATGCGGAGATTGGCTGCCTGTTGCGAACACATTCAAGAGATGCCCAAAGGAAGAGAGGCTTCCGCGCAGAAGTGCGCGTCGGCGAAATCGCGGGCGACAAGCTTAGGATAAGCGGCAGCAGCGAT
The DNA here is from genome assembly GCA_964559345.1 of uncultured Terriglobales bacterium. Taxonomy (GTDB): domain Bacteria; phylum Acidobacteriota; class Terriglobia; order Terriglobales; family Acidobacteriaceae; genus Gp1-AA112. Next base: position 3,705 of record CAZLIE010000079.1, read on the forward strand.
CATTGCGGCATTGTCCGTCGAAAGCTTGCGCGATGGGAAGAATGTCTGCAAGCCATCGCGTGCCCTTCGCCGCTGAAATTCCGCGCGTAGGCGGGCATTTGCCGCGACGCCGCCAGTCACGATCATTGACTCTACACCGAAGGCCTCCGCAGCTTTGAGGGATTTGCCAACCAAATCCTGCACAACGCTTTCCTGAAACGACGCCAGCAGATCCAGAGTCGCCTGATCGGTGTGCGCGCGGTAATCGTCTGCCGTCGGATTTGCGATCGCCTGAATCGCTCGCCGGCGTTCGCCGATGGAAGTCTGCATTGCGTGTGTTTCGACGTACCGCAGGACGGCCGTCTTGATTCCGCTAAACGAGAAATCGAAGTTCTCGTCGATCTCCGCCTGTTCGCCGCGAGCATGCCGCTTTTGTCCAACTTTGATCTGGGAGCGTGGAAAGCTCACCGCGTGAGCGTCGCCGTGTAGTGCTAATGCTTCGACGAGCGGTCCGCCGGGGTAGCCGAATCCCAACAATTTCGCGACTTTATCGAATGCCTCTCCGGCAGCATCGTCGAGCGTGCGCCCGACATTTTTGTAGCTCCAACTTCCTCCGGACGCGCGATTCACGAGGTACAAATGCGTGTGTCCGCCGGAGACAACCAGCGCAAGCGCGGGCAGAGAAGGCTGTTCCGATTCATTCGCTTGCTGAAGTAGGACCGCGTGAATGTGTCCTTCCAGATGATTCACGATGATTAGCGGCTTTGAAAGCGCGAATGCCAGCGTTTTCGCGTACGTAATTCCGACCAACAGCGCGCCGGCAAGGCCGGGACCTTGCGTTACAGCGAACGCGTCGATCTCTTTAAAGGTCGAACCAGCGCGATCGATGGCCTCCCGGACTACGGGAACGATCGCCCGCAAATGCTCGCGCGACGCCAATTCCGGAACCACGCCGCCGTAAAGCCGGTGCGTTGCGATCTGCGAAGAGACCACATTCGACAAAACTTGCGTTCCATCGCGCACCACGGCGGCCGCCGTTTCGTCGCACGAGCTCTCTATGCCGAGAATGAGTGACATTTCCTTCTATGATAAAGAAATGTTGACGAGCAATTGGTGAACTACGGTTTCTGATTTCGCGAACAAATGGAACTGCAACCATCTAGTCCGGCGGAAGAAACGCATTCTGAAGCGTCGAAAAGCGCTGCCGTAGCGATCACCGACGAGCTGCGGCGTCACGGTTACAGCGCCTATCTGGCCGGCGGATGCGTCCGGGATCTGCTGTTGGGCGTCCCGCCGCAGGACTTTGACGTCGCTACGAGCGCCGATCCCGAGCAGGTAATGGTGCTATTTCCGGAAACGCTGGCTGTTGGCGCGCAATTTGGAGTCGTTCTTGTGGTCGTGCGGCCCGCAGGAGAACGCCCGTTGCATGTGGAAGTGGCAACTTATCGGGCCGATCTTGGCTATTCCGATGGACGCCATCCGGATGCCGTACGTTTCGCTGCGACTCCGCAAGAGGACGTACAGCGTCGCGACTTCACCATTAACGGCCTTTTGTTCGATCCCACCGACAACAAAGTGCTCGATTACGTAGGCGGACGCGCCGATCTAGAGCACAAAATCGTGCGCACCATCGGCGATCCGCGACTGCGTTTTGCCGAAGACAAGCTCCGAATGATGCGCGCAGTACGCTTTGCGGCGCGTCTCGGCTATGAAATCGAGCCCCGAACCATGCAGGCGATCCGGGAATTAGCGCCGGAAATCCACCAGGTAAGCCGAGAACGCGTGCGGGAAGAGCTCGAAAAGATGTTGACAGAGGGTCATGCGCGGCGGGCATTTGAGCTTCTGGACGACTCCGGACTGCTCAATCAGGTCCTTCCCGAAGTCGCGGCGATGAAGGGAGTGGCCCAACCCCCGCAATATCACCCCGAGGGGGACGTCTGGACGCACACTTTAATGCTGCTGGAAGGCCTGGAAAAGGGCGTTTCGAAGTCGCTGGCATGGGGTGTATTGCTCCATGATGTTGGAAAACCACCTACTTTTCGCTTCGCGCCCGACCGAATTCGCTTCGATAATCATGCCGAAGTTGGCACCAAAATGGCCTTCGAGATAGCCCGGAGGCTGCGTTTTTCGAACGAAATGGCGGAACAAGTTGGCTCTTTAGTGGCAAATCACATGCGTTTTGGCGATGTAAAGCGGATGAAAGAGTCCACTTTGAAGCGTTTTATGCGTCTCCCAGCGTTCTCCGAGCACCTGGAACTGCACCGGCTTGACGTTTCCGCGAGCCATAACGATCTCTCCCTGTACGAATTCGTAAAAGAAAAGCTGGAAAACACGCCCGAAGAGGAGATTCGTCCGACGCCTCTGATCACCGGAAATGATCTTATTCGGCATGGCTGGTCGCCGGGACCGGAATTTAAGACAGTCCTACAGGCCGTCGAAGACGCGCAACTGGACAATATCCTGCACACAAGAGAGGAAGCAATGTCGTTTGTCGAAACAAACTTCCCGCGACAGATGAAAAGCAAGAGCTGAGAGCTGCACTTGACATAAACCGAACGAGCAGAAATACGATCACGAACTCAGCACTTGTGATTCGCGATCGAACTGTTCCAGCATCTGTACCTTCTTTTCCGCGGGCAAGAACGATGCTTCGAACGAATTCCTCGCGAGCTCTCGCAAATGCTCGTCTGTGAACCCGAACAGGTCCTGCGCGATCTCGTACTCCTGTGTGAGCGTGGTGTGGAAGATCGCGGGATCGTCGGTGTTCAACGTGATCAGCACACCACTATCGAACAGCTGCCGCACAGGATGGTTCTCGACACGCGTCAGGCAACTGGTCTGGACGTTACTTGTGATGCATACTTCGACCGGGATCTGTCGCTGCGCCAGCACTTCGATCAGTTCTGGATCGCGTGGAGCACTCAGTCCATGACCGATGCGCTCGGCGCCGATGTTCAGCGCCGCCCAAATCGACTCCGGTCCGACGCTCTCGCCGGCATGCGCCGTGAGGCGCAGGCCATTGTCAGCGGCATGGCGATAGAGATCCTTGAACGGCTCCGCGGCCGCTCGCGCCTCGTCCCCACCAATGCCGATTCCGACCACGCCGCGATCGCGATGCTGGACTGCCAGTTCAAACACGCGCCGGGCAGGCTCAATCCCGAAGTGACGCACCGCATCGAAGATCCATAGGACAGATACTCCAAAGTCGCGCTCTCCGCGTTCGCGTCCGCGCTCGATGCCTTCAAATAGAGGCTCGAACTCGTGGTTGCGCCAGTGCACCACGCCGACCGAGATATAGACTTCCGCGTGCAGCACGCGCTCGGCGTGCAGCCGCTTCATCATCTGATACGTGACCAGCTCAAAGTCTTCCGGCTCCAGCAGACGCTCAGTAACCGCTTTGAAGGCCATCAGGAACCCAGGAAAATCCGAGTAGGCGTACACACGCCGCGCCTGCTCCAGATCGAGACTCACCGCATCGTGTCGCTGGCTCAATCGGACGAGCGTCTCCGGCTCAACTGTGCCTTCGAGATGCAGATGCAGTTCAGCCTTGGGCAGCGCGCGAATCAGCGGACGATTAGCCATGCAATCGAGTGGACCTCAGATAGCGTGGCATTACTTTCGACGACATGCAACTAGCGGCTCTCATCAGGCTGATAATCTGTTCAGAAAGCCGTCCAATCAGACCATTATGGATTCCCGATTCATCGCATTCCTTGGAATTGCGGCTCTGCTCACCATCATCCCTGGCGCTGATACCGCACTGGTGACGAAGAACGCGATCACTCGCGGACGCACCGCCGCATTCTTCACTACATTCGGAATCTGCCTGGGATGCCTGTGTCACGCCACGGCTTCAGCGCTGGGGCTTTCTGTGATCTTGCGAGAGTCGGCGCGAGCGTATGAATGGGTGAAGCTCGCCGGGGCCGCGTACCTCTTCTATATCGGAGCGCGATCCTTGTGGGCTGCTCGTAGGAATTCGACAGATACAGCGATCAAGGTTGATGATGGGGCGCGTCAGCTCGCGCCGAAGTCTCACTGGCGCAGCTTTGCCGAGGGACTATTCACGAATCTGCTGAACCCGAAAGTCGCGATCTTCTATTTGACGTTTTTGCCGCAGTTCATCGCGCCAGGACAGTCGGTGCTGCGGCGATCGTTGTTTCTGGCTGGCATTCACGTGCTGATGGGACTAATTTGGCTCTGCAGCTACGCCATTCTGCTGGACCGCATGAGCGCGGTCCTGACGCGATCCGCGGTGAAGCGCAGACTGGAGGCTGTCACCGGAGCTGTGCTGATGGCGTTTGGACTGAGGTTGGCGTTCGAGCGGCGTTGAGCGATCCGTCGCCCCCCACTCCGGAGCTTCCGCGAAATGGCCTACGAAACAGCCAACTTCCGTGGCTCTTCCACCGCACTCCGTCCAGAGTCCACCATAGCGGCCTCGGCTTGCGCTTGCAGTTCGCGTTCTGTAATTGGCTTGGTTTGCTGGTAGGTGTACCAGATGCGATGGATGACGGTAATCGTCGAAAGCACGGCGATCACCCACAAGACCGGCGCCATGCGATTGAAGAGCGCGCCGATGATGACGAGAACAATGCGTTCCGGACGCTCGAGAAAGCCGACTTTGCAGCTCGGAATCAGCGACTCTGCGCGCGCACGCGTGTAGCTGACCATTACCGAGGTGGTCATGACGATCCCGACCAGCACTACGTAGAAGAAGTGGTTGGCGCGCGCGTAGTAAACCAGCAGTCCGAAAAACAGCGCGATGTCGCTATAGCGATCGATTACCGAGTCGAAAAACGCACCAAAAGTGGTGACCTGATGGGTCGCGCGGGCCACGCGACCATCCACCATGTCGAAGATTCCGGCGCCTATAATCACCAATCCGGCGTAGAGAAACATACGCGGCTGGCGGTTGCCGGTCGCATATCCAAAAAGGACGGCGGCGATCACGTTGATCACCAGCCCCATGAACGTGAGCACGTTCGGCGAGATGCGCGTGAGCGACAATCCCCGCACAATCGCGTACAAAAGCTTGCCGCAAGCGCTTCCAAACGCTCCCGTCCAGCTCATTCAGCGTCCGCCTGTGGCGCCGTTGGATTCTCCCGCATTGGCCGCTTCCTGATCGTGAATGGTCAGCAGCTTCAGAATTTCGAGCTCGCGGTTGCCGGTTGGAGTGACGACCGTCGCCGTGTCTCCCACCTTTTTGCCCATCAGACACTTGCCGATCGGCGACGTCGTAGAGATCTTCCCTTTGGAAACATCGGATTCTTCGCTTGTAACCAGCGTGTACTGGATTTTTTCGTCCTTGGTGCTGTCGTAAACGTCGATCACCGAGCCGAATGCGACACGATCTTTGGGGATATTGCTGAGGTTCACGAGCGCAAGATCGCCCATGCGCTTCTTGAGCTGTCCCAATCGGGCGTTGACGAAGACCTGGCGCTGCTTGGCCATGTGATATTCGGCGTTCTCGCTGAGATCGCCGAGGGCTGCAGCCTTCTTGATTTCTTTAGGTAATTCGTTCGTGAGCTCGTGTTCGAGAGCTTTAATCTCTTCCAGGAGCTTCTTTTTGACTTGATCGGTTGCGCTTGCTTGTTCTGGCATGGACCTCGCCGTCTGCTTTGCGTCTGAAAGACGCGCTGCGGAGCCATAGAATTGAACGTTAATGGCCGGGCAATAGTCTTCCTTGCGTCCCAAAAACGCAACCGCCCAGCCGATAGTTTGAAATTATACTCCCCGGATTACCTCCGTATCGCTCTGGAAACTCAAGCCCTTGCTCGACTCTTGTGGCGGAGCCACTGTCGGAAGTTGGCGTTCAAAAGCAACAACAAAAAGGACGAATTATAGCCTCTGGAAGGCCTTCAGAACTGTGGGTAGTGTCCTAATTGCGGAAGCAGTGTGAACGTCCTTTCCCTCACTATTCTCTACCTTTAATCATATTGACAATCAAACTTGGGATAGCAAAGTGAATACGTCCCGGCGCCGAAGGTTCATCAATGGCAAAGGGTCCTGTTTGCCATCATGATGTTCACACTCCGTTCTTTCTGAATTTGGACGCATGGCCACGCCTCCGCCGCGCGAACTGTCAAACAACGCTGGAAATGCGACAACCGCGCTATGGTGTTTTTGCTGTGGTATGGGCGCCGATGTTTGTGCTCGCAAGACACAGCCGCTTCTTCGAGGCGATTGCTTTCATATTCATGTTCGTAATAATGTTTCTGGTGGTTTTCGAAACCATCCATCCTAAAGTCCGAGTTCGGAAGAAGTGGCCACCGAAGCCGGAAATCCAGCTAAACATTAACGGTTCCTCAAATTAGGGCAACTACCGGAACTGTGGAAAACATTGACCAAATGCCCCTACCGAAGTATAATTTTCACAATTGTCGTTCCCCTGACCGACGTCCTGCCCAAAGGTGACCAAATGAATATCGACTTCCACATCGGTGACAAGGTGGTTTATCCCAATCATGGCGTAGGAACGGTCGAGCAGATCAGCAGTCGGATGGTCGGAAGCATGATGGAAAAGTTCTACATGCTTCATATTAAGTCCAGCAATCTTAAGGTTACTGTCCCATTTCACAACGTAGAAGCCGTCGGATTGCGCCGGGTCATCAAGACCACCGACATCAACGCGATCATGGAAATCATCACCGACGGCAAATACGAGAGCCATACCGACTGGAAATTCCGCTTCAAAGAGAATTCAGAGAAGATGCGGACGGGCTCGCTGCTCGAAGTTGCCGCTGTTTTGAAGAGTTTGCTGGTCCTGAACCAGACCAAATCGCTTTCGTTCCGCGAGAAGAAGATGCTGGAACGCGCCCGTTATCTCCTGGTAAGCGAGATGGCGATGGCGAAAAACGTCGAGGAGAGCGAAATGGACGACTTACTCACGCGCGCACTGGCTAAAGTTAAGCTCAAATTCCCCGAAGTCACGGCCGACGCATAGGCTCTTCCTGAGTTGTCCCAAAAAGTTCAGCTAGGCCTTCTTTTTCGACTTTTCTGGCTCCAATTCCTCGCCCAACCACTGCCCGAACGGCTCTAATCCTTCCACGCTATCGCAGACAATCTTGATGGTTCCCAACACGGGAACGGCCAGAATCAGGCCCATCGCACCCCAAATCCATCCCCAAATCAGCAGTCCAAGGGTGACCGCAAGCGGATTCAGATCGACTCTTCCGCCAATCACCTTGGGATAAAGCACGTTTAGCGAGAAGACGTGCAGGCCCAAAATTGTGACTGCGATGATGGCGATTCCCGTCCCGTGAAGCACGCCAATCCCGGTTGCAAGTGGCGGAATCAGCCCAGCAATCACGCCCAGATACGGCACTAGGCTCAGAAATCCGCTGATGATTCCGAGAAAATAAAAATACGGCAGGTGCAAGAACGCGAACACCAGGCCGCTGAACACGGCCATGAAGACACCGATTACAAAATTTCCGACGATGAATCCCTGCATCATTTCGGAAATTTTCCCCAGCGTCATGTACGCTTTCGCGCGGGATTCGGTCGGAAAGAGCCTCACAGTTGCGCGTCGAGCGTGCTGTTTCCACGCCAGCATGAAGTAAACCAGGAACGGAATGAACGCTACCGTGAGCGTCACCTCGGCAAGATTGCTCAATTGTGAGCCGATCATGCCGCGAATTCCGGACTCTTGTTGGACCTTTACTTTCACCGTTCCCTTATCGTTGCCGTCCGGAGGCAGCACATTCTGCGTGGTCTTGGTAATTTGATCGGCACTTTTCTGGTATTTGCCGACGATTTTCCGGATCTCGCCCGTGTATTTCGGCAAGTCTTGGGTGAAGTCTACGGCGCGTGCGTAGAAGAAGTAGGTCAGGCCGTAGAGCAAACCGAGCAAAAAGAGCACCGCAACCAACGATCCCACGCCGCGGGGAATGCGAATTCTGGCGAGCAAGCGCACCAGAGGATCGAGAATGAAGGCAATCAGAAGCGACGTGAAGATCGTTACCAGGACGAGTTTCGCGAAATAACAGATCGCAAGCGCCGCCAAAATCGTCAGAATGATCTGCGATATTGTCGCCCTGCGCAGCTCGTCATGGACCTCCTGCACGCCTTCTTCGAGGTTTTCGACGGCTTCGGCGTCACTGGGCGTGCCGTTCTTCGTTGGTTCTACGTTCGGATTGTTGTTCTTGACCGCCAAATCTCTGGGCACGAGTGGCTTGAACCCATCCTCTCCTGCTGCTCTCGAAGGTTTTTGATGCAGCGCAAACCTATAATTGCAGCATGACGAGCGCCCAAAATCTGTCTTCCGGACGCATTCTGGGCCTCGACGTTGGCGTCCGGCGCATCGGAATCGCGGTCTCTGACCTATTGGGAGTGACCGCGCAAGGCCTCCAAACCATGCATCGGCGCAACCGCAGATATGACCTCGACGAGCTGCGGCGAGTCATTCGTCAGTATGAAATCAGCGAAATTGTGGTCGGAAATCCGCTGCAAATGAGCGGTGAAGTGGGTCGTCAGGCGGAGAAAATGGCCACTTTTGCTGGCCAGATCGAGCACACCTTCGACATCCCAGTGCACCTATGGGACGAGCGACTGACCACCGCGGAGGCCCACAGGCTGCTCGATGAGACCGAAATCAGGGACCAAAAGCGTAAAGAAGTGATCGATAAGATGGCCGCAGTGTTGATTCTGCAGTCTTTTCTAGACGCCAGGGCGGCGAAATTACGGTGATTGGGGCGGGGGTTTCGGATGTTTATCGTCCGATTAGAGAGCTTGGACATTTCGGCGAGTTAAGACGGTCGAATAAGCGAAATTAGTGGTCCGCTTTGTGGCATTTCTTCGAGAGAGCGTAGACGTCAACACATGAATTCTCATCCCGAAGTCTCCGCCGTCAATGCCCTCCGTTTAGAACAACGTTAAGGCGGAGCGAAGGATCTGTTTCTCGTTTACGTCGTCGAGAGAGTAAGAAAAACAGATCCCTCACTTCGCATCGGGACTGACAATTCTTAACCGCACGTACTCCATCCGAAATCACATCAGGCCGCAATCGGAGCGACGCCCGGCACGACATCCGCCACTTCATCAGCAGTCTCCGTCAGCAGCGGCTTGCCTTTATGCAGGACGAATTCCAGCCACGCGCCTGCCGCCTGCGATGTGATCACGGCCAGCAGAATTAATGTCGTATAAAACGGAGCATTGATAACGCCGGCTTCATAGGCGACGCTGGCCAGCACAATTCCGGGTCCGCCGCGCGCGTTGGTGGCGACGGCAAGATTGATGCAGCTCGGAATCGAGAAGCCCGCGAGCTTGGCTCCGGCGAGGACGGAGATCAGCTTGATGGTGCACGCGACAAGAAGAAAGCCGCAGACCATCGTGAGCGAAAAGGTTTTCCCGAGATCGAGCTTGTAGCCGACTAGCGCGAAATAAAGCGGGATGAAGCACCCGAAGGCGACGCCCTTTACCTCATTCAGTGATTGCGAAATGCGCAACGATTCGCGCGGTACAGCGAATCCCGCAAGAAATGCCGCGAGCACCAGACTGACATTCAGCGCGGCGGCAAGCGCCACGTATGCGAACAGCAGCAAGATCAGATAAGCGGTCGCGGAATGACGCACAAACACATTCCAGCGCGCTTCATGCAAACGGCGCGCGAGGCGCGGGAATAACACTAATCCAGCAATGAAATAGATGAGCGTGAATGCGATGCGCTGGGCGATCGCGCTCGTGGGCAATGCCTTCGATTCCGCAATCGCGGTGGCGATGGCCAGTACAGCCCACAACAGCACATCCTCCATCACAGCGACGCCGAGGATCAGCTTGGCAAAGCGTGTGTGCAGGATGTGCAGATCATGGAAGATGCGCGAGATTACCGGAATAGAAGTGACGGCGGTGCCGATGCCAATCACCAGGATCAGCGATGTGCGATTCTGCGCTGGCCCCATAAACGGGGTCAGCTTCAACTTGAGGCTCACCAGCAACGCGATGATGAACGGCAGTCCGGTGCCAACGATTCCGATCCACGCCACCGGCTTGCGCTCGTCCTTACTGAAGAGCCCCTGCGTCTCCGCGCCGGAGAGAAACATCAGCATCAGCAGGCCGATCCAGTAAAGGACGTCGAGCGCGGCCTTGGCTGGCGGCGCAGCAGCGCCAAGCTGGAAGTGCAGCAGCGACGGCCCAATCAGCAATCCGCCTAAAATCTCACCAATCACCCGCGGCTGCCGCAGCCGGGCAAACAAGTGTCCAAAGAGGTGAGCGCATCCCAGAATAATAAGGATGAAAAGAACCAGCTGACCAATAGCGTGTTCCTGCATGAAAAAGGGCCCCAACGTCCGCGCAAGCTGAGCACCTGCGCAATGTGGTCAGATGTTGGCTGGGGGAGGAATGCTGCCCATGGGTGGGCGTTTGTCCTTCATTCTCATCATTTCAATAGATGGCCCAAACCGAGCTGGTACCTGGTCTCAACCGAAGACGAGATGATTCCGCCAAAAATTTGATTTTGCCGAGGGGAACTTCGGGATTTCGCAGCACCTTTACCGCAGAGGACACGGAGGGCACAGAGGAAACCGTTTTGGTGGAAGTGGCAGAAATTCTGTCGCTGAGGCTAGGTGTTGCGGTGTCTGCGAGCAGGCGACAGAACGCTTGAAGCAAGTGCCAGGACACCAGCGATGATGAGTGCGATTGCGCGCAGTGCCATTAGATGGATTCCCAGGTGATCATGCCTAGAACTGTAACGCGATGCGGACGTGATGACGAGGTCACCCGGGTAACAGAACCTCACGCCGTCCGTAACTGCGCCATTGCAAGTACCTGCATCTGTTCAACCTCGATTTGCTGGCACCAAAGTAACCTCGCACAAAATGGAATCTGCAAACCTCAGGGGGGATTCACCCGTTATGCCCACCTGGAGGCGGACTCTTCCATCTACGCCGACGCGGATCGTTGTGAAGCCCGTGATCTTCAGTCCCAGTGATCTCGATTCAGCGATGTTTGATGAAGTGCCCGCTTTGGAGTTCTGACACTGCCTGGCGCAGTTCGGCTTGCGTGTTCATGACGATTGGCCCGTACCAGGCTACCGGCTCTTCGATCGGCTTGCCCGAGACTAGTAGGAAGCGGATTCCTTCGGGTCCGGCTTGGACGGTCAGCTCGTCTCCGCGATCGAACAGCACCAGCGAGTGATTGGCGGCGTCGTACTTCGCCGTTGCGCTAGGATCTGCAGCCTGCTCGGTGAGAACGGCTCGCGGATCCGATGCGTCACGAAATGTACCGGAACCTGCGAAGACATAGGCGAACGCGTTGCGAGTGGTCTCGACTTTTAGCCGCTTCCGCTTTCCTGGTGACACAAAAATGTCGAGGTAATTTGGATCCGCGGCCACTCCTTCGACCGGTCCTCTTTTTCCCCAGAACTCGCCGCAGATGATGCGCACGCTGGCGCCGTCGTCATCGATGACCTCAGGAATCGCACTCGATGGAATGTCCTGATAGCGTGGGTCGGTCATCTTGAGCGATGAAGGTAGGTTCGCCCAGAGCTGGAAGCCATGCATCCGGCCCTGCTGGTCACCTTTCGGCATCTCCTGGTGCAGGATGCCGCTGCCGGCGGTCATCCATTGGACGTCGCCAGCGCCCATCTTGCCCCGGTTGCCGAGGCTGTCACCGTGCTCGACCGAGCCGGCGAGTACGTAGGTGATCGTCTCAATCCCGCGATGAGGATGCCAGGGGAATCCGGCGAGGTAGTCTTCCGGCCGCTCGTTACGAAAATCGTCCAGCAGCAGAAAAGGATCGAAGTCCTTGGTTTTGCCGAACCCGAAGGCACGCTGCAGCTTTACGCCGGCTCCTTCGATCGTGGGCTGTGTCTGAATGATCTCTTTTACTGGACGCAGTGACATAGTTACTTCCTTCCCGGCTTCATTGGATGCATCAGAACGATATTCGTTTCAACAACTATCTTCCCGGATATCAGCTGAGAGCTTTTCGGGCCGTATCCAACAATTTGGAAAGGGCGTGCAAGCGGTTCCTTCCCATGTGGCCCAACTGCTTGCGGTGGACGTCCTCGACGGGACCGTCCAACCGCTTCAATAGCTTAAGGCCATCGGGCGTGATGCCGGCCATTACCAGTCGGCGATCCGTGCTTTCGCGCCAGCGGGAGATCAGGCGGCGTTTTTCCAGGCGATCAAGCAGACGGGTGATGTCCGGGTCCCGTGTAATCATGCGGCTGCCAATCTCGCCGCAGGGTAGTCCGTCAGGCGAGCCGCGAAGGATGCGGAGCACGTTATATTGCGTCGAAGACAGGTCTTCCGTCTTCAGCACTTGGGCTGGGCCACGGGACAGCAAATCGCACGTGCGCAGCAGATCGAGAAAAGCCGCCTCTTCGAGACAATCGGCCGGCCGGCGTTTGCTCTTTCTTTGCGCGACTCGCTTCATGAGGACAGCATACTATTCGTTGCAACGACTACTAGCAGCAGCGCGTCCCTGCGACGACGGAACCGCCTGCCGCTTAAACTGACGAAGCCGGCAACGTGGAAGCCCGAACACTCGAGGTTCCCTACAGGAAGTCTCCGCGAAAAAGAAGCCAGCCAGCTCTCCCAAACTCCGATCTTTCCATTTCGGCGGCCGCACCATCAAGGAGCCACCGCGCCTCCCGGCAATTTCGCAGAGCGAAATTGATCGTGACTTACTGAAATATCTTCGCAATCCAGCATTCAACAGATTTTCAAACGATGTTCACTGCGCAACAACATTGCCTCACTAGTTTGGTTGGTCGCACTCAATTCAGGTCATTCGCGCAGCTCAGCGAAACCACCACACGAACAAACAATCAAGCAGTTTTCTTTTAGGAGGGACAATCATGCGAAATCTATTCCGGCTACCACTACTGTTCCTGGTCTTCACTTTCCTAACGAACAGAGCCATCGGCCAAATAAATACTGCTAGCCTCAGCGGACTGGTAACCGATCCCAGCAACGCAGCCGTTGCCCGCGCGCAAATTAAGGTGCTGAACACCGCGAACGGTTATTCGCGCACTACCGAAAGCGATGGAGCCGGCTTCTACTCGCTCCAGGAGTTGCCGATCGGCAGCTATCAAGTATCAGTTACGCAGTCGGGCTTCAGCACGATTCAGCAGACCATCCAGTTGAACACCGCGCAAAAAGAGCGTCGTGATTTCGTTCTGCAGGTCGGCACCGAACAGCAGACGGTCGAAGTCAAGGGAATCACTGAGGGTCTCTCCACTGAAGATGCGTCGATCGCAACCGTCATCGGCAGCGAAGTAATCGAGCAGACACCACTTTATCTTCGCAATTGGGATGATTTGCTTCGAGGTGTTGCCGGAGTGCAGATCAGCCGCTTCACCCAACAGAGCGGCGCAACCAGCGCCGGTCGAGTGGGCGACTTCAACGTTCACGGCGTCCACTCGTTGCAAAACAATTTCCTGCTCGATGGCATCGACAACAATACCTTCTCGGAAAACGTGCAGGAATTGAGCACAGAGTCGTCGCATCCGTCCGTGGACGTGATCCAGGAATTCAACGTGATCACAAATCCCTACTCGGCGGAATACGGACGCAGCCCTGGGGCGGCAGTCTCAGTAACCACGAAGAGTGGATCGAACAACATCCACGGACTCGCATACGAGTACCTGCGCAACCAGTACTTTGACGTTAACGACTTCTTCTCAAATCGCAATAAGCTCAAAAAGCCGGAAAACAATCAGCATCAATTTGGCGGAAACTTCGGCGGTCCCATCATCAAGGACCATCTCTTCGGCTTCTTCAACTATGAGGGAACGCGAATCAAGCAGGGGGTCTCGCGTATATCCACGGTTCCGCTGGCCAATGAGCGCATTGGTGATTTCAGTCTAGCGGCCGCTACGGCGAACGGAGTGACCTATCCGACGATTTTCGATCCCACCACAGGTCAGCCATTCGCGAATAATCAGATTCCCTCAAACCGCATTGATCCGGTGATGGCAAAACTGATCGCGCTATTTCCGCAGCCGAACATCCCCGGCAAACAGTTAAACAACTTTGCTCGTAACGCCCTGTTGCAGGACAACAATGACAGCTACAACGGCCGCGTGGACTGGACGAAATCATCGTCCGACACCATCTTTGGCCGTTACAGCTACTCGAACCGCTTCCGCTTCATTCCTGGATTCCTCGGCGGTATCGCCGATGGCACCTCGACATCGGCTTGGGGACGACAGAAGCTGAAGTCCCATAGCCTGGTACTGGGTTGGACGCACATCTTGTCGCCGTCGATGGTGAACGAATTCCGCTTAGGTTTCGTGCGTAATATCTCGTTTGCAGAGCAGGACCCATTCGGACTGAACGCTGCCGATCAGTTTGTGCCGGGCATACCCAACAACCCTGCCATTGCCGGTGGCGTTCCGCTGACGCAGTTCAGCAACTTCGGATTCCTCGGCTCGCCGGGACTTCCTTCCCAAGCGGCAGATTCCGCAGCAGTATCAGTGGACGGACACACTCTCGATGACGCGAGGAGCACACTCACTCAAGTTTGGCGTGAATTTGTGGGCTCCGATGCGCAACATCTTCCAGGATGAACCGGGAACGCGCGGCGACCTCGGATTCACCGGGGTATTCACTCAGTGCAAGGGAACCGCGTGCGGCGGCATTTCTGCATCCAAGACAGGCCTCTCCTATGCAGACGGGTTACTCGGGTTGGTACAAAGCACGCAGCTCACGAACGTCTTCTTTGTCGATCAGAGGCTCTGGATGGTGGCGGGGTTCGCGCAGGATGACTGGAAGATCAGACCAAATCTGACGGTCAACCTCGGCCTCCGCTACGACTTCGCTACTCCCGCTCTCGAAGCCAAGAATCGGATGGCGAACTTCGATCCGAACGGCAATGGCGGCGCTGGTGCGCTGGTGTTTGCAAACGGAAACTCGCTACAAAATCGTGCGCTCGTGCAGCCGGGCACGAAGAACTTCGCACCCCGCATCGGCATCGCCTACTCGCCATCGAAAAACACGGTGATTCGCGGCGGCTACGGGATCTACTATTCTCTGTTCGAGCGCTTCGGCAGCGAAGACCAGCTTGCGCTGAACCTGCCGTTCCTGCTGAACAAAACGTTGGCCAGCAATACGGCTCCGGTGCTGATCGCGAAAAACGGATTCCCGGCAAACTTCCTCGATCCCGCTACGGTAAACCTTGCGCAACCGACGGCATTCCGCATCCGCGCGGTGAATCCGAACGATCCGGCGCCGATGATCCAGCAGTGGAGCTTCGGCGTGCAGCACCGATTGCCCTCAGACCTCATTGCGGAGATCAATTACGTCGGAACGCATTCGAAAAATCTGTACGTCCTCAACGACTTCAACCAGCCTCTGATCACGAACAACGTCAGTACCGGCGTGAAACCGTTCGCGAATTTCGGCTACATCGAGTACGCGAACACCATCGGTCGCGGCAACTACAACGGAGTGGAGGCTACGCTTTCACGAGCATTCCGTTCCGGTATGAGTTTCCGTGCCGCTTACACT
Organism: uncultured Terriglobales bacterium; assembly: GCA_964559345.1. Lineage (GTDB taxonomy): Bacteria > Acidobacteriota > Terriglobia > Terriglobales > Acidobacteriaceae > Gp1-AA112. Next base: position 19,133 of record CAZLIE010000079.1, read on the forward strand.
TACTCGCGCAGTCTCGACAACACCCCGCAGGAGCTGGAAGGCAACTCCGGTGCTCCACCGAACGGACGCGATTACAACTTCTGGTACGGCAACAGTGATTTCGACATCCCACACCGTCTCGCTCTCAGCTATGTGTACGAACTTCCTTTCGGGCACGGCAAGAGCTTCCTGAATGATGGAGTGCTGTCCTACATCTTTGGCGGCTTCCGCACGTCGGGCATTTACACCTTCTACAGCGGGCATCCATTCACGGTGAACGAAGGCGGAACGCTGAATTCGGCTCTCGATCCGTTTGGCCAGGCGACAGCAGTGCCGAACGTAATCGGGACTCCACAGGTCGTCGGCAATCCGGATTGCTGGTACTTCGCTTCGCAAAACAAAGCCTGCCAGGCGCTGTCACCGAACGGAAGCAATGCCTTCGTCTTATTGCCTGCCGGACAGGTGGGCAACAGTCATCGCAATACGCTGCGTGGCCCGCACACCAACGTATTCGACGCCGCCCTGCTGCGCGAATTTCCTCTCGGAGGAGAGCGCACGAACCTGGAATTTCGCTGGGAGGTCTTCAATGTGACGAATACTCCAGAGTTCGGTCAGCCCAACAATAACTTCAGCAGCGGCGCCGCGGGACAAATCACCACGCTCTCCGGCGATCCTCGCGTAATGCAGTTCGCCCTGCGTTTGTCATTCTGAAATAAGTTGTTGTAATCGAGGCCAGGAGTCTAACC
>CAZLIE010000080.1:0-19794 GCA_964559345.1 uncultured Terriglobales bacterium
TTCTGGTTGCCACCGGTCTCTACGGCACGCTGGCCTATCGCACAAATCGCCGTACTACCGAGATCGGGATGCGAATGGCTCTTGGCGCGCAACGTACGCAAGTGGTCTGGATGATCATGCGGGAAAGCTTGCTGATCAGTGCAGCGGGCGTTCTCATTGGACTTCCGCTGGTGTTCACCAGTGCTCGATTGCTCGATTCGATGTTGTATCAGGTCTCTGCCTTTGACCCAGTCAGCCTCGTGCTCGCCGTATGCGCAATCGCGCTGGTGGGAAGTATTGCCGCCTTTGTGCCTGCAAGCCGCGCGGCAAAGGTAGATCCCATGGTGGCATTGCGATACGAGTAATCGCTCACAAATATCTCAGCCACTGGCTAACAGAAACATCAACCACAACGTCCTTCGGCGAAACTCACGCTTCAGGATGACAACGTTTGGTTATCCACCTGAACCAACAATTCGCGTAAGAAGCCTTGAGAGGTTATCGAGTTCAGTACGAAGTTCGGGAATGCCGGTGGTATCAAAGCTGACATCCTGTCCCTCGATATCACTGGCTAACTCTCGAGACAATTGAGTGGCGCATCGGATTCGTTCGGCCACTAGTAATTCCACTGCGCCATACGGATCCCGTTGTTGTCCCTGCAGCTCAATCCACTTCTGCACCGCCCAGCTGGTTTGGCGGACATGGTTCAACGCTTCGCGAAACTCACGCAAAATTCGAGGGTCCACCGTCTTCACACCGATCAGTGCCTCGAGTTCCTTGAGGTCGAGGGTGGTCTGGGCAACGCGCTCGGCAGTTTCCTCTTTGTCTGCATCCATGAAGGCCGGCCCCCTATCGCCGGTGGATGTGCGGCCTTGCGCTCCGTCCCTCCAGCTGGGCTGCTCGGCGGGTTGGCTCAACACCGCAATCCATGGCGCGTGCCCCTGATCCATTTTGAGCATTCCTATCTGTCCTTCTTTGTCACTCCCCACGTCTCCGACCCAAACTACCTTGAACCGGCCTTTCTCCTTTTCGTATTGCACACCGACAATCTCTCCTACTGCGCGTAGCTGGGGCACTCCTTTCAGTCGAGCGCCACTGGTTGCGATGTCAACCGTGGTCGCCTCCTGTACGAACGGCTTGCCGTCACTTCCGATGCCATACACGCGCACGGGAAGAGCAATCGCTAGACGTTTCTCGCTTCTCTCCGGCATAGGTGCACTCTCGCCTGCATTGTGCGCCAGTTTGGAAGTAAGTCAAGTTTTGAATTTTGATTCGGACGAAGAGATTGAAGGTCTTATCAAAGAGGCAAGTGATTGTGGCGTCGGATAAAACGACAATCTACTTTTACTGTCGCAGGTGCAAGCACAGGTAAGTTCCGCACATAGCCAGAATTACCCAGAAGAGTGCCATCACCGCCAAGAGATCGCCGGTGCCTCGTCTTAATTCAGGATCAAGGTAACGGATGGTGGACCAGATCTCTGCACGCGAAGGAAGTGATCCAGTCCTGCTCGAAGTTGTGTCCGGCAGCTTCGTGACAAAATACCTCAGACTTCTTTGTTAATGACCGACCATTGACGATGGCAAGCTGGCTGCGTTTAGAGCGCAGCCTCCGCAAGTTCCGGAATCTCTTCTGAGCCGCCTTCGTCCACCGTCATGGCTTGATGTTTCCTGGCCACAAGCATATAGATGGATGGCACGATGAAAAGGGTGAATAAAGTTCCGATGATCATGCCGCTGACCAGCATGATGCCGATACTGTTTCGCGCGCCGGCGCCAGGACCTTTCGCGAGCACAAGCGGAAAATGTCCGACGACCGTCGCCGCGGTTGTCATCAGAATCGGGCGCAGTCGAGTCTCGGCAGCTTCGATTACCGCCGCCAGCTTTTCTTTTCCTGTCTCCTGCAGGTGATTTGCAAACTGCACGATGAGGATACCATTCTTCGACACGAGTCCAACCAGCGTGATTAGGCCGACTTCACTGTAGATATTCAGGCTGGTGAATCCCAAAAACGAAAACATCAGCGCCCCAGAGATAGCCAGCGGCACCGAGCCGGCGAGAACGATGAAGGGATCGCGGAAGCTCTCGAACTGCGCCGCTAGCACTAGATAGATGAGGATTGCCGAGAGCAGGAAAGTTCCCAGAAACTTGCTGCCCTCGACCCGAAGCTGACGCGACTCGCCCGCGTAATCAACGGTGAAGCCTTGCGGCAGGATCTTCTTGGATTCATCTTCCAAAAACCGCAATGCCTGATCGAGCGGAACCGGCGGCGGAATCACTCCCTGAATGCGAACAGCATTAAGCTGCTGGAACTTATTGAGTTGCCGCGGCTCCGTCGTGGTCTTGAGGCTGGCAAACGTGGACAACGGCACAAGCTGATTGTCAGAACCCTTGACGTAGATTTGAGCCAACTGCTCGGGCGTCAAACGTTCCACGCGCTTCACCTGCGGAATCACCTTGTAGCTTTGACCTTGAATGCTGAAGCGGTTCACATAATTTCCGCCGAGCAGCGTTGAAAGATCTTTACCGACTTGACTCAGGTCAACGCCTTGAGAGCGCAGCTTGTCGCGGTCGAAGACGACTTCCGCTTGCGGCTGGTCAAATTTCAGATCGGAATCCGCGTAGATGAACATGCCGCTCATGAACGCCCTCTTCACCAGTTCGTTTGCAAATTGGGCGAGCTGCTGCGGCTCCGCCGCGGATGCAATAACGAAGTCGACTGGGAAGTTCCCGCCACCCGGCAACGCTGGCGGAGTGAGTGGAATTACGCGCACGCCGGCGATCTTGGACAAGGGGCCCGTCGATTCCACCAGAAGCTGCTGCGCAGTTTTCTTGCGCTCACTCCATGGCTTCGTCACCATGCCGCCAAAACCACCAGTAGGATCGGTAATCTGGAAGATGCTCTGGCTTTCTGGAAACGCGTGATACACGCCGTAGATCTGCGAAGCAAAAAGCTTCGTTTGATCCAGAGTCGAATTAGGCGAGGCCTGGACAACTCCGAACACCACGCCCTGGTCTTCGGCTGGCGCAAGCTCACGCTGAGAGAATATGTAGAACGGAACTACCAGCAGTGCGACGATGATCCAAACACCCAGAACTACTGGCCGGTAATTCAACGTGGTGGTGAGCACTCGCATGTAAGCGTTGCGCACGTTGTCGAAGCGACGATTTACCCAGCCCGAGAAGCCGCGCTCGGTATCCCCGGCGCGCAGCAGCTTCGAGCCCATCATGGGCGAGAGCGTCAACGCGACAATTCCCGAAACGACAACTGCTCCCGCGAGAGTGAAGGCGAATTCGCGGAAGAGTGCTCCCGTCAAGCCTCCCTGAATACCGATCGGCGCGTAAACGGCTGCCAACGTGATCGTCATTGCGATGATGGGCCCAACCAACTCGCGAGCCGCATCAATCGCGGCCCGGTAAGGAGTCTTGCCCTCGTGCAGGTGACGCTCGACGTTCTCCACCATGACAATCGCGTCATCCACAACGAGACCGACAGAGAGCACGATTGCCAGCAAGGTGAGAAGGTTGATCGTAAAACCCGCCGCCAACATAAGGAAAACGGCGCCGATCAACGAGATTGGAATCGCGACCACCGGGATCAGCACCGAACGGAACGAACCGAGGAACAGGAAGATGACGAAGACGACAATGAGAAGCGTCTCAGTCAGCGTGCTCAAGACTTCTTTGATGGCGTCCTGAATGTATGCCGTCGAGTCGTACGGAATTCCGACTTTCATGCCCGCCGGCAATTGCGCGCGAATTCCTGGAATCGCCTCGCGAACCTGCCGAATTACGTCGAGTGAGTTCGCGGTGGGGAGCACCCAAATACCCATGAACGTCGCAGCCTCACCGTTGAAGCGGACATCTTCGTCGTAGGTCTCGGCGCCGAGCACCACGTCCGCAATCTCGCCCAGATGGACGATAGTTCCTTTGTCCTGCTTCACCACAAGCTGGCGAAATTCTTCGGCGGTTCGCAGATCGGTGTTGGCGACCAGGTTCACCGACACCATCGAGCCTTTCGTCTTGCCCAGTGCCGAAAGATAGTTGTTGTTCGCCAACGCATCATGCACGGCGGACGGCGTGATGCCGAGGGCCGCCATCTTCTGCGGCTTGAGCCACACGCGCATGGCAAACGTGCGCTTGCCGAGGATATCTGCGCGCTGCACTCCGCTGATCGCACTCAGCTTCGGCTGGACTACTCGCGTGAGGTAATCAGTGATCTGGTTTTGATCGAGGTCTGACGACGAGAAGCCCAAATACATCGCCGCAAACTGCTGGTCCGCCGTTTGCAGATCGATGATCGGAGCCTCGGCTTCGGGCGGGAGATCGTTGCGGACCTGCGCTACCTTCGACTGTATCTGCGTGAGCGCAGCGTTCGTATCGTAATTAAGTTTCAGGTGCACGGTGATGGTGCTGATGCCCTGAGCGCTCGACGACTCCATGTAGTCGATGCCGTCTGCGCTAGCGATCACACGCTCAAGCGGAGTAGTGATGAATCCTCGAACGAGATCGGCGTTCGCGCCGACGTACACCGTGGACACCTGCACGACCGCAATATCGCTGCGCGGATACTGGCGCACACTCAATGATCGAATCGCCTGCAGTCCGGCGATCAGAATTACCAGGTTGACGCATATTGCGAGAACCGGCCGCTTAATGAAGAGATCTGTGATCTTCATTAGTTGTCCTCAGGCTTTGGAGCCGGATTATTTCCCGGCTGAATCTTGTTATTAACGGCCACGGCAGCGCCGTTGCGCAGCTTGAAGACGCCGGAGGTGACGATCTCTTCGCCCGCCTTTATGCCTGAGACCACGCCTACCTGATCGCCGCGCGCACCTTCTACCTTCACAAATTGTTGATGTACACCACGGTAGGTTTGACCTGTCGGGCTTTTCATGTCGCCGACAACAAACACCGAATCACCAAATGGCGCATAGCTGATTGCCGAGGCCGGCAGCGGGAACACCGTCCGCCTCGCGCCAACACCGAGTTCGACCTGGGTGAACATTCCAGGACGGAGCCTGCCCTGCGGGTTGGCCAGCGTTGCTTGCACTTGAATATTGCGCGTGGAGGGGTCCACGAGCGAGTCAATCGCGTTCACTCGTCCGGTAAATTCTTTCCCCGGAAGATCGTCACTGGTAATACGCACGCTCTGACCGACCTGCAAGTGTCCGATGGTCTGCTGCGGAACGTTGAAGTTCACATAAATCGGATCAAAAGATTGAAGCGTGACGATCGGATTGCCGGCAGCAAGGTACTGGCCCAGGTTTGCCTGCCGTATGCCGAGCACTCCTGAAAACGGCGCACGGATGGTTTTTCGATCGATCGTCGCCCGGATTTCGGCGGTATTCGCCTCAGTCTGCTTCTGATCCGCGATGGCTTTGTCATAGTCCATGCGCGAAATCACACCTTCGGTGACGAGTTGCTGCTGGCGAGCGTAATTGAGCTTCGCCAAGTCCCGTTGGGCCTCCATGGCAGCTAATTGTGCGCGCTCCTGGCGCGTGTCGAGTTCCACAAGCACGTCTCCAGCCTGAACAAACTTGCCAGAGTCGAACTTGATCTTGTCTATTGTGCCCGGAAGATCGGCGCTAACTGTGACGCCGTGTACCGCTGCCATGGTCCCTACTACGCTGACCGTCGCCGGCCATATCTCCTCTTTGGCCGTAAGGGTCGTAATGGCTTCGGGAGGAGGCGTGAAGGCGTGCGATTTTACAGCCGCTTGAACTTGCCGCAACTTGACATAACCTAGGGCTGCAATGATTGCAGCCGCTACGACCAGCAGGAGAAACATCCGCTTAACCATAAGGTCCTCTTAATTCACTGCTCGTGTGCGAGATGCCGCCAGGAGTTCAGTCCCCCAGCTCTTGCACCTGCGAGAGTCATATCTTTGCCCCAGCCTCGATCGGAACAGGCCAAACTTTCACCCGTGATCGAGTTCTGCCAGCCCTGAGACAAGGATCGGATTCCTAAAGATACAGGAAGATGCGAAACTTCTTCGTCCACTTGTCCCAACCTGTTTCTGCCCTTATCCCGCAATGTGAAACATGCCGGCGACCGGCTTTTTATCTCGGCTGACGTAACCTCGCCTTCTAGCCTAACGACGATTGGAACCCGTCAGAATCGACAACCCCGCATGAAAAATAAGTTACAATTTTCATTCTCGAATACCTACCTGACTGTGTAATACGCGCCGCAGGGGCAATTGGTTCAAAAAAGACGGTCCTGTGACATGGGCTGAGACCGACGTCGGTGGCCTGCGATCAACTGCCCGCGGTCCAGCGAAACTCAATTTCGGGCGGCCGCAACATGGTTTGCAGAACAACGCAGTATTGCTCCGTCTTTTCGCATCAGAGCTTGACTTAATGAAGACGGAGGCGTTCCGTCATGTTCCGAATCCGAACATCTCCACGGAACTTTTCCAATCGCGGCTCAACGGCCAAATACGGCAGCCACCGCGATCGTTTCTTCGAAAGCGTTCTCCAGCAACTTGAACGCAGTGTCACAATCCTGCAAGGCAGCATGAATCAGGGCTATCTCATATGAAGACACGTATCGCTTTATGCAGTGTCGCCTTGGCGCCGCGGAAGGAATCGAAGCCTCAACCGACGGCCGGCTAGCTTCGTGCGTGAGGACCGTACCTCGAGTCGCCAAAGCTAAGGAAGGCGCCAAGGCCAATCATCGCGGTACCAGATATCACCCGTTGGTGTCTTCGGAACCGCGCGCTGGACTTCAGCCGAATACCAATGGGCGCCGAAAAACATACGACTGCCAGATCGGCGATGGTGTTTAACGTGACGGACAGGAATCCCAGAACTAGAAATTGCAACATCAGCTTGCCCAATTGCGGATTCACGAACTGTGGAATAAATGAGAGAAAGAACAAAGCAGTTTTCGGATTCAGAACCTCCGTTAGAACCCCCTGCCGAAAAGTAGGACTTGGCGTCACCACCTGTGAGACCTCTTCGATTGGCAAGTTACGCGAACGGATCATGCCAATGCCTAAGTAAACCAGATAGAGCGCCCCAGCATATTTGATGGCGGCAAAGGCCAAGGCTGAAGTCGCGATGATCGTCGATATGCCAACTGCGGCAGCTGCTACGTGAACCAGTCCTCCCACGAACGTGCCCCCCGCCGAAAGAAATCCTTCCCCACGACCTCCGGTAAGGCTACGCGAGAGGACATAGAACATCCCTGGGCCGGGCGTGATCGCAAGCACGGTCGCGGCTGCTAAAAAGAGACCGAAAAGGTGTGCGTCAAGCATCATCGAATCGTGAGATCAGTGGCGTCTGGGCACTGACGAATCCCCATCTTACCGCGGCGGTTGTGTATTTAGGCTCACCGCTGAATAGTAACCGCTCTTTATTCTTATCCCTTCACCGGATCCGATGTCTTCTGTTCTCAGCTCTCTGTAACCTGTCAGCTGATTTTGCCGCAGCTTCTGCAATGAAAGGATGTGCAGCAGAAGTGACAGCGGGACAGCAAAGATTGGAATCAGTGAAAGCGGGAAGATGGCGATAAGATCGCTGGGCCGATCAAACGAGGCGATCTGAAGCGGCGACGATGAGGTAAGAAACCGGATCGTGACAGCGATTACCAGGTCAGCGATTCCGAGCAGGTTCCACAGTCGGACTCGACGCGCAGAGTCTTGCGGCGATTCTTTAAGGCTCGCAGCAACAAAGGGCGCGAGGATTCCAACCGCCATATCGCCTAAACCCGCGGTTAAGGCAAAGACTGCCGGGAGGTGCCCCCCTGCGTACAGCAGAAGGAATACGACCCCCAGCGTACGGTAGAGCTGCACTCCCACCATCCATCGATTTGGAACCGTCGCGAGGGCGCGGCGAAGCAAAGGCCAGCTTCGAAATAGCACTACGCAAAGCACAATGGGCCCCAGTAGACCGTACTGAATTGTTGGAGCTTGGTTGGATAGTGGCCGATAGAAACCAGCAACGGAAGTCACCACGGCTATGAGGAACCATCCCACCAGAAGCGATGACACGCCCAAAAGCGCCTTGGCCCGATCCGCTTCTGACCAACTCGCGCGCCGCAGTGCCTGACGGAAGCTGAGCAGCAATGCTGTGATCACGGCGATCATGCCGGTCAATATAAAGGGCGCCAGATAAGCCGGAACTGAGTAATACATATTTGTCTCCAATCTCAATAATGTTCTCGCAAGCCTTGTGCGTTCAATTACGCCTAAACACATGAGCGCGATAGCGGCTAAGTTCAAAACTGCCTCGGGTCGTTCAGCCCTGTGCGCGTCTGCAACTCAGACATCGGCTAATCCTCTATGCTTGCTGCCGCCTTTCACTTACCACGACCGCGCTCTTATGCTGCAGAAGAAGTCGGAACGCGAGTCCGTGTGTGATCAGCAGCAACGGAACAATGAGAGTCGGGATAAAGTAAGTGGCTCCCAGTTGTCCCGCCGACAGTCCAGCATGATTGGCTTGGTAGAAAGCGTTTAAAAGATCGGCAGTTCCCCAGAGGTTAAAGATCCACGTAATGGCCACGCCAGTCCCGTTGGACAGGGATGACAGCGAAAGCAACGCGAGTGCCGCGGCAATGATGTCCCCATATGCTGCGGAATACGCGAAAGCAGACGGCAGATCGGGAGACACAACTCCTGGGACCAGGAATGCCAAACCAATAAAGCGGAAGCTGTGCAAGACGAGGAGAGGCCGCAAGGCTTCGGCTCTTTGCCGGAATCTAAGTTCCGGCCAGATGTAACGCGCGGTCACCACTCCCCATGCGATAAGACTGAATGCGATGCTCGCGAAAAACGAGACTTCGGACTGCATTGGCGTTCTCCTATGAATTACATTTCAGCCATTCTTAGCGGGCGCTCGCGAATGGCAGATGACGGTGGTCCCGCCGCGCCCGACACGGTGATTCTCGGCATTAGTTTGTTGATCCTCTTTCAATCCCTCTGCGCTCCTGCGCCCATCAATGCGCCCAGCGGCATCAATGGTCCGACCGGAATGTATTCGTGGTCCATCAAGTCTTCCTTGGAGAGCGGTAAGCTTTCCATGATGGCTCGCGCCTCGTCCTGGGTCTTCACGTCAAGGAAGAAGATGACCCTTTACCATCGCCTCGTGAATACCATTGGCGGATCTTTCCGTCGAGGTAGAGCCGCACTGTTTCCCGGACCTCCGACGGCATGACGGCCATGATTTGTTGGCGGGTTACACCAGCCTTTGCAGTCAGGATGACCATAACTTACGTGGCTTTCGGCAGAGCCGCGCCGGACCCACCCGGGGTGTGTCCAGATTGTGATTGAAGAACGGATGCTGCCGGAAGTGCTGCCACCAAAAACGGAATCATGAATTTCATAGGTTTGCCTCGATTCAGGTTTGGTTTAGTCCTGCGTTAGTCCTTGATGTGGTTCTTTCGAATCACAAGTGCTGTTGGATCGTTCGTGCGCTAAAGAGTACTGACGTACTCTTATTGCTGCAAAAAAAAGGCCTTGTCCCTCAGTGAAAGTTTTTACAAAGAACTTCCTCGCTTCGCTCACTATCTGCTCACGCCTTTCCGGCGAAGCGGTCACACGTGCCGAAGCTAAAACCCCAGCCATACTGGCGAACAATAACTGAAAGTTCACAAGCTTCTCTTCTCGCGACTCGCCAAGCAAAAACGGCAATAGCCGCTCACGATAGCTTTCCAGCGATCGCTCAATCGGTCTTCGCACCGACGAGGGCCTTCGTGCGAGCTCTGGTCCAAGAGCAGCGACCACACAAGCCATTCCTGGCGAATTCACGTGGGGTGTGCTCAGATAACGTTCGATGATGGCCCGCAGACCTTGACCTTCGGGTGCTGCTTTTGCAACCTCTAACATACCTCTTCCCATTTCATCGAAGGCTCGCGTTACCGCGTCCACGAAGAGATCATCCTTGCTGCCGAAGTGGCGGTAGAACTCCCCTTTCGTCAGCCGCCTTCTTCATGACAGTACCGATGCCACTGCTCTCTGCGCCGTGCTCCCGGAACGAGCCGCCATGGAAAGAATCTTCTCGTGGTTCTCCGCTTTACGTTCGGGCGAGTATCGCATGAGCATTAGAGTACGCACGTACGCTAATAGATGTCAAGAGCGAAAATGTCGATTCGCGTGTTTGCCGCAACAGATCGACGCGCCATCAATGACGTTGAATCATTGGTCACCGGTGCATTAGACACGTGCCATCCAATGATGGTGAGATATTCCTTGATACATCGGAGTCGCCCGATGACCGCCGCAGACTTTCGCAGGATTGCGCTGAGCTTGGAAGGCGTGGAAGAGTATTCCCATGCAGGACTGCCGGCCTTTCGTGTGGGAGGCAGGAAATTTGCTTCGCTCGCCTCGCAAGCCGAGGGCTACGGAAACCTGATGCTCACACTGGAGCAGCAGGCGGCGTTCGTCGAAGATGCCCCCGAGATTTTCCTTCCCATTCCGGGCGGTTGGGGAAGGATGGGACATACCCACATTCGCCTGGCCGGCGCGGACGAAGACGTACTGACGGGCGCACTGAGGACCGCGTGGAAACTGCGCGTCGATAACAATAAGAAGATAGGAAAGCCCGTCCGCGGCGCACAGCGGAACAGCCAACAACAAACGCGGAAGGCGCTAACCCGCGCGCACTCTGTTTGCGGTCAGCGCGTATTTTACGCGGGTCTCGGAAGAGAATTCTGCAAAACTGCCGCTGCCAATCGAACCTGCAACAAGTATTCTGGAGAGCACTAAACCCAGAGCACTCAAATCTGAACCAAAACCAGGCGACGCTGACAACAGCAAGCAGAGCAAGGACCGTCAAAAGTAGCTTTTGGGTTGCCTCTTTTCACTCTCCGCCTCCCGGGCTGCTTATGGGCGCAGTGGCTTGCATATTGGTAGTTCCTGTTGGTCGTGGTGAGCTCAACCCCTCAGAATGGAGGTAAGTCTGCAGTTGCATCGACACTACCCACAAGTCTCCGAGCGCTTGAGCATAGCTTTGCTGCAATTGGAATAAGGTGCGCTGAGAAATAATCACTTCCGGATAAGCGGCTGCCATATTCCGATATTTCTGAAGGTAAAGTTCGTATGCGCGTTGCGCCCGCGGAATCATCTGGGTTCGGTAGCGCTCGATCTCGAGTTTTTCCAAAGCATATTGCTGCAGTAGAGGCTGGACGTTTTGAATGAGATCGAGTTTCATTCGCTCGCTCTCGAGTCGAGTGCGCTCCAGTTCAAGCTTTGTTGCCTGGACACCACCCTGATTGCGGTTGAAAAGTGGAATTTGGATGCTGGCAGTGGCGAAGCCTTGTGCGCCGATCGGTCGCAATGATCCCGGATCTAGTTCCCGATTCTGTTGTGCGCCGGCCCGGAGCGACAGATCGGGAATAACTTCCCTCTTATCTCGTGCAAGCGCCGCTTCGGCACTTTTTGATTCCTGTTGGGCCCGCTTAAAACTCGGACTCTCCGCCAGCGCGTTTTCGATCCAATGCTCGATGTCAATTTCGGGAGGATGTTCAAGATCACCTTGAAGTAGTGCCAATGTTAGATCGGGTTCGCCGGACACGGTCGCTAGGGTGCGGAATGCCCGGATGTATCTGCGTTGCGCGCGCGCAAAGTCGAGCTTTGCCTGCTCCGCCTCTACTTCCGTTTGAAGCACATCGGGTGCGTCTGCCTGTCCCACATTTGCAAGCTGATGAGCGGTTGCGGCGGCATCCCGGGCCACTTGCAGAAGTTGACCGCTGACTTCAATACCTTTTTGTGCCGCGAGAGCTTCGTAGAAGCGCAGGCGCACACCTCCAAGCACGTTCAGCTTCTGCTCCTCTATACCGAGCTCGTCTGCCTTGTGCTGCTCTTCAAATGCATTGCGCCTGAGGCGAAGCTTGCCTCCCAGCACGATGTTCTGCTGAACGAAACCTCCCTGCTCGCCTCCTCGGAAGGATCCGCCTCGAATCTGTTCTCCCTGATATCCGATCGACGGGTTTGGCCAAAGGCCAGCCTGATGCGCCAGCGCTAACGACTCATCGGCAATGTCATGCGCCTGTTTTAACGTCGGATTTTTCTTGAGAGCCGATTGCTCGAAGTCGTCGAGCTTCCTTGGCTCGCTCTTGCGAGCAGTCTCCAGTAGGTCCGCAACGGGAAGATCTGCTCCGGTCTTCTGATCTGGATTCTCGGGCTCCTGCAAACCGACGATATGGGAAGGAGTTGTCTCGACATTTCGCATCTCCATTTGTTCCATGCTCATCTGGTGTTGTGGCGTGCCCTGTTGCTGTTGCTCAATTGTGGGCAATGCACCTTGTGGCGTTTGCATTCCAGGTGTCCCAGGAACTCCTGGCTGCTGATTCGGTTTTTGCTTCTCAGATTGCGCAGGCATTTGCATCCCTGACATCTGGTGTTCTTGCGCTTCTGCACCCGTCAAGAGGAGTAGCGCGAATACGACTGCGATAGCTTTCATCGTTTTCATTGGCGGCTCCTATTTGGGGTGCTGCATGTTCATGTCCGGCATCTCCGGCATCTTTGACTTCTCTCCCCGGCGCACGCGCGACATGACTTCGTCGTATTTATCAGGAGGAAGAACACGCACGAAGGTCATCATTCCCTGCATAAATCCGCTCCAACCGGGTGGCAGACCGTAGTTCTGTGGTTTTTCCACCATTTCGTCCATTGCCATCATCGGACCTTCCATATACGCATCCTGCGGAAATCCCGGAATGGAATCGGCGTCTGCAGCGACGCCTGCGTTCGGCGTTTCCATTTCCATGCCTTGCATACTCTGCTTCGAGATTGCGCCGTTTGTTTTGGCGTAATCGTCTGTAGATCCAAAGCCCATTCCGCGGCCGAGGCTCGGACCGTAACCGTCCCGGCTGGGCGCACCGGGTTCGCCGGTGAGCATGCCCATGCCGTTTTCCATGTTCACTCCGGCAGGAATGCCGCGCGAGATACGCGTCATGGGCCCGACATTCGACGACATCTGATTCATCATGTGATGGGGCAGGTGGCAGTGCAGCATCCAGTCGCCCGGATTGTTGGCAACGAATTCGATCTCTCGAGCCTGCGCAACCCCAACTAGAACAGTGTTTCCTGGAAACCAAGCAGTTTCGGGAATGCGTCCTCCCTCGGTTCCAGTGACTACGAATGTATGTCCATGCAAGTGGATGGGGTGATGATCCATTCCCAAATTGATCATGCGAATGCGAACTCTATCGCCAAGACGCACAATGAGCGGAGTCGTGGCCGGTCCAGCCCTGCCGTTTATCAAAAGCCAGTTGAACTCCATGTTCATCGAATTTGGAACGATGTTGTTCGGCAGCACCGCGTACTCCTGCAGCAGCACGACAAAGTCCTTGTCTGGAGCTGGGTGATGAGGCTGCTTCGGGTGCATGATGAAGGCACCGAGCATGCCCATCATTTCCTGCATCGCCATGTGTGAGTGATAGAAGTAAGTGCCCGTCTGATGCAGGGTGAATTCGTAAATGAAACGTCCACCTGGCTTGATCGGTTCCTGGCTGATGCCCGGACCGCCGTCCATGTTGTGAGGAATTTCGAAACCGTGCCAGTGCATCGAGGTCGGCTCGGGCAGGTGGTTGTCCAGGATGAGCCGGACACGATCTCCTTGATTGACCTGAATCGTTGGACCCGGCGCACTGCCATTGAATCCCCACAGCGCGAGGACTTTGTTGGGTGCAATTTGTTGCTTTACTGGCTCGGCGATCAAATGGAAGACTTTGACGCCATTATCCACGGTGAAAGGCAAATCAGGCACATCGGTGGTTTGCACCGGCACACTGACTCCCACCGGGGTACCGGATCTGTGTTCTTTATGACCGCGCGCCGCAGGGCTCGCTTGGGCCAACAGGTGAGACACGTTCAGGGCGCCCGCGCTCAAGGTTAGAAATCCACGCAAGAAATTTCTGCGATTGCTCATAGCTTCACTCGCTAGGGTGTTCGGTTTTGGGAACTTAGACGGTCATCGCAAGCCCAGGTACGCTCAGCTATACAGTGCAAGCGAGCACACGTGGGCTTCGACACATGCGAGCCAAACGGTGAACAGAACTAAATTCGAAGTTGTAGCGGGTTGGCAGGAGGGCCAGAATCAATCAGCGCTGGACGGGCTCTTTCCTGTGAGCGCGTAGAGGGAGCTGTCGGAATTGAAGCAGACTGAATCAATGCTGCAAGCTGCAGGTTGAGAGAAATTGCCGAGTGTATTGGAAGAGCGTGATTGTGACCGAGGAGACAGCAGGCATGGCTTGGGCACTCAGGTGGGGCAGGAATGGGCATCGAATCATCTTTGTGGCATGCCGCAGGAGCAGACGAAGCGTAAATCTCAAATGGCAGGAGCAGTGCGATGCTCACGATGACACTCACACCGAGCAGAGGAAAGGCGACGATTTTGGATGTCGGCCTAGACACTGAACAAATGATGCACGGCTCTGACAAGGATTGCAAATTCACATCATCAGAAGCTTATCTATCGCTCCTGCAATCCTTCCCTGGCAAGTTCGCCTTGACCGGCCGCCTCCGAATTAAGGCGGGACGCACCCTTAATCTCCGGCCGAGGCGTCTTCTCGCACTGCACCATGCGATAAAGAAATGATGTGAAAGGTCTCGAAGATAGCGCGTTCCTGGCTCAAAGTCACTTGGCATGACAGAAAGGAAATACAAAATGCACGAGTGTAATGAGAGTTCCCACTCACGAAGAGATGTTCATCTCTGCAAGGTTGCTGCAGGGTTGATGACGTGCATCTTCGCGATTCACCTGCCTTGCATTACAACATCGAGGGCTTCGAATCAATCATGATAAGTCACGCCGAGATATATTCCTGCCAAACATGCCAGGAGCAGCAAGCCACCTAAAAGTAGCTTGAGCTTGTCTGAAGTGCTCAGCCGTCTCGGTTTTTTCATGGCACTTCCTTTTCCAGAAAAATGCCCGAGAGCTTTCTAGATCTCAATGCGGAAATGCGAATGCCAAATGATGCAGTCAGTTCCGGGCATCATTATCGTAAGGAGCTTCGGGATGCTTCCGACAGATATTTTCGATACTCGTCCACAGCACTAGCTGTGCTTTGATGCTGTTCGAGTTCCTGTGCCAACCGAAAATGGAGCAATGGGCTATGTTGGATCTTGCGAGCATCAACTTAACCAAGCAATTGCTTGGCTGCTTCGTCATCTTGAAGCGACAAATAACGCTTCCCCTAGGAAAGCAAGAGCTTTCTCGTTTGTTGGTTCTGTGCTCACTACTTTTCGCAGTTCATCAACAGCTTCGCGGTCCCGATGCATTCGTGTGAGGAGATTTCCGAGGTTGAGGTGAGCTTCTGCGAACTTGTCATCCAGTGCGGTCGCCTGACAGCGAAAGAAGCAGTCGCCGTTGGTATCTGTCGACAGAGTCCTGTCTAACGATCCTGGTTCCTGCAGCCACAGACCCGCAGCAACTCCGGAGTTGTTCGCGTCTATGACTCTGATCGCTAAGTGACACTGACACTGCTGCGGTGAGGGTAGGAAGAAGTCTGCGCTTTCGCAATGCAAGGCCATAGTGCCACTGCGAAAAGATGTCTGCAGAGTTGCAAGTCGAACCAAGTCGGGCATTGTCGCAGCGGATAGCATCATCCAACGGTGTAACCCCGACCTAGTGCTCCTTGAAAGTGCGGAGAAGCATCGCGTACGCGGTGCTTCTCCGTATCATAAGGTGCTAGAAGTGGAACCCCAGCTCCGCCGTCTCGGTCCGCGGTGTTACAAAGTGCGTTCCACTGAATGTTGACAGGAAGTTGTAGAGCGCTACCTTGTTTGTTAAGTTGACGACAGTGAACCTGAGACTCCACTTATAACGATCGCCGCCGAAGAGATTATCGTCTCCAACCGCCACATCAAGCAGACTTCGTGGTTTAATACGCGACGGATTTTTGTCGTCATTCTGTGTGCCTGGTGCCGGGATGTTGATGCGTGTCGACCCATATTGGGAAGGCGCACAAGTGGTGAGCGGTGTGGTAAAGGTCGGAAACACATTTCCACAAAAAAGCCCAGCTTGCAGTTGCTGGTCTGCCGTCAGCGGGCTGAGGTTGACCGGAGTAGTAGTATCCGTCGCGAATGGAACTGCGCCAGCTACAAGACCGCTGTCATACCGCCAGTTGAAGCCTACCCATGGACCCGTTCTCTTCCACTGATACTGCACGTGTGTAGTCTGTTGGAACGCTTGATCGTGGTCGATGCGAAAGACTCCAGGTGGCGGTGGAGTGTTGAAAATTAGACCACCAACTCCGGGGGGAAAGAACCTGTCGCGAGAGGTTCCCAGCACCGTAATCAACGAAAAGCCATGAAAGTTCGGCACACTCACGCGCGCTGCGAGTCCGTCGATCTTTGATTTTCGCCATTGAATCGGGAACGTCAGCGGCGTGCTGAATAGAACGCCGAAGTCATAATCTGGTTTGGTGTACTTCCAATAGTAGTCGGCGGTAACGACGAAATACTTCCCGAATGCCTGCTCTAGTCCCGCGTTAAAGAGATTGCGGTTGCCGGGCTTTGGCGGGATCGCGCCGCCACCCGGACCACCCAACCCGCCGATTCCAGTCGAGCTTGAAACAAGCAGATTCTCGTTGTACGGAGTGACGATCGTCCGTGCATAACCAAGACGCAGGACGGTATTGGTCTTTTTGATGTTGTAGGCTGCCGCTAATCTTGGCTCTGCTGTCGAGTCGCTACTAAGGCCACGATACAGGTCTCCGCGTATGCCTAAATTGAAAGTGAAATTCCTGAATGAAATCGTGTCCTGGACATAAAGGGACGTTTCCTTGATGTCGGTGTGACCATTGAAATTGAGGAGACGGCCATTGCGTGATAAATCGAAGGGTACCAAGCCGGGAAGAAAGCCATTGTCAGTGCTGTTCGGAAAGAATCCAGCCGGGGCGCACTGCGCTGGGTCCGTGATGGTCGGCCGATCGGTTATGGGCATCGTCAATCCTGAGTCGGAAAAACACACCGGATTGAACGCGGGATCAGTAAGCCCAAGATCGAATTTCTCGTCCAGGAACCAATGTTGAAGTTGCGCGCCCGCCTTGATGTTATTGACACCTTTGACATAACTAAGATCGGAGTGCACTCCTGCATTCGTCAGATGTCGATTTTGTGCGAGCGTCGCCGGCAGATCCGAAAAGGCATTTGCACTGGGAAAGTAGTGGTACCGGTCCTGGCGAACGTACACATTCGTTGTCAGCACGGTAGCTGCGTTGAATATGTGGGTCCACGAGGGCGCGACATTGAACGTATTGATCAGTGCGCGCTGGTCCTGCCCGGCAGCTTGCTGATCAAATTGATTTGGCTGCTGGAACCAGGAACGTGCGTAATTGAAGTTCAAATGGAAGCTATCGTTACTGTGTGGCTGGAAGTCCACGCGATCAAAGACGTTCTCCGTATTTCCCTTCGCATGCAGAACCTGGAATTCCGGCGGATCGAGAAACCTTCCGGTTTGAAGACCGCTCGCAGTAATGTAATTTCCCCAATGTTGTGAGCCGACACCGTAATCCAGGGTAGTGCTCGTTGAACCAAACGAACCGTAGGAAGCCCTCAAGCTTCCGATGGACGGCTGATTGAGTCCGGAACGCGTGGTCACGTTGATGATCAACGTAGTCTTGTCGCCATACTCGGCTGGCGGAATACCGTTCACAGCTTCGAGAGACTGCACGGCATCAACCGGAAGCTGATTTGAAAACGCTTTGCTCTGCTGGTCGGTAATTGCCTGGCCATCCACTGAGAACTGGTTTTCCTGGTGCTCGCCTAGCCCGTGCATGAAACCATTTGAGTCAGCTGCGACGCCTGGCGTCGTTAGAGTGATCAGGGAACTGATTGACGACGAGGCGCTTTCGAGCGGCATCTTCTCAAACAGGTTGCGATCTACGTCTGTGTGCGCCGTCGGGTCATTCTCAATCAAATCACCTGCTTCCCCGGTGACGGTAACCGAAGTGGAGGCCTCTCCCAGCTTTAGGCTGACGGGAACGCTGACTGTGACTAACGAGCGCAAATCGACGTCCTGCGTATATGGAGCAAAGCCGCTCGCTGAAACAGTCATGTGGTAAGGGTTGAACGGCACATTAGTGAAGCGGAATTTGCCTTCTCTATCAGTCGTCGTGCTCTGGTCAAAGTGACTTACGGGGTTATGAATTTCGACGGTTGCGCCGGGTACCACCGCGCCACTGGGGTCCTTCACAAGGCCTTCGATTGTTCCCGATTGTTGAGCACTAGCACTGGCCGCCAGTGCGAGAAAAAGAACGAACAGCGTAACCGCATTTAGCCAATTCATGTCAGAAAGCAGTTTCATTCCACTGCTCAAGCGGTTTTGGCTCAAATGTGAATTGATCGATTTCCTGTACGAATGCATTTCGAACGTCTCCTCGTCCTCGGTCGTTGCTGTGGTGAGCCGGACTTCCAGGGCCTATCACAGCCCGGATATCGCGATACGCCGTGATCAGAATTTGAATATCTTGGGAGTGAAAGTCGCTTTGTGAACTGCTCGAAAATACAATCACCTGTACCCTCCGAGCCGTTGAGCAGGAGTTGCGACTTGCCTTATGGAATGGTGAATCTAGACGACAGGAGGAGGTCTGCTGTAAAGGTCAAAAAACGACTGAGAAAGAGTTGGCTGAGATTTTTCTTGACTAACCGATGCCACGACCGCAGAAGGAGTGGTCGCAGCTGGTGGGGGTGGGGAGAGAAAAAATACTGTCGAATGAGTGGCCAGACAGAGGGCACAGTGACTCCCCGCTCCCGCGCCTTCGCCAGCGTGGAAATGAATGACCTGGACAGAGCTGAAGGCAACAATAAGCAGGAGGCAAAGTGTCGCCACTCTTTTTCTGTACTTCGAAGCGAGCTGTCTTGGTTGCTTCAAAATCACTTTCCAGATCAAGGGCCCAATAGCTAGCCCTTGATTCTGCGCTGGAGCAGGCTTAGTTGTAAAGTCAGCACGCCGCAGAAAACATAAAAACTACCAGAGAATTCTCGGATCCGTCACCTTGACCGTCGAAAAAAAAATCCTTTTCTGATTATTAAACCGGTTCGGCCGAGACGGACAGGATTCCAGACCCCTTCCTTCGGGTGCGGTACGTTGACGGAATACGATTCACATTGAAAAAAGTTTCAAATGAATCGGACATGAGGCTTCGATTCTGAAAAACGAGCAAGAGGAACGGTGTGAATCCCTGCCCTGCCTTGGAAGATGCAAGTTTTTACTGAAGCAAATTCACTGTCGCTGGATGAAGCTCCCACACAGTTGCAACCTGCCCAGAGCCGCGGTCGTGTTCAAAATCTTCAAATGCCATGCCAACCACTTCAGCGGGAATCGCTTGCGATAACTCGCCACCGTGCTGAGCATCAAGTCGAAATCCATGACGCGATAATTGCGATTGAATGCTGTGGCGAGCACTACAGTATTCGGTGTCAACTGGAGTCTCCACAACCACTCTCGGGGCATTCTTATCTGCCGTTTGCGAAATCTCCAGATGAACATCGCAATCTCCGCTGTTGACGCTAGCGTTTTGTAAAAACGCCTGGGCAATGTGAAAAACCTGGAGTTCGCGTCCACTTCGAGGAGAGTCCGGCGGCAAAGGCAAGTCCTGTTGCCAACCTAGGATTGTATCCACCGTGATCTCTTTGGCCGTCACGTTCGGAATCGGAACATGTTTTGCGAGGTGCCGATAATCAGCTATATCTGGCTCAATTGGAAGGCAATTGCAAAGATCCTGCGGCGCAACCGTTCCCAGCTCGCTGCCATAGCCACAATAGGTGGAGGTTCCTGCTAGACAAGCCAGCGCTCCAAGAACTAAGAAGCGCTTGAGCGGTTTTAGCTTAATTGTCCTCTCCGAAATCGGAGTGTGCACCTGTTACGT
>CAZLIE010000081.1:0-19477 GCA_964559345.1 uncultured Terriglobales bacterium
CGAACTCGTCTTCAAGGACGGAGTCGCCTTCGATCCAGACAAGCTCCTGGACAGTGTGAAGGAAAGATACGGCGAGTACTGACCCGCAGCTTCAGTTCAAGAACATAGTGCGATAGAGCGTGTCTCGCTGCACGGGACGGAAGCCTGCGTCGCGAATGATGTGACGTAGCTCTTCTTCGGTAGTGCAGTTTGAAGTTCCGGCGGCACGAACGACATTCTCTTCCAGCATCACCGACCCAACATCGTTCCCGCCGAAGCGCAATCCGAGCTGGAGCACTTTCAATCCTTGTGTGACCCAACTCGCTTGCACATTTTCAAAGTTGTCCAGAAACAAACGAGAGATCGCCAGCAGCTTCAGGTACTCGACTGAAGTTGCTTCGTCCCATTTGCGTCCGCCGAGCGCGGTGTGCTTCGGCTGGAAGGTCCAGGGAATGAAGGCCGTGAAGCCCCCCGTTTCCTGCTGCAGGTCGTAGATATGCTGAAAGTGGTTGATGCGGTGTTCAATCGTCTCACCTACGCCAAACATCATGGTAGCCGTCGTCCGCATACCTAATGCATGAGCGGTACGGTGAACGTTCAACCAGTCCTGCGTATTGCACTTGAGACGCGCGATCCGAAAACGGATTTCGTCATCGAGAATCTCAGCGCCTCCGCCCGGGATGGAATCGAGACCGGCATCGCGGAGTCGCATGATCGTGTCACGAACGGTAAGCTCGCTGTATTCGGCGATCGCAAGAATCTCTGAGGCTGAGAAGCAGTGCAGATGAACTTTGGGAAAGCGGTCTTTGATGCCGCGCAGCAGACGTTCGAACCAGTCGATCTTCAGGTCAGGATGCAGTCCGCCCTGCATCAGAACGCCCGTGCCGCAGAGTTCGACCGTCTCGCGGATCTTCTCGAAGATCGTCTCGAAATCGAGGATGTAACCCTCCGACGCCAGCTTGCCTTTGAGCGGCCGATAGAAGGCGCAGAACGAGCAGTACTCGGTGCAGAAGTTCGTGTAGTTGATGTTTCGATCGATGATATAGGTGACCACGCCTTCGGGATGCAGCTTGCGGCGAAGGGCATCGGCCTCCATGCCAATACCGATCAAATCATCGGAGCGAAACATATCGAGTGCCTGCTGACGGGTGAGCGACATACTGATGGGATTCTAAGGGATTGCGTGGAAACTGGTCTATCGTGGCTCCGTTGGGTTTGGCTACTGCCGAGGGTTCGGAGTTGGATTCGGTGTAGCGGGCTGATTGGGAGTGATGCTTGAGCCTTGACCAAATCCGTTGGGAGACGCGCCGTTGAGGTTCGTTTGGCCTCCAAAGCCAGGATTCAGGCCTGGCGTGGCGCCCGGCGTGCCACCGGCAATTCCGGCTCCGGCGCCGCCGCGCAACGTGGTGTCAAGCGTCGGGTCGTAAACAAACTGCCATTCATTGTAGTGCTTCTTCTGTTGAAATTCCTTCAGCGATTCCTTCTGTACCGGAACTGAAACTCCCACGATCGCGCCGCCGCCAAATGTGTGTCCGCTGAGCTGGCTGGAGGAGATGGGATTTCCGGCGCTGCCGCTGGGACCATTCGCCGACGGGCCTGTGCTCGAGTTGGAAGTGGGCGCGCCCGCGGAAGTCCCTGAGGACAAACTACTGCCGAATTGACTACCCGAAGAAGTGCCGGAAGACGTGCTGCCGAGTTGACTTGAATTCGATCCGGCGAAGCCGCCGTTGGCGTTCGGGTTGCTGCTGGTGCTGCTGAGGCTCTGTGGTCCGCCGACTGAGGACGATGGCCCTAGTCCCAGGCCGGAAGGGCTCGTGCCACCCGTTGTAACTAACTTTTGTCCAAAGAAGCCGACGGATGGACGCGCCTGGCCATACTGGATCGCGACCCAATCATCTTTCCCGGTAAGGGGATCGAGATAGCGCCGGCGCAAAAAGCGGATGTTGTTGGTGTTCTCCAATTGATCGATGTTACCCGGATAGCGTCCGAACTTTTTGTAGAAACGGCGGATGGCAATCTGGTATTGCGTTCCT
Source organism: uncultured Terriglobales bacterium (assembly GCA_964559345.1). Lineage (GTDB taxonomy): Bacteria > Acidobacteriota > Terriglobia > Terriglobales > Acidobacteriaceae > Gp1-AA112. The sequence continues at coordinate 2,013 of CAZLIE010000081.1, forward strand.
CGGCGAACCAGTTCACCCTCTTTCGCGCGTTTCGCTGAAGTGAGCGCGCGAGGCGCGACTGCGGCCAGAGCGATGACCAGCAGAGTGAGCGCAAACAGAATCCCGAGCAGGACATAGCCTCGCTCTTGGCGACTGCCCTCGAGTTTGAATCGCACCTTCATTGCTAGCCTTGGGTCAGTGGGATCGATTGCCGGTTGTTGTTCATCACGTCTTCGATCTCAACGGCGTTCGATCCGATATGAACGATCTTGTAGCGCCGGTTCACGATCTCGCCTTCATGTCCGATGAACACGTCCTCGCCTTGGGCAAGAAAAATGCTCTTTGGCTCTCCTGGATTGTTGGCAAAGCCGAAGAACTTGAGGGGAATGGGCGGCGGCGGCGCTGGACCCTGAGGGATCACGGGCGGGGGTGTCACCACGACCGATTGCTTCAGTTGCGGCAATGGCCTTGCCTGCGGCTCAAAGATGTTGCGCCCTGTTCCTCTGTACTCAGCGACCTCACTGTTCTTCAACAGATCGGTTCGCAACGTGGGATCCAGAGTGACATTCGGTCCCTTGGTCGCTCGGGCAGCGGCGCTGGGACTTGTAGTTGCGTTTGCCGATGCCGCTGGACCATCGCCGGAGAAAAAGAGCGTACGAATCATGAGCAGGAGCGCGACGCCGAGCAGCGCTCCCATGATGTACACCTTCTTCTTGTCTTCAGCGCCGACTTTCATGCTTAGCTGTGCTCTTGCAGATAGGTTTCGAGTTTCATGTCGAGCCGCACTTCACTGCCGTTTTGTCCGGTCAATCCAATGCTGTCGATTATGAAGAATAGCCGGGCGCGCTCGACGCTGTTCGTGAATTTCACCAGATTCAAATACGGTCCCGCCAATCCCGCATGCATTTCAAGCGCAGTCACGCCGCTTAATGATGCGGGATCCGTTTTGTACGTGACGTTGGTGATCTGAATGTGGTTGGCCGCTGCGAGTTTGCCGAGTTCCACGAGAACGTCCGAATATCGCGCCGGCAGCCGCGTTTCCAGAAATTTCGCATCATCCTTCTGCGCGCGCTGCAACTTCTCGTCAATGCCTCGGAGCGGCAAAGCCGTTCGACTCAACGCACGGTATTCCTCCTGCGCCTGAGCCTGCACCTGCGTAGGTTGGGCTGCACCCGCGTGCAAGGGCCACGCGAGATAAATGAGCGCAGCGACATCGATGGCGGCGAGCGCGACGATTGCAGCCATTACTCTCTTGCGAGCACGAGAAAGATCCGCCATCTATTCACCCCCTTGTATCGTGGGCGGTTCAGTCGGCGCATAGAACGCGAGGATCGAAGACTTAACTTCAGCTTCGTTTCCGCGCCCTTTAGTGTGGATCTCTTGCACCAGTTCCGGAGAGCGGAAGCGTTGTGAGCGTTCCATGTTGCGAACCAACTCGATCGCACCTTCGCGGCCCTCGCCCTCTACGTCCACTTTGAGGACGAAATGGTTCTGCTTGTCCAGGCTGGGCGCAAGCGAGACAACTCTAAGGTGCGCCGGCATGACGCGCTCGAGGTCAGTCATGAGGTGGGTCCAGGAAAACGATTTGCGAACAATTGCAGAATTTAGAAACTCGGATCTGTCCCGCGTCCCGCGGTTCTGTGGCTGCGCGAGAATCTGTTGCGCCTGCGCTTCCTCTCTTTTCAGCTCCTGCAGCTTAACTTGTGCTTCGCTGGCGCTCGCCCAGTGCTTCCGCGAATCGGTGTAGCTCCGGATACACAGCGCAATCATGAACACGGTAAAGAGGATCATCAATCCCAGCGCAGTTCCCCAATGCTGATAGAACTGCCCTTCATCTTCGTATGGACGCGAGGCGAGATTGATCGTGAATTTCATTGCGTCAGCACTCCCGTGACGCCCGCCAAAGCCGAGGATGGCAGTCCGTCGCCGGAAAGGCTCTCGCCCACGTAGAGCGCGGGCACAAGAGGTTCAGCTCGTACTCCCGTCTGCTCTTCCAGCGCTTTCTGTAATTCATCTGTGCCAGAAGTTGCGGAAAAGAGGATGCGCTCAATCTTGGCGGAGTAGTGGTCCTCGAAAAACACGAGCGAGGGATAGACCTCATCGGCCAGCGCGCTACCCGAGCGTCCGACAGCAGAGTCGAGCATTCGATAGAAGACAAGCTCGTTCTGGTCGGCGATGGCGATCGAGATCGAAGTTCCTTCGCTCTTCACGAGCAGCGTGGGGCGATCCGCTTCGACTCCAGCCAACATCGCGATGGTCGAGGGGACGATGTAGCCGGGTTCAAAACCTGCGCTGCGAAATGCGGACTCATACTCGTCGCGCACTTCTCGTGGAGTGACTGTCGCCAGGACGCGAACTGCATTCGGCTTGCGGTAAGTTTGAAACGAGAGCGCCGCCTGCTCGGCGTCGAAGGGAACGGACTTCCGCAGACGAAAACGCACAATCGGCTCAGCCTCCGCCGATTTTTGTGGAAGCTCATCGAAATCCATCAAGAGGACACGCACGGCAGCATCAGGAATCACGGCAATCACGTCGTGCTTCCTTCCGCCAACCGTCGAGAGAGCTCCTGCAATGGATTGACTGAGCGCTGACACGTCAGAGATATTCCCGGGATTCAGGCAAGGTTTAACCGTTCCGCTGCCGAGCTTCCGTACTGTGTGGACTTCGAGCGCACTGCCGTCAGACTTGGCGCGCGCAGCAATCACGTTCTGGCACGTGATTTCACACGCTAGGCGCGGCTTCGCTTGTCGTGAACTTGATTTCATACTTATCTGGAAGTCTCGATGAACGTGACCTTATTGATTTCCTTCAGAGTCGTGATGCCCGCGCGTATCTTGCTTAATGCCGATTCGCGCAAGAAGCTCATGCCCTCGTCTCGGGCTGCGCGACGGACTTCCGACGTAGGTTTCTTGTCGAGGATCAATTCGCGGATGCGATCCGTCAAATCCAGCAGCTCGTGAATGGCAGTGCGGCCCTTGTAGCCGGTGCCTCCGCATTCGATACAGCCCTCGCCTTCGTAGAAGACGAAATCCCCCCACTCGGCCGGATCGAGGCCGCTGGCTTCGAGTTGGTCCTTCGTGTACCGGACAGGCTTCTTGCAGGAATCGCAGATCACGCGCACGAGCCGCTGCGCGAGTATGCAGTTCAGGGCCGAGACGAAATTGTATGGCTCTACGCCCATGTTCAGGAAGCGTCCAATCACATCCACGACATTGTTGGCGTGGACGGTGGTGAATACCAGGTGTCCCGTGAGCGCAGATTGAATCGCGATCTGCGCAGTCTCGGTGTCGCGTATTTCACCGACCAGAATCTTGTCGGGATCATGGCGAAGGATCGAACGCAGTCCGCGCGCGAATGTGAGTCCCTTCTTCTCGTTCACAGGGATCTGGGTGATGCCGCGAATCTGATACTCGACCGGGTCCTCAATGGTGATGATCTTGTCCTCTTCGCTCTTGATCTCGTTCAATGCGGCGTAAAGCGTGGTCGTCTTGCCGCTGCCGGTTGGTCCCGTGACGAGCACCATGCCGTAGGGTTCGGCGATGTAATGGCGGAAATGACGCAGGTCGTCTTCGCTGAAACCGACAACGTCAAGCGTGAGCTGACGAAACTTCTCGCTCATTGATTCTTTATCGAGAACGCGGAGCACGGCATTTTCTCCGTGAACCGTCGGCATGATCGAGACGCGGAAGTCGATCAGACGGCCTTTGTATTTCACCCGGAACCGGCCATCTTGCGGGACTCGACGTTCGGCGATATCGAGTTCGCTCATGACCTTGATACGCGAGATGATGGTCGAGTGGTGCTCCTTCGAGATCGGTTGCATCGCTTGCTGCAGCACGCCGTCGATACGGTACTTGACCACGACGGAATCGTCCATCGTCTCGATGTGGATGTCACTGGCACGTCGCTCCAGGGCGGTGAAGATCGTGGTATCGACCAGCCGGATTATGGGACTGATGTCTTCTTCTGATGTCAGCCGTTCGATCGAGATGGTCTCGTCGCCATCGTCAGTCTCGCGCACCACGTCGAAGGTGAATCCTTCAGTCGCCTCATCAAGAACGCGCTGCGACTGCTCGGTCTTCTTGAGGATCTCTTCAATCTGGTTGATGGTTGCGACGCGAGTCTGTACCCGCTTGTTCAGCAACAGCCCGATCTCGTCGATCATCATGAGCCGGCTGGGATCGGAGATGGCGATGGTGAGCTCGTCGCCGTGTTCTTCCAGAGGAACAAAGCTGTAGCGGAACATCAGGTCCACAGGCACGGTGCGAAACAGTTCGTGTTGAATGTGGAAATTTTTCAGGTCCACGAACTCGCGGCGATACCGGCGCGCAAGATCACGCGCGCGCGCTTCATTATTGCCGCTTCCATCCGCGGCCCCGCCGACAAAAATTGCTGCATCTGCCAAATGAAAAACTCCTAACCCGCTGCCTGCGCTCCCAACGAGAAGATCGGAAGATAAAGTGCGATCAATACCGTCGCTACTACAATTCCCATGACGATGAGGATGATCGGCTCGATGAGCGATAGCGCAGCGCTCAATGCGGTCTGTACATCCTCTTCGAAAAACTCTGAGACCGACGTGAGCATCGCCGGAAGCGCTCCAGTGGATTCGCCTACTTCCGTCATCTCGTAGGCCAGCTCGGGGAAGACTCCTGTTTCCTCCAAGCTGTGGGACAAGGAGCGTCCTTCTCTAACTTTCTGCACGGCATCGAGAACGGCTCCGGAGAGGACGCGGCTCTCCATCGAAGCTCCTGCTGTTTCGAGCGCCTGCACCAAGGGTAATCCGCCTGTGAGCAGTGTCGCCAAAGTGCGGGAGAAAAGCGCTACCTGATACTTCAGCCAAATGTCTCCGGCGACCGGTAGCCCGAGACGAAGGCGATCAATGGTGCCCGATCCGGCGTCAGTCTTGCTCCAACGCCAAAGCAAGAAGATCGCCGCAGCCACAGCAGGGATGATCACCAGAATCCAATGCTTTGCCACCTCACCTACGGCGAGAACGAACAGCGTAATCGCGGGCAGGTTGCCATTTCCGAGCTGGCTATACAAGCTTTGGAACTGCGGCACAACATAGGTCAGCAAGAACGTGAACATCAGCACGACCATCGTCACCAGCAAAGCTGGATAGATTAGCGATGCGATCAACTTCTTGCGGAACGCCAATGTCAGCCGCTGAAAGGCAATGTAGCGGTTCAAGACTTCTTCTAAGTTCCCGCTCTTCTCACCCGCGAGCAGAGTCGTCGTGTAGATGCGGGAGACTGCTCCCGGGGCGGCGTGCCGGAACGCCTCTGACAGCAACTCACCTGTCCGCACTCGTTCCCGCACATTCTGAAGGATCGAACGTAGCAGGCGGTTCTTTTGTCGGCGGCTCAGCAGCTCAAGCCCGCTAAGAATAGGCAGTCCCGCCTTGATTAGCGTATAAAACTGCTGGTTGAAGATGACAAAGTGCTCGAGTTTGATCTTCTTTTGTCGGGCTGTCCCAGTCTTGGCCAAGATCCCACGTGCCTTGACCGACGTAACCAGCAGGCCCTGCTGAGCGAAGCGATCCCGTACCTCGGAGACCGAAGTGGCATGCTCTACGTGCTCTGATAGTCGTCCCCGCTCGTCAGCGGTCTGGACCAGGTATTCCGCCATGGTTTCCTTAAGTCTAGCACCCGAAAATCAGGCAAATAGCTGAGTTACTGCTCATCTCAACAGTGTCTATTTGCAGACAACGCTTGCGTCTAGGTGAGAACGCGGATAGGGCCGCGACTTGCACTGAATCACGACTTGCACCGATTACTGATTTGGCTAGTGGCGGAGTGCGAGTCCAGGTCTGCGGGCTTCTTTGAGTTCCTGAGAAAAAGACTTTGCAACTCTGGTTGCGAACTCATCTGACCACAAGCCTTTTTTTTTTAGGTAATTTTCGGCATGGACAAGTGGATCTGGAGAGTGGCGGTCGTACTTGCAGGTGATCAGCGTCGGGCCTACGCCGATTCGAGCTTTGTACGCCGCTTCGAAAGCTACTCTGTACACGGCGATGGCATCGCTGCCGTCCACCGGTATCGAAGGAAATCCATAAGGATCGACAGATCTCATCGAGCGCCCGTTGGATCGGAATGACGTACGTGCCGCGTGCTCTTGAACGACGAATAGGACCGGCAGGCGATGTCTCCCGGCAAAGACGAGGGCGTCTTCTGAATCGTCGAGTGAGCGTGGGTTGTCGCCGCAGAAAACCAACGCGACGCTGTCTTTTCGTTCCCGTCTAAACTGGGCAGCGACACCAACCGCTAGAGAAATTTGCAAAGCGGCGTGATTGGTCCAAGGAATTATTTTCGAGGAACAAGATGGGAAGCCAACGTTAGGAACGCTTCGAGAGCGTCCGACTCTGTGATCACGCCTAACGTTGTGAATGAGCTCGCCCAGGGAAACGTCCGCAAGCAGTTGCGCCGGGTAATCTCTGGGAGCGCACGACACTGCATCGTGCGTGCGCAAATCGATACAACAGGCTACCTTGCTGGCTTCCTCTTTCCTGCCCGAGCCTTTCTTGTCGGCAGAAAGCCGATCCAATGTCTCGGATAGAATGCGGCACTTCACCATCGACGCGTAAAGTTCGCGCAGCTTCTCCGGGCTGATCAGAGATTTGCCGTTGTGTGATTCAGAACTGAGTAGCGCGTGAGTAGGAGGACAATGATTGCCGTCGCTGAGCATGTGCGAGTCGTTGATTGTACTTCACGACTATGACAATGACCGTCGGTGCAGTAGCGAGCAGAAATTTCCTCAGCTGTGAGGAAAAGTTTGTGGATATCCAGCTCTGGAATATCACCAGCTACGATGATTGCTGCTCGATCAGCAGCTTGCACTGGAACGGGTGCGCGTGACGTGTGTGGGTTAGCGCTGACGACTATCCTTGACCGTGAATGAAGACGAGGCTGGATAAATTGCTGCTGGAGCGCGGCCTGGTGTCGTCGCGAGAGCGTGCACAGGCCTTGATCATCGCCGGTCGCGTTCTGGTCAACGAGCAGAAAGTCGAAAAGCCGGGAAGTTCCGTCGGCCAAGAAGTCACCATTCGTCTATTGGGCGAGGAGCCGCATTACGTCAGCCGTGGCGGGCTCAAACTGGAGCATGCTCTGGCTCACTGGAAGATTGATCTGACTGGAAAAGCTTGTATTGACGTGGGAGCTTCGACCGGAGGCTTTACCGACTGCATGCTACAGCACGGGGCCGCACACGTGATTGCGGTGGACACCGGACATGGCCAGATCGATGCGCGCTTTCGTCAGGATCCCAGGGTCGAATTGCTCGAGAACACGAATGCCCGCTATTTGCAACCGGATCAGCTTAGCCAGCCAGTGCAGTTCATTGCCATGGATGTCTCCTTCATTTCTGCAACCTTAGTTCTGCCCGCCGTCATCAACGCTGTACGCAAGAAGTCCAAAATACCATTCGCAGCGGTGATTCTTGTGAAGCCGCAGTTCGAAGCTGGGCGCGACGCCGTGGGGAAGGGCGGCATTGTTCGCGATCCGCAGGTGCAAATAGATGCCGTGGAGCGCGTCCGGCAGGCAGTCGGACATCTTCATGGAAGTGGCATGGATGTAATCGACTCGCCCATTTTAGGAACGAAGGGCAATCGGGAGTTCCTGCTACACTCACGGTTCAATTTGCTCGCAGACTGACGGAGCACTTCGAACCCAATGCCATTAACAGCTATTGTCTCCAAGCCGAACAAGCCCGAACTGAAGGAAGTTCTCTCAGGAGTAGTTGCTTGGCTGCGGAGTAACGGTTTTGACATCGTCGTGGATGAGGTCTCGTCCTCGTATCTGCCGGGACTGAAGACGAGGCGACGCGAGGAGCTTGCCTCGGAGAAGCCGGACTTTGTAGTTGTATTGGGCGGCGATGGAACATTGCTATCTGCAGCGCGGGTCGTTGCCCACGCCGGCATCCCATTACTTGCGGTGAATCTTGGATCGCTGGGATTTCTGACGGAGGTCTCATTGCCAGAGCTTTACGAAAATCTCCGCAGTATCGTCGACCGCTGTTGCAACATCGACGAGCGCTCGATGCTGCAGTGCCGATTGTTGCGCGATGATGCGGTCCTCTCCGAAGACGAAGCTCTCAACGACGTGGTGCTGAAGGGAACTGCTCCGCGTCTGGTGGAGTTTGACGTCACAATCAACGGTCATCACATGGCCAACTACATGGCTGATGCCTTGATCGTCTCAACGCCGACAGGATCAACAGCTTATTCTCTTGCGGCAGGCGGTCCGATCCTGGCGCCCAATGTGAAAGGCTTCGTCATCACGCCGGTGTCGCCACACGCGCTCACACACCGACCGCTCGTCGTAGAGGATTCGGCGCAGATTGCCGTGAAAGTCTCACTCGGCAGTGAAGAAGCTACGCTCGCTCTCGACGGTCAGGTCAATCTGCCGCTTAAAAACGGAGACCGTGTGGAGTGCGGGCTCGCTCCGGACCGAGTGAAACTGATGCGCGTGTCCGACGGATATAAATTCTTCGACATACTGCGCACCAAATTGCACTGGGGAGAACGATAGCGTCGTGGTGCCGCGATTCGTTTCCCGTGTGCTGCGCTGGATTGTCCCAATATTCATTGCCACGTTCTGCATGCATGCGCAGGACCTTCGGCCCGCGGCCGACGTCATCATCACCAACGCGAACGTCTGGACCGTTGACCGCAATCATCCACGTGCCGAGGCCGTCGCTATTCTCGGTCAGAGAATTGTCGCAGTGGGAACGTCTGCGCAGATGGACTCGTGGCGCGGCCAGCAGACCCGCATCATCGATGCGGCCGGCAAGCTTCTGCTGCCGGGATTCAATGACGCGCACGTGCACTTTGTCCCGGGAGGATTCCAACTCGACCAGGTACAGCTCAACGATGCACGCAGCCGTGAAGAGTTCGTGCGCCGCATCGCTGCCCAAGCCAGGAAATTGAAAAAAGGCGAATGGATCCTGGGCGGAGATTGGGATGAGCAGAATTGGTCTCCAGCCGAATTGCCCAAGCATGATTGGATCGACGCAGTCACTCCAGACAATCCCGTCTTCATCGAGAGGCATGACGGCCATGAGTCGCTGGCCAATGCGTTGGCGATGAAACTAGCGGAGGTTACTTCGGCGACAAAGAGTCCGCCGGGCGGAGAAATTGTGCGCGATGCCCAGGGGAATCCAACGGGCATCTTTAGGGACGCAGCACAGGCAGTCATTGCTCATGCAATCCCGCCACCTACTCAGCAGGCCAGAATCCGCGCAGCCAAGCGAGCGTTGGAGTATGCGGCGTCGGTTGGGGTCACCAGTCTCCAAGATATGGTGCCGGAATTCGCCGACATTGAGGCGTACTCGGTTTTGGCGGAACGAGGCGAACTTACTTCGCGCATCTACGCTGCGCCGCTTGAAACTCACTGGCAAGACCAGGCGAAGATCGGAATCCGACACGCCTTTGGCTCGGACTACCTGCGCATTGGTGCAGTCAAGGGTTTTGCGGATGGCTCCTTGGGATCGACCACTGCGTATTTCTTTGATCCCTACGTTGATGCGCCAAACAGTCGCGGTCTGCTCTCGGACGAAATGCAGCCTATCAGCGGCATGCGTCAGCGTTTGACCGGGGCCGACAAAGCTGGCTTGCAAATATGCACACACGCGATTGGCGACCAGGCAATCTCCATCGTGCTGGACATCTATCAGGACATTCAAAAAGCAAACGGTGTTCGTGACCGACGATGGCGCATTGAGCACGCGCAGCACATGGCAGCAAAAGACTTTCAGCGATTCGCGCAGCTTCACGTGATTGCATCGGTCCAGCCATATCACGCAATCGACGATGGACGGTGGGCAGAGCGCCGCATCGGCCCGATCCGTGCGAAGACCACGTATGCATTCCGCACATTCCTCGACGACGGAGTGCGTTTAGCCTTTGGAACCGATTGGACGGTGGCTCCGCTTAATCCAATGCTGGGGCTGTACGCGGCTGTCACACGAGCAACACTCGACGGCAAGCATCCGAACGGCTGGGTTCCCGAGCAGAAGATCAGCATTGAAGAAGCCATCGAGGCTTACACGATGGGATCGGCATACGCGGAGTTTCAAGACAAGCAGAAGGGATCCATTACTCCCGGCAAGCTTGCGGATCTGGTGCTGGTGAGTGACAACCTTCTGAAGATCGATCCACGCGCGATCCGACAAGCCAAGGTGGAGATGACGATGGTAGGCGGTCGAATCGTGTACGGCGCGCCGCCACAGTAATCGATCATCGAGATGTTGAACTCCGTCTTTCTCGGCTTTCCTTAGATCCGCGCTCGAGCAGGCGCTTGGTCATCAGAACCAATCCGAGAGTCTGCGTCCATTCAGACACGATATTGCCCACCACCTGTCCCCACTTGGAATTCGCATCCATGCTGACATATAAGGCGATCCATGCCGCTCCGCTGAGCAACAAAAAAATCGTAAGTGAATGATCTTCGAGTGCGGCAAGAATACGATTCTCAGGTTCCTTCTTCGGCTCGCGGCTCTCGGCTGAGCCCTTTTCATAGAGGAACTTCGTCGCAATCACCGTCACGACAACGCCACTCCAATCGGCGATCGCATTACCGTAAAAGGACCCAAGGTGTGTTTGTGGATCGCTAACGATGTAGAGCGCGGTCCATAGCAGCAAGATTGCGATCGCGCAAACGCTGAGAGAGTGTCTGTGAATAAAGCTACGATGGCGTTGAAGGCCCATTTAAGTCCTTACAGGGATTCGCAAACCGACCATCTTAGAGCACATGCAGCTACGCTCGTGTGCCGGCCATTCGAACCGATTAACGGCGAGGAGAGCCCTTCTCACACCTGATGTAGCTCCGATCCTAGCAACATGCGTTGTAGAACACTCATCTGATTTTCAGGGGAGAGTCGGATGCACGCACGGCGGCTACTACAAGCGACGGTTAAGGCATTTAAAGACACTGACCGGAATCATCTTCTCGCCTTCGCCGGAAGTCTCGCGTATTACTTCTTCATGTCGCTGGTTCCGTTCTTGATCTTTTTGGCCAGCGTCCTTGTTTATCTTCCGATACCCGGCCTGTTCGACTACATTTTGGGTGGGTTGTCACACATGCTGCCGGCTGAGTCGATGACGATGATCCGAAAGGTCCTCGGCGATCTGCTAAATGGTAAGAGTGCAGGGGTTCTGTCATTCGGAATTATTGGAACGATTTGGTCGGCATCGGGTGGCTTCAGCGCGATGATCGAAGCCTTAAATGTCGCGTATGACGTGCAAGAGGGGCGCCCGTTTTGGAAGACCCGGTCTCTAGCCGTACTTCTCGCCATCGTTGTCGGCAGTCTGGTTAGCGTTCTGCTCTTCGCCATGATTTTTGGTCCACACTGGGGCGGAGAACTGGCAGCGGCAGTACATCTCAGTCCGCTGTTTACCAAAGCCTGGTTTTATTTCCGATGGGTGCTGGCTGCCATCTGCGCCCTGCTTTCTGTAGAAGTGATTTACTATCTCGCGCCCAACGTGGAGCAGCGTCGCTTTATCCGCACCATACCGGGATCGTTCATCGCCGTAATCCTTTGGATTGCCGCTTCCTACGGGTTAGGTTTTTACCTGCAGCATTTTGCGCAACTCAGCAAGAGCTATGGAGCGCTCGGAGCTGTCGTCGCTCTGCTGTTATGGCTTTACATCACAAGCGCCGCCATCCTGATCGGAGCCGAGGTCAATGCGGAACTGATGAAGGCTGCAGGAAAACAACTGCCGATGAAAGAAATTGTAGAGCCGGGTAAGGAAGAAGCGCCGCAGGTACGGCGAGCGAGCTAGAGTCAATCCCGGATCACTGACGGGTACCAAGGAAGTCGCTGGTTCTTTAAGATTTTCGCGATTGCGCACGACAACTTGTTACACTCTCCGCATGCGACCATCTCCGGGTGCTGGATGGCTGCTGGCATTCCTATCCGCCGTTCTGCAAGTACTGATTTTCCCCTCGCCTAGTTGGTACTTTCTTTGTTGGATTGCGCTTACTCCGCTTCTCGTTGCGCTCATTGACCGTCGCTATTCGTCTTCAATTTTTCGCTGCGTACTCCTTGCGTATGTAAGCGGAATTCTGTGGTACGCCGGTTCGTGTTATTGGGTGTACCACGTGATGCACGTGTACGGCGGGCTGTCCTCTTCTGTGGCCGCCGGGATTCTCATTCTTTTCTGTCTCTACCTGGGTCTTTATCACGCCGCATTCGGCCTGATGATCGGATTGCTCACGCGCACGCGTCTATTCGCGAACGCTCGCGCTCTCGTCATCGCGCCTGTTTTATGGATCGCTATTGAACTCGGTCGAGCGCATATCACCAGCTTTCCCTGGGATTTGCTGGGATACGCACAGATTGACAATCTTCCACTCACTCGGCTCACAACCTGGACCGGAGTTTATGGATTGTCGTTCATCATTGCACTGGTCAACACAGTTTTCGCGCTGGGATTTCTTGTTCCGCGACAACGCCGCATGACCCTTGGATTCGTCGCGATACTCGGAGCAATCGCGTTGCAGTCGGGCTCTCTGGTTCACTATCCCGAAATTCATCCGACGCGTTCGGCGGAACTGCTGCAGGAAAACCTTCCACTGCTGAACGCAAGCTGGTCGCCACAACATTTCGATCAAACCATCGCCGAATTTGTGCAACTGAGCGCCCAGAACGGCCAACGCTCGTCGGAATCAGATGCCGGCCTGATCGTCTGGCCGGAGGCGCCCGCTCCGTTCTACTCAAACGATCCCAAACTCCGCCACTGGCTGAGTGCGCTTGCAATGGACACGCATAGTTATTTGGTCGTGGGAACACTGGGCGTGAATCCGTCGGAGAAGCCTGGCAAGTCTGAGATCTTCAACTCGGCGCAACTCGTTTCGCCAGACGGAGCACTGGCCGGGCGTTACGACAAGATCCACCTGGTGCCGTTCGGCGAATTTGTTCCCTTTCGCAATCTGCTCACGTTCGCTCAGTCACTCACGCATGACATCGGCGAACTCTCGCGCGGAAATCAGCGCAGTGTCTTCCAAGTCGATGGGCACCGCGTGGCTGCTTTCATCTGCTACGAATCAATATTTCCGGACGAAGTTCTGCAATTCGCGCGGAACGGGGCAGAGTTGTTCGTCAACATATCCGACGACGCCTGGTACGGCCCAACCGGCGCTCCCGGACAGCATCTGAATATCGCGCGAATGCGGGCGATTGAGAATGGGCGCTGGCTGCTGCGCGCTACTAACAACGGGATCACCGGATCGATCAGTCCGTTAGGTGAGTTGGTCGCCAGTGCTCCGCGAGACGCTAGAATTGTGCTCAATGCACCATATGATTTTGAGCAGGGAACCACCTTCTACACTCGACACGGCGATTGGTTCGCCGCTGCATGTGCGATAATTTCAACACTGGCGCTCGTCGCTGCGGCCCTTTCTGGGAGCGCGCCGAGAGCGCTTCTGGACTGACTCTCTATGCAGACCGGGGAACGCAAATTCATGCTTGAAGACCTCGAACGGGAATATGCCGGCATTCGTGCCAAGGCCCATGATCTGCGGGAGTATCTTTGACGCGCCCCGTCTGCGCCAGCAGCTCGCCGAAGTAGAAAAGAAGACTTCCGACCCGAATTTCTGGTCGAACCAGGAACAATCCCAACAGGTAATGCGCGAGCGGAAGCGCATCGAAGCGGCACTTGCCAACGAGAACGATCTTGCGCGGCGGACGCAGGACATCGAGGCCTATTTTGAGCTCGCTCGTGAGGGCGAGGGCGTCGAGCAGGATTTGCGTCGCGAGATCGATAACCTCCGAGAAGTTCTCGACAAGCTCGAAACCCAAACTTTGCTTGCCGGCGAGCATGATGCGCGCAATGCCATCGTGACGATTCATCCCGGCGCCGGCGGAACCGAATCGCAGGATTGGGCGGAGATGCTCATGCGCATGTATTTGCGATGGGCCGAGCGAGAAGGATTCGAAACCGTCCTGAACGATTATCAGGCCGGCGAAGAGGCGGGAATCAAGTCGGCGACTTTCACCATCAATGGTGACTACGCTTTCGGACTGCTCACCAGCGAGATCGGCGTTCATCGCTTGGTACGAATCTCTCCTTTCGATCAGGCAAAGCGGCGTCATACGTCGTTCGCCAGCGTCTTTGTTTCGCCCGAGATCGATGAATCAATTGAAGTCGATGTGAAACCCGAGGACCTCAAGATCGACACCTACCGCTCTGGCGGCGCTGGCGGACAGCACGTGAACACGACCGACTCGGCTGTACGAATCACTCATATTCCCACGGGCATTGTCGTAAGCTGCCAGAACGAACGCTCGCAGCACAAAAATCGCGAGCGTGGCATGAAGATTCTGCGCTCGAAGCTGTATGAGTTCGAGCTGGAGAAGAAACGTGCGGAGACGAAAAAGCTGGAAGATTCGAAGCTCGATATCGACTTCGGTTCGCAGATCCGATCTTATGTGCTGGCGCCGTATCGAATGGTGAAGGACCATCGATCGAAGGTCGAAATCGGCGATGTCGATCGAGTGCTCGAGGGCGATCTGACTCAGTTTATCCGCGGCTATCTCCTGATGCGCCGCGAGCTAAAAAGCCCGATCAGCTAAATGCCTCGTTTAATCGAGATGATGAAGCAATCTGCGGTGCCGGCCGGAGTGATGCGGTCGGCGGCTCGCGGAGAGCTCAGTGTTCCTGCCTCGGAAATGCTGGAAATTCTGGTGTTCCTCACTGACCATCCTCACTTCGGCGAACAAGCCCGGACAACGCTTGCCAGTTTCGATGAGGCCGGCTCCGTTGCTGTTCTCTCCGACCCGCAGACGCCGCGCGAGGTGTTGAATTATTTCGTAGCCCCGCACAACCGCAGTCCCAAGCTGATTCTGCCATTGGCGAACAATCCTGCGGTGAGCGATCAGACTCTAGCCGCAATCGCTGAGACTGCGAGTGGCGAAACCAGCGAAATCCTGCTTTGCAGCGATCGCGTCCTGCGGTCTGCGGCTGTGTTGAAGCCTCTGCTGAGAAATTCGAACCTTCCCGAAAAACTGCGACCGAAAATCGCCGACAGACTTTCTCAGCTTGGAATCGACGTCTCTGACGAGATCGGTTCCGTGTTCGACCTGGAGGTTACCAGTTGGTTGAAGGAGCACGCAGCCGAACTCGCGGCCGAGGAGCAGGAAGGAAAGACCTTCGTGCTTCTGGGTGGCCTGGAAGAACAAATCGAGGGCGATCAAGGCGAAGAGATCACGGCCGACACGCTCGAAGCGGCAAAAGGCAAAGTTGATGAAGAGCGTCTGTCCACGCTGCAGAAACTCTCGCGGCTGAAAGTCGGTGAACGCATCCAGATCGCGATGCTGGGCTCGAAAGAAGAGCGCGGTATTCTGATCCGTGACAGTTCGAAGCTGGTGTCATTGGCAGTGCTTGCGTCGCCCAAGGTGAGTGAAGCCGAAATGGAATCTTTCGCGAACATGAAAAACGTGCGCGAACACGTATTGCGCGGCATCGCACGCAGTCCAAAGTACAAAAAGAATGTTGTGATACTGCGAAACCTCTGCAACAATCCGCGCACTCCGTTGGATATGTCACTCGGATTGATGAAGAAGCTGATGACGCCGGATTTGAAGATTTTGTCCACGAATAAGAACGTTCCCGAGACGCTTCGCAAAATGGCATCGCGAATGTACGATATGCGGCTCAGCGGCAAAGGCTGATGAGCAGTTCGCCTGAGAAGGTGAAATATGCCGATCAACAACAGGGATGAAATCGGCGAGTTACTCGCCAAAACGAAAACGATTGCAGTGGTTGGGCTTTCGTCCAATCCGATGCGCCCAAGTTTCGGTGTCGCTCAATACCTGCAGCGTCACGGATACAGCATCGTGCCGGTAAATCCGTCTGAAACCGAAGTGCTTGGAGAACGAGCGTACAAAACACTCTCCGATGTGGCGGACAAGATCGATCTTGTGGATGTGTTTCGTCGTCCCGAATTTGTGCCGGCCATCGTCGATGAGGCGATTCGGCTGAATGTTCCGGCGATCTGGCTGCAGGAAGGTGTAGTAAATGAAGCAGCGGCGCAGAAGGCGCGCGATGCAGGATTATTCGTCGTGATGGATCGCTGCATCCTGAAGGATCATCGGGCGCGAGCCAGATAACGCCGAATGCACGAGCTTGCCGCTTGAAAGCGCTTTGTCCTGTATCAACAGGGGTTGCAACGGACATCCTTCGCACTTTGCTAATGGTCCGCAATGTCTTTTTCCCACTTCCACAATCAGCGCATGAAATTCGTTGAAGTGACGCGCCAGCTCCGAAGGTTTGTCCAGAATCTGGAATGCGGTCTCGACCTGTCGTCGCAAGTCTTCGTATTTTGCGGCTGTCGCCGAGAACCGGTGACGCTCGAAAATTCTCCGTGCGTAGGCGTCCACCACAAAAACCGGGAGCTTTCCCGCATACAGAAGAATGACATCGGCGGTCTCCGGACCGACTCCGTTTAACGACAGCAAGTCGCGCCGCAATTGCTCTGTTGGTTTAGCAAACATTGTGGTTAGCGATTCGCCATGAAGCTCGTCCAGGAACCGGACAAATGTCTTCAGCCGCGAAGCTTTTTGCCGGAAATATCCGGACGGCCGAATCAGTTGCTCGAGATCAGCGAGCGCAATCCGCCGAATGCCGCTCAAGGACAGAACGCCGGCGCGCCGTAGATTCTTTAATGCCAATGCCACGTTTTTCCAACTGGTGTTCTGGGTAAGAAAGGCTCCGACGATGACCTCAAAGCGAGTCTTTGCCGGCCACCATTGCATCGGTCCGTACGCCTGCGTAAGGGCACGATAGGCCGACAGAATCCTTTCTGAGGCATCTGGCGGAGTTTCTTCGGAAGATCTGGTCACACTCTCAGTGTATTTGCGGCCCGCAATCTGCTGCTGAAAGAAAAAAGAGCAGGCTGGTTAGCCTGCTCTTTTGCGATTTATTGGGACTTTTCGTTACCTTAACCAGCCCCAACCGCGACCGCCGCCGTTATAGCCCTGCTGATAGCCCTGTTCGTAGCCTTGGCGATAGATATTCTTGTACTGCTGCTGGCTGCCGTACGCCGAACTGTAGCCGCGAGTGGCATTTCTGTAGTTGTCGTCGTGAGTTGGACGGAAGCTGTGGCCAGTTGCGCGGTCGTTTTGGCCATCGCGCACGCCGTCCTGATAGCCGATTTGAGAAGCCTGGCCGTATCCGCCGCGTCCGTATCCGCCGTAATTGCCGTAATAACCGTTCGTGCCACGGCCATAATAGCCACCATTGTTGCCGTAGTACCCGCCGTTGCCGTAATAGCCGCTGTTGCCGCGACCATAATAGCCGCCGTTGTTGCCGTAATAGCCGTTATTTCCGTAGTAGCCGTTGTTGCGGTGTTCTCTTTCCCAGCGTTCGCGGTCCCTTTCGGCCTCGCGATATTCATGCTCGCGATGCTTTTGCCAGTCGCGGTACTGATGATCGTCCGAATCACGGTCCCGATCCTGTGCATTCGCTGTGATCACGCCGGCTGTACTGC
>CAZLIE010000082.1:0-18268 GCA_964559345.1 uncultured Terriglobales bacterium
GTCAGAGTGAAGGTCACGGTTGCGGTCTGCGCGCCGGTGACTGCGCCTGCGCCGTTAACCGGGGCAACCGCCACACCGATAAAACGTGTGAGTGCAGTTCCGCTAGCCACGCCGGCAGCGCCGATCGTGTCCGCGCTCGAGGTTCCCATCGCGACGAACTGACCGGCAGTGGTCGGCACAGTGTTTGAGTTGGCTGAATCACGGACGATGAAGACGTTTGTTGGTGTGCCGAAATTGGTCGTCACTTGAGCAGTAATGGTGGTTCCGCTAACGCTGGTGTGCGAGCTGAAAACCGGCAACAGGTTGTAATCGCTCCAGTAGATCGCGTTGCTGCTGCCAGGCGTCACCGGAGCAAATTTGTTGCAGTTGCCAGCGCTGATGCCGAGCGCGTCCACCGTGCCGAAGTTCATCGTGTAATCTGGCGATCCACCGCCAGCCGTCACCGCGCAATGCAACGCCGTGCTCGTGCCGGTGCTCAACGTCAAAGAGACAGCTTTCTGAATCGTCGCCGAAACCGTCATGGTCGGCGCAATCGTTGCTACGTTCGCAGCCTGTGTGGCGCCGAAAGATGTGGGGGCCATCGTCAACAGGGCGGCAAAGATGGCAAGTGTTAGACGTTTCATTTTTATTCCTCTCTAAGGTCCCTGTTGCCACTCATTTCTTGGATCGAGTGGAAGGGCAAGTTCTCTTCTGGAATCCGTTTCTTTACTGCTTTATTCGGTCCACCAAGAGCAACTCGCACGCTCAGATCTTCCCGGCTTCGTGCCTTTCTTTGTGTCCCGCGCGCCAGCTCCGGACTTCCGGTGGCCTCTCTCCGAGGTACCGAAAGGTCCTTGTACCGTTGCGCTGAGGGAACATTAAGATGGATCAATACCGGCGACAACGTAACGAGCGGACAGTCACAAGTAACTTGGGGTTTATAGGGCGGCATGTCTTCATGCACTTACAAGCACCGGCAAGTCGAGGATGACGTAGAGAACTATCGGGTTTTCAGAGACTTAGATACAACCCTGTCACATTCGCTCCCGGCAGGGAGCTCCTGAAGCTGCCCCGGCGACTCGGGGCATCACCTTAGTGACTCGGTTACTGTCGATAGAGGTAAAGCAGACGACCTGTAGGGTTTAGGAGCGAAACAAGGCGATAGAAATGGCAGGCGGTAGAAATGGCACGACCCGCTCGATGGTGATCATCAAAGCGGGCCGCCGGTTAGCTGTTGGGATTGGCATGAGGCGGTCACTCTATTCGAGAATGGCCTCTGCAAATCTCCTTGTAGCTGGAGTTCGCCAGGTCTTTAGAGCGGACCGCTCTAAGCCTCAGCCACCTCACGTGATGTACAACTACAATCAGAACTTTTCATATATGTTGGATCGCCCTCCTTTCCCGTGTATGGAAAGAATAATTGTGTGATTACTCCAAAGTCAACCCGCTGTAACCCGCGGCATCAACGTGTTTTGCATGCGTTTGCATGCTGCAACTTCACTTCCATGGCATTCGTAATAACAGGTTGCCCCTCTCGCGAATTTCACCTCTGATGCAGACCTCCAACACGAATGGCGCAGACATTCGCGCCCAACAATTGGCCCGTCGCTATCGCATGGGCGACTCGGAAATCCGGGCGGTGGACGGCGTCACCTTCTCAGTCGCTGCCGGTGAGTTCGTCGCGCTGCTCGGCAGCTCCGGATCAGGCAAGTCTTCGCTGCTGAATCTGATCGCTGGACTGGACACTCCGAGTTCCGGCTCCGTCACCGTCGCTGGCCGAGATCTCGCACGGATGTCGCGCGCGGAGCTGGCCATCTATCGGCGGACTACCGTCGGAATGGTTTTTCAGGCATTCAATCTCGTTCCGGCCATGACCGTACTCGAAAATGTTGAGTTGCCCATGCGTTTTGCCGAAGTTCCGCGAGAAGGTCGAATGGCTCGCGCCAGAGCGGCTCTGGAGCGTGTTGGGCTCGAACATCGAGTCGATCATCGTCCCTCAGAACTCTCCGGCGGAGAGCAGCAGCGCGCGTCCTTGGCCCGCGCGCTGGTCAACTCCCCTTCTCTCGTCTTGGCGGACGAACCGACCGGCAATCTCGACAGCCGCACCGGAGCGGAGATCATGGAATTGATCGGCAAGATCAACCGCGAGGGCGCGACCGTCGTCATGGTCACGCACGAGCGTCCTTTGGCCGAACGCTATGCTTCGCGCTTCGTCTTTCTCAAAGACGGAAAGTTGGTCGAAGATCCGGCCGAGGCACAAGCATGAGGACCGGAGATCTCGTCGAACTAGCCGGACGCAATCTGCGCGAATCCGTCTTGCGGAACTCTCTGACCACTGTCGGGATATCCGTCGGCGTGGCATCACTCGTCGCGATGCTCTCACTCGGTATCGGATTGCAGCAGCTCGCCTCGCGGCGTCTGGCACGCTCCGGTCTTTTTGACAGCATTTACGTCACGTCCGGTCGGCGAGTGAATGCCATGACGCAGCGCAAGCCAGGACCGCGCAGGCCGCCGATTCCGCTTGATGAAACTGCGCGCGAGAAGATTGCGAAGCTGACAAACGTGGCGGAAGTATATCCAGACGTGCGCTTCCCTGCGGAGATCAGGATTGGCGATGAGAGGCTCCCCGCTGCGAACGCACAACTCGATAACCCTCCACCGCAGCACGACCGTCCCGCGCAGAGCGCCGGCGCTCAGCGCAACTATCAACTGATCAGCGGCCTTCCCATGTCGGCGCGTCAACTGGAGAGCTTTGACAACCTGAAGGGCCAATACTTCTCTGCACCGGACGCGGCCGAGATCATTCTGCAAAGCGATGAAGCCAAGAACCTCAGCGACAAGCCAGAAGACCTGATCGGCAAGCAGGTAATGTTGCGCTATGCGTCGCGTCACGAACTGAAAGACAACGGAGCCGCGGCGTCGGAATTCGGAGCGGCGAGCGAGCTCAGCGTCTATGCGGTCACGCCGACGGAACGCAAGCTCAAAGTGATAGGAGTGGTCGAGTCCAAAGCCGATGCCGGGATCCGCGGAGCCGGAAGCGCGGGCGCATACATTCCCATTCGCCTCGCGGAAGATCTCAAACCGATGCAGATGACTCAGACCAGATTGGCCGGCGATCGCGATCCTCTGGCCAACAGCTACTCGGCGCTCATCGTGCGCGCGGCTCGCTCCAGCCAGGTAGAACGCATCGAAAACGACATCAAAGAGCTCGGATTCAACACCTTCTCGCTGCTCGACGCCACACGTAATTTGCGAAAATTCTTTGCCATCCTTGACCTATTCCTCGGCATCTTTGGAAGCCTCGCGCTGGCAGTGGCGTCACTGGGGATCATCAACACGCTGGTGATGTCGATCCTCGAGCGTCGGCGCGAGATTGGCATCATGAAGGCCATTGGAGCCAGTGATGGCGACGTTCAGAAACTCTTCTTTGCGGAAGCGGGAGCCATGGGCGTGCTCGGTGGATCGCTGGGCGTCCTTCTCGGATGGGCAATCGGTCGCGTCATCAACGCCGGAACGCGCTTGTACATGATGCGCCAGCAGCAGTTCACGCCCGACGACGTCTGGTCAGTGCCGTGGTGGCTGGTGATCGGAGCGATTGGATTTTCTGTCGTCATCAGCCTGCTTGCGGGACTCTATCCCGCGGCACGCGCCGCCAGATTGGATCCGGTACAGGCCTTGCGCTACGACTGACGCTGCCGCGAGCTCACAAGAATTCCAAATGAAACTTGCTGAGCCGTTGTCCCTTGCTGTCTAAGATAAGCAGGACGATTCGGTCCTCGGGCTTCAAATCGCCGAGATGAAACTTCATATGGTAGATGCGCTCCTCGGCGATCTCGTCTGCCGGCACACCGATCATCTGCGTGGTTTCCGGCTTCACCAGCCGCATGTCCATCCCGCGGAAGACTTGAACTTCAAATTGCAGTCCCAGCAGAAAGCTATTTAAGTCCTG
The DNA here is from genome assembly GCA_964559345.1 of uncultured Terriglobales bacterium. Classification (GTDB taxonomy): domain Bacteria; phylum Acidobacteriota; class Terriglobia; order Terriglobales; family Acidobacteriaceae; genus Gp1-AA112. The sequence continues at coordinate 3,929 of CAZLIE010000082.1, forward strand.
CGCGCACTGAGTCGGGAGAGGCTGCACATCGAGGACCTTGTCCCGCGTGCCTGCTGTTACGCGGAAGGATATTGTCGATGGCAATGCCTGCACTGGTTTCCCTGATGCATCGAGCAGAGCGACACGATCATTGTGCGGAACTATTTGCCAACCTTCAAATTGATTGGACTCGGCGGAGGCAAGAATGTTGACGATCCGCTTTGAAGGTTGCAGTAGGAGCGAATCTGTGCCAAGCGGAATTCGCGAGTGCAGTCGCCACATTGACGAGGTCAGAGAGGCGCGCGTCGGGATCTGTGAGTGCGCAAGCAGGACGCATCCAATTGAGAGGCTAACGGCAATGGCAATGTGTCGCCCGAACACCCGTGCCCTGCCTATGGCAATATCGTTCCTGTTAGACATTACATGCGTCCATCTGCTCTTCTTGGATGTCAATCCGAACAAGGAAAGATGTTGCGACTACTTGCGCTAACCGCTCACCCCGACGACGAAGCCGGCGGCTTTGGCGGCTCGCTGCTTCTCTATGCCAGGCGTGGCGTGCGGACAGACGTCGTGTGCCTCACTCCGGGGCAAGCGGCGCGCAATCGCGGAGGCGCTGCTTCAGACCAGGAGCTCGCTGCCATGAGGCGGAAGGAATTTGCCCGGTCCTGCGAAATCCTCGAGATCGCTCACGGCGAAGTACTTGATTTCGCTGACGGCAAACTCGACCGCACCGACTTCTACACAATGGTTGGGCAAGTGACCCGCCGAGTGCGCACCATCCGGCCCCACGTGATGGTCACATTCGGACCGGAAGGCGGGATTACCGCGCATCCTGATCATTCCATGGTATCGCTGCTGGCGACAGCTGCGTTCCACTGGGCAGGAAGGACAAACCGCTTTTCTGACCAGTTCACTGAGGGACTGAAGCCGTGGCGCACGCAAAAGCTGTATTACTCGACATGGCCGGGATTCCTGCCTGATCGCGAGCCGATTGTGCTGCCACCTTGCACCGCATCGATTGAAGTGGGTCAGGAGTTCTTTCAGAAGAAGCTGGCCGCATTCAAGGCGCATACATCGCAAAATCCGCTGTACGAGTTGTTCTCGCAGAACGTCTGCCGGTTTGGAACGCAGGAACTCTTCCACCTTGTCGCGACTGCCGAACCGAGGCCAATAAAGTTTGAGACGGACCTGTTCGACGGCGTCACCGACTCCGAGCCAGGCTGACCTCTGCCTTTCAATTCCAATGCTTGAAGTGGTCCCATGCCTGCGGCAAAGGCATCTTCAGCCCGTGGCAGATGAGAATGGTGAAATGCTCTTCTTCCATGCCCCATTTTGGCGCGAGTGCTGGACCTATATCCACGTTTCGGCACCAATGTTGCGCGCTACTCAAGTCCCACTGCAGCAGGATCAGATTTTCGCCAGTGTAATCGCGCGGCCCCCAGTAGTAATAGTTCTGGTGGGCGCTGATGGCCTTTGGCAGTCCGTAGCGGGGACCGAAGAAATCGATCGACCCTGCCTCGCCGTAATTGCCGGCGAGGATAGCGGTCTTAGCGCGTTGGTCGGGAGGCATTGCGTTATACACCTTGGCAACGGCAGCGACCATCTCTTCCCATCCAAACTCGTCGGAAAAATGCTGCGGCAGCGGACCACTGTGGTGTGTTTCCGTCTTGGACGGCCCTGCCCCGAAACTCGCGAGATAAGGAGCAATCTTCTCGACCGGAAGTATCGGAACCGTGAAAGGCAGCACGGAAATACCAAGCGGCAACACAACTAACGGCAGCGCTAATTGCAACCACGCCCATCGCCGTTGTGACTGTGCCAACTTCTCCCAGAAGACCGCGCCGGCGGCAAAGAGCACCGGATAGATCGGCGAAAGATAGTAGTCCTTCGCGTGCAATGCCATCATGATGGCGAGGAAGGCCAGATAGATAACGCCTATCGTGCGATATCGCCTCAGAGATTTCCCGAACAGCAAGTAACCGACGCCGGTCAGCCACACGATGACTGCAGCCGGGTTCAACATCATGATCTGCTGCTTGAAAAATGGTAGCGGCGGCAGTTCTACGTTCTTGTGCGTGCGCTTGACGTTGCTCAAATCGACGTAGGTGGGGAACCAGTGTCGGATCTGCCAGATCAGGTTCGGCAGAGTGAGTGCGAAGGCCACGGCAACAGCCACCCAGAACCACTTCTCGCGAAACAGCTTCCGTTGCTCAGTGAGGGCCAGAGCAGCGAGAAGTGCAGCCACGAAGAACACTGTCGAGTGCTTGTTTTCGATTCCGAGACCCGTCAAGACACCCAACCAAATGAGCAACTTTGGATCGGCTCCGTTGATGACCCTCAACAGGACGTAAATGCTGCCCATCCAGAAGAGCGGCTCGAACGGGTTCATGGAGTAGCGTGTGGCAGAACCAACAATCACCGGCGCCAGCATCACTGAAGCGCAGGCGAGGAATGTGGCAAAGCGTTTTCCGCCGAGCTCTCGCACGATAATCCCGGTAAGCACGATATCCGCGCCGTACGCGAGAGCAGGCAGGATGCGCAAGGCGTGCAGCGAGTCGCCAAGCAGCAGCCGGACGAATCGCAGCAGCCATGAAGACAAGGGCGCGAAGTCCACATAACCGGCAGCAAGATGGTTGCTGGTCGCAATGAAGTACAGCTCGTCGCGGAAATAGCCATAGCGGCCGTCGAATGCGACTTCCAGCAGGACGCCAGCGGCTGCGATCAGCCACGCAATTCGCATCGCGCCCGAAAAGATGCTCGGCTGCTCGCCGCCTTCCGGTTCTGACGCGTAGATTGTTGTTGTAGGCGCGCTCACGGCGTGACGATACCTAAACCACGCGGACTGTTCAATTGCGGGTTATACGACAAATCCGCCGCTGATGTTCAGGGATTGTCCTATGACGTGCTCCGACTCAGCCGAGCAGAGGAAGACGACCGCACTCGCGACGTCGGCAGGCGTTGTGAACCTGCCCAGCGGGTGACGGTCCAGAGCATTCTGCCTGATGTTCGGATTGGAGAAGTGCTGGGCGGTCATGTCGGTCTCGAGATAACCGGGAGCCACCGCGTTCACCCGAATCTTCCTCGGCGCTAGTTCGAGGGACCAGCTCCGCGTGAGCGAATCGACCGCTGCCTTGACAGCACCATACATGCTGCGACCACCGGCAATTCCGACACGAGCGGCAACCGACGAGATGTTCACAACGCGGGCGCCTCCGTTCAGTCGCGGCAGAGCGCATTGTGTTGCCCAGAAGACCCCGGTCAGATTTACATCCACCACTTCCCGAAGCAACTCTGCGCTTGTCGATCCTAGAGGCGTGGGCTTCCATATACCCGCGTTGTTGACCAGGATGTCGAGTTTCACGTGGCCAAGGGAATGAAACATCCGCTCGATTGAGTCAAGGGAGCCCATGTCGCATTGGACTGCGACAGCATTCTTCAACGATCGACAGACATCTTCGGCAGCCTTGCGGTTGCTGTGGTAGTGAACGTAAACCTTGGCGCCTTCGTGATCGAAGGCCTCGCAGATGGCGCGGCCGATTCCGCGCGACCCGCCGGTCACCAACGCCGTCTCACCCGCTAATCTCGGCGTCATGAGTACCGGCAGGCGTAGGTGAGTTGTACAACATCCTTGCTGAACTGCTGGCAATGCAGAAGGTCAAGCTTGGCTGCCTTCTTGGCTGGAGTCACTGGCGACCTCTGCTCGCAGACAGATCAGGAAGCTGCATGTGCGGCACTCGCCTGTCCGCCGGGAGCGATTTGTTTATAGAAGAAATCGACCAGATGCTGCAAAAGAGTTTCGCCATTCACCTCAAAATTGAGCGGGACACCGTGGCCCATGCCCTCGACGAGGAATGTTTGGTGCGGCAAGCCGACCTGCCGGGCGCGCGCGTCAATCTGCTCGGCAGCACTGACCGTGATGGTCTGGTCTTCAGTGCCGTGGATAATCAATAGTGGCGGCCCTCCCTTTCGGATCCAGTTCACCCGTTGGCCCATCGTGCCCCACATATCGGCGACCGCGCGAAAGTGCGGTGCTTTGATCTGCGGATCGTAGGCCAGCAACATCGAACTGACCGCGCCGGCAGAAGATCCGCCAATGAAGAGCCGCGAGGTATCGACGTTATACTTTGCCGCTCTCTGCTCGATCCAGCGTACTGCGTTGGCGGCATCTTCGACAGAGGCGAACACCGTCCGCGTGTATTGGTCGGGATCGGTGCCTGGAGGATCGTCCGAAACCAAACGATAGTTGATGGAGAAACAAACATAGCCGCGGGCCGCCATCTCGCGACAGAGGTTCGTCATCTCGCTCTTGTCACCCAGGACAAAGCCGCCACCGTGGATTGCGATCAGCGCCGGCCGCTTCCAGGTACTGTCCGTGACCTCGGGTTCGTAGATGTCCATCAACAAAGGATGCTTCCCAGCCGACGGCTGCCGCACAGCGCCGGTCGCGAATTGGACGTTGCGCACGACCTTTACCTTGAATTGCGCATCTTTGAAAAGGGTGACTGCGTGGAGCAAAGTAGCAGGAATGAGCAGAAAGACTAGTCCCGCGAACAGATTTCGGAATCGTTTCATGAGTTCAGGAGTCTTAGCTATTGGATGAGTTCATGGATTTGCAGGTCGCAGGCGCATGTATAACCGTTCTTCAGTGACCATCTCGGATGCAGTTCGGGAGCGTTCTTCTACGATATCAGCCAGCGGCACCGCAACCCTGTCTGCCCTTATCTCCTTTGTCGAGATTCTTGCGACCCTGATCCTGGTTGAGGCGACGATCTGGGCCTCAGGCCGAAGCCAACTTCGTCTCTTTTGGCTGTCGGCCGCCTTCATTGTCATCACCACCATCATCCATCGGCCTACTCTCGATCAGCTTGGACTCGCGGCTCGTGGCCTTCGGCCCTCACTCTGGGTCATTCCCGCGGCATTGGCTCTATCTGTGGCTGCGGGCTTGATCGCCTGGGAGATTGGCTCACTCCATCCGCTGTTTGGCACAGGAGGGACTCTCAGCCATTCGACGGCCTATGTGCTCTGGGCGGTATTTCAGCAGTTTATTCTGCAGTCCTACGTTTTCTTGCGGCTAGAACGATTGCTGAACTCAGGGGCTGTTGCGGCACTCGTAAGCGCGGGCATTTTTTGCCTCGTACACATACCCAATCCTGTACTTGTGGTCGTGTGCCTGGTCGCGGGATGGGTTGCGTGCCTGATCTTCCGGCGCAACCGAAATATCTATGCGCTTGGCGTGGCGCACGGGATTCTTGGGCTCACGATTGCCCTCACCATCCCCGACCACGTGCAACGCCACATGCGCGTCGGCGCCGGCTACTACCGTTATGCTTTGCAACAGCACGCTGCTCCGCCCACACCTTTTCGGCTTGAGCAGGTAGGCGAGCTCGTTCAGCGTAGCCAGATTGACCAAATGACATCTACAAACGTGTGCGTGATCGCCGAAGCGAGCACTCGCCGACGCGCACGCCACGCTCTGCCATAAAAAATTCCCGCAAGGGTGGCCAGCAGAACATATCTCCAGTTGAAGCCGATGCCGGCGGGTCCTAGTCGCTTGTTGAAGTGGGACAGGCCGAACAGCACGGAAGTGATCGCAAGGCCGAGCTTTGCTCCGAGTCGTCGCTCGAGCAGATTCTGCACTAGGCCGCGGAAGAATAGTTCTTCCGGAACCGCGATGAACAGAAACGTGAAGAGCCATGCGCCCACGTACTTCAGAGGCGATGGAATCACCGCATGCCAATGGAGAAAACCTAAAGCGATTCCGAGGGCAATCACGATCGGTGACACGAACGCAAACTCCCGCAACCCAATACCGAGATCGTCTAGCCTCGGCCGCAGATCATAGCCAATGCCATCGAGTGGCCGGACGACCAAGTAGCCATACAGCGCTAGATCTACCAGCAACAACTTGGACAATCCACCGATTGTCGGAGCCGGCCATGTCGACTGGAACAGCCGGAGATCAACTGACAGTCCAAGGCAGGTGAGGACGACCAAGTCCTGCCATCCTGCACGTGAATCTCCATGCCTCACTCGCGCCCATTCGAGCAACGCGGCCGAGCCGAGGGTGATCGCGATGAATCCGGCCGCGAGCCTGGGCTGGAACTCGTGTCGCGGGAGCGCGAAGATAACGTAAGGGATTACCAGCAGGACTGCGGCGATGATTCTGGAAGCTGCATTCGGCAATCTGGGTCGTATCCACTCTGCCGCCCCAAATCCGAGGAACCAGATCGGCGCCACTAACAGCGCAAAGCTGGCGAATGCAGACGGCAAGTGATCGCCGAGCCGAGCCGCCAGCCCAAGGCGTCCTGCCGCCACGTACGCGAGCGCCAGCAGCGCAAGAAAGATTAATGCAGGAAAGGCTTTCGATCTGATCGTTTCCAAGTACACATTATGCCGCTCGGTTTTACGTCGCTCCATGGTTGAATAGAGACACACGCGCAATGGATCCCGAACGCATCATCTTCCACCTCGATATGGACGCGTTCTTCGTCTCGGTGGAGGAGATACTCGACCCGTCACTGAAGGGCAAGCCAGTGATAGTTGGCGGAGCCAAGGACCAGCGTGGCGTAGTCTCCGCCGCTTCCTATGCGGCTCGGAAATACGGAGTGCATTCGGCGATGCCCCTGCGTACTGCCGCCAAGCTTTGTCCAGACGGCATCTACCTCGACGGCCACATGGACCTGTATCGGGAGTACTCCAGCAAAGTGCATGCGATCCTCTGCCGCTTCTCGCCCAAGGTCGAGATGGCGTCGGTGGACGAGGCCTACATGGACATGAGCGGGACCGCCCGCCTCTTGGGTCCACCCTTGAAAGCTGCCCACGCTCTGCACGCGGCCATACGCGACGAGCTCACCCTCAACTGTTCCATCGGGATTGGCGCCTCACGCGTGGTTGCAAAGATATCTTCGGACCTGGCCAAACCCAATGGAGTGCTCTTCGTCATCCCCGGGTACGAGGTCCGTGTGATGGCAGGTCTGCCTGTCCGCAAGATGCCGGGCATCGGCAAAGTGACGGAGGCTCGTCTGCATGAGCTCGGCATACGCACCTTCGGCGACCTAACTGCGTGCGCAGATCTCGACCGACAGTTTGGCGCATACGGGTCGGCAATGGCCGGCAAGGCCCGCGGCGAAGACGCGGGTGGCTGGTTCGACGAAGACATTGGCGACTCCGCGCCTAAGTCCATCAGTCACGAGCACACCTTCGACGAAGACACGGCCAACCCGCAGGTGCTCGAGACGACGCTTGCGCGTCTCAGTGAGATGGTCGCGCGACGATTGAGAGAGCAGCAGTTTGAAGCCCGCACCATCCAGCTCAAGCTGCGCTATGCAAACTTCGACACCATCACGCGAGCGCACTCGTTGACGGAGCCGACCAGCAGTGATCGTGCAATCCTGCTGCAGATTCGAAAACTATTCCAGGATAACTGGAAGCCGGGAGCAAAAATCCGGTTATTGGGGGTACATCTCTCAGGTTTCGATTCTCCTGCCGGAAGCGCGTCGTTCAACTTCGAGGAGAGTGAGCGATGGAAGCAGGCGCTCTCGGCCGCCGACCGTCTGCGCGACAAGTACGGCAATTCCGCGGTGCATATCGGCAGCGCGCTAAAGGCCAACATTCGCGAGCGCACCCACGAAAACCCAGCGGGCATGCACGGCCGCACTAACAAGGACAAGTAAGCCCGCCGACTACTTCCTGCCGAGGAAGCGGATTCTGGCGGTGATTGATCGGTTGTTGAACGTGCTGTACGTGCCAAAATTGGGAGAGTCCACATCGTTGTCGACGACGAACGGGTTTCTCCTCCCGGTTACATTCTCCGCAACTCCCCGCAGCGCCAACGCATAACCATGAAAAGTGAACCTGAACTCGAGACCCGGGTTGAGTGATAAGAAATCTGGAAACCGATGCGAATCCGGCGCGCCAACAATCTGCTGGTTGTTGTTGACGGCGCTCCATGGAAATCCACTTCGGTAATCGACGGAGAAAACAAAGTCGAGACGTTTAGTCCAGGGCAGAGGTGTCCATCCCCAACCGATGAATCGATTGGGCACGTCCCAAGGCAGTGGGCCGCCGGCTTGCGGACTGAAAATGGGATTGTTCAGCGTGTAATCGACCACTGCATTCGAACGCGCGGAAGAGCGTGTGTAGGAGCCGAAGAGGTTGTAGTCCCCCTTGAAATGTTTGCGCGCGGTGAACTGCACCGAATGATAGCGGTCTTTTCGTGTGTTCGTCAGCAGGTAAGTTCCGGACAGAATTGATGATTGATTCAGATTCTGGAAAATAAATCCGTCGGTTCCGGTCTTCTGAATGAATTCCACGCTGCCATAGATTTCCTTGGGCAGCTTACGTTCTATGCCGACACTCCAGTTAACAAATCGAGGCTCGCGGAGGATTCCAGGGTTGACGATGAAGCTGGTAACAAGTGGCGGCCCGACCAGAGTCGTGCCATCCGGGCCATAGTAGGAGTCGGTACGCGGACCGGTGAGACCGCGAGTGAGGTAATCCAGGTGAGTGCGATCGTAGTAGATGCCGATTCCTGCCGACAGTTTCGTCTCGCGACTAGAGCGCAGCATGTAACTCGAAGCGACTCTCGGCGAAAAAACTGGACGCCGCACGATCTCATCCCAATCCATGCGTACTCCTGGCTGAATGAGCAAGCGATCGCCGGCAGACCAGCGGTCCTCTACGTAAGCTCCCACCTCGAAATTGTTGCGCTCGAAATGAGTAGATGCAGGAAGAATGCTTTGCCGATACAAAGTCCGGTCTTCCCGAAGCAGTGATAGCGGACGATCCTGATATGTCTGCTGGAAATTAATCTGATCGATGTCGCTTCCGAGCTTGATCGAGTGCCGGCCCGCAGCATTGAACGGAGTCAACGACAGATTGGCGATTCCCTGCGCTCGCCTTGACCTTCCATTGAAGGCCTCGAAGTAATTGCCGGAAGTCGTGTCCGGAGTGATGAAGAATGGAGCGTCCCCTTGCGGACGGTAATCATCGCGGAAGTGAGAGACTGCAAATCCGAGTTCGAGTGTTGCGCCTCCTGAGAAGTAATGGAATTCTTTGAGCCCGATCAGCGAGGCATTCTGATTACGCTTGACGGTCGTGGACACCGGATTGATCAGCGTCAATCCCTGATTCTCTTCGTCATAGACGTTCAGCAGTACTTCGGCATTGAGGATGTCGTTGGGCCGAAGGTTCACCTGCACTTTGGACAGATTGCTACCGCGCCAGACCGGATCGCGGTCCTGACCTGCAGGCAAGTCGCGAAAAATATTGTTGTCGTACTCTCCATCCGCCCCCTCAAAAAACCAGGCCTTGCCCTTCATGATCGGACCGGAAAAGGTAGCGCGTGGCACCCATTTGTCGAAGCTCACTCCTTTCTTCGAAGTCCATGAGGGAAAAAAATTCGTAGCATCGAAGCGATAACGATCATCACCCATCCCAGTGGTGAAGCTAACAAGCCCGCCTGACGCTCTGCCGAATTGTGACGACCAACGGCTACTCTGGACATCGATAGCGCGAACGGCGTCGGCACTGAAGCGCATAGCCAAATTCCCGCTGACTGGAGAAGTGATGTCGAAATCGTCGAGTACATCTCGCGTCTCGTAATTTGCGCCGCCAGCAACATGAACCTGTCCGGTTCTGTCCTGCACCACCTGGGGCAGAAAGTTCAAGAGGTTCCGAATGTCGCGCGAGGTCGGATAAGGGATGTTGATGATTTCCGGTGTACCCATTGTCTGGTCGTTCGAGGTCTGGGCCGGATCGATGCCAGTGGGAGACGAAGTTACGTTCACTACTTCCTTCAACTCCTGAACATGAGGAAGCATCAGCTCATACGTCTGTGCACCTTCAACCCGAAATTCTTTCTGATTGACCTCATAGAAGTTCTGCTTCTCGACATTCAGTGAAAATACTTCCCGGGAATTCAGGTTTAGGAAGTAAACGCGACCGGCTAGATCGGTGTAAGCCTGAAGCATCTCGTGGCTAGTTGCGTTAAACAGTTGGACGAGCGCACCGGAAACGAGAAGACCATTCTCATCGGTGACCACCACCGTGACGGAGTTGCCGCTCTGACGCGGAGGAGCGACGGGGATTGGACGGCGTCGCTGGTCCTGCCCGAATAGCGTCTGGGTCAGCAGCAGCAACAGACAGAAAAGCACGGTCAACTTGATGAATCGATAAGGTAAGGCGCCAAAGACGACTGGATGGGTCCGTCGCACTGCACAACAATATGTCACAAAGCCAGCATCATTGCCGTTTGTTGCTGCCACGCACTCTCCCTTTGCAAGTCTCTCCGTTAATTGCCATGTTGGATGCAGGCGGCGGACGTGAGTTGACCTCCCTATCTGCGCCTCGGCACAAGCTGCACGTAACAAAACGGGTTCGTGGAATCCGAGCAAGCAACGATCGGTTCTCCCCTGTCCACTCCTTTCGCCTTTGTACCCTTTGTGTTCACCCCAAGTAGTTCCTTTTTAAAAAGTTGCCCCTTAATTTCCCCGTTCTGGGTGATTTGTTCCATTGGCGGTCATATTTGCGCTTGCAATTGCCTGTCCTCCAATAGCAAAATGCTGACCGCTCCGAGCTTAGCTCTGTTGCAGTCCACTCCTGAAGAGCGGCTCTCTGCTTTCGGCCCCGCACGCGATGCCTGATGAATGGCAGCGCGGCACTGACTTGGCCTTGGCCATGGTAGTTGGGACGTACCTGTCCTTTTGGGCGCTCTTTGAGCCCGAGATCGTCGGCCCTGAAACGAATCATGATTTTTACCCGCGCCACAGCAGACTCGCTGAGGATCGGGCGCGGTACTTGAGGCCCCATGGACACGTCATCCCACGACGTTTTGCTCGTCGGAGGTGGCGGCGCTGGCTTACGTGCAGCCATTGCCGTCGCAGAAACCAATCCCAATTTGCGCATTGCGGTGATCTCCAAGGTCTATCCCATGCGCAGTCACACCGTTGCCGCCGAAGGCGGCGCCGCCGGCGTGATCAAGCCGGACGATTCACTCGACGAGCATTGCTACGACACAATCTCCGGCGGCGATTGGCTGTGCGATCAGGACGCGGTAGAAGCGTTCATCACAGAGGCTCCGCAGGAGTTGCTCCGGCTGGAACATTGGGGATGTCCGTGGAGCCGCGAGGCCGATGGTCACATCGCGGTTCGCGCCTTTGGGGGGATGAAGAAGAGACGCACTTGGTACGCCGCGGACAAGACCGGCTTCCACATTCTGCACGCGCTCTTCCAGACGACGCTCAAGTACAACGAAATCCATCGCTATGACGAATGGTTCGTCACCAAGTTGCTGGTGGACGACGGCCGTGTGCAGGGTGTGGTCGCCATCGAACTGATGTCGGGCAGGATCCAGGCGATTACCGCAAAATCGGTAATTATCTGCAGCGGCGGATGTGGTCGCGTCTTTCCCTACACCACGAATGCAGCGATCAAAACCGGCGACGGAATGGCGCTCGCATATCGCGCTGGCGCGCCCTTGAAGGACATGGAATTTATCCAGTACCACCCTACCGGACTTCCATTTACGGGAATTCTGATAACAGAAGCCGCACGGGCTGAAGGTGGATACCTCGTCAACAAAGATGGTTATCGCTACCTGCAGGATTACGACCTGGGCAGGCCCGAGCCCAAGCCTGTGTTGCGCTGCATGGAGTTGGGACCGCGCGATCGGCTGTCACAGGCATTCGTAAAGGAATACGAGAAGGGACGAACTATTCCAGGTCCTTATGGGGCCGTCGTTCATCTGGATCTGCGGCATCTCGGCGCGAAGTTGATTGACGCCAACCTTCCCTTTGTTCGTGAACTTTGCCTGAAATACGAAGGATTGGATCCCGTAACTCAGCTCATCCCGGTGCGACCGGTGATTCACTACATGATGGGCGGCATCTCCACAGACATAAATGGCACCACGCCACTTGCCGGACTTTTTGCTGCGGGAGAGTGCGCCTGCGTGAGCATCAACGGCGCAAATCGCCTCGGCTCCAATTCCCTGCCCGAGATTCTGGTCTTCGGCGCACGTGCAGGACGGGTGGCTGCAGAACATGCCGCGACCATACCGGACGGCATTAGTCCAGCGCTCCTCGCCCAAGCCAACGATGAACGTCTCCGACTCGAGCAGCAAGTCCTTCGCAAGACCGGCGGCACCGAACGTGTCGCTCATTTGCGTGAAGCCATGCAGAAGACGATGGAAGCCGGCGCCGGAATCTATAGGACGGAACAAACATTGCGTGATGCCGCAGCACAACTGTCGGAGCTCAAAGAACGAGCACAGAATATTTCCATCGACGACCACTCGCGTACATTCAACACCGAGTTGCTCTCTGCTCTTGAACTCACTTGCATGCTGGATGTGGCTACATGCATTGTTGACAGCGCGCTGCACAGGACTGAATCGCGCGGCGCGCATCAGCGCACGGATTATCCGGCGCGTGACGACGAAAACTTTCTCGCGCACACGTTGGTGTCACAAGATAGCGACGGGCAGCCGAAGATCGAGTACAGCCCGGTTGTGATCACACGCTGGCCCCCAGGTAAACGCGTTTACGGACAACCGGTCCTCGCGGCGGCAAAGGCTTAATTAATGGCGAAAATAGCAAAGACGATCCAACTTCAGGTCACGCGCTACTCTCCCGAGTACGACAACGAGCCGCGATTGCAAAGCTATGAGGTTCCGTTAAAGGAGGAATGGGTAATCCTGGATGCGCTGAATCACATCAAGGACAACATCGATGGCACGCTGACCTTCCGCTGGTCGTGCCGTATGGGCATCTGCGGAAGTTGCGGATACATGATCAACGGTGAGCCCAAATTGGGATGCGCAACATTCCTGACGCAGTACTCGCCCGGACCGATCAGGATCGAGCCGCTACGATATTTTCCTGTCGTCCGCGACTTGGTCGTTGAAATCTCAACCTTTCTCGAGAAGCTGAAGAAGGTCAAGCCTTGGTTGATTCATCAATCCGAAAATGGTCAAGGCGAATACCTGCAAACACCGGAACAACTGGACGAATTCAAGCAACAGAGCATGTGCATCAATTGCCTGCTGTGCTATGCCGCGTGTCCGATTACCGCGCTGGATCCTATTTTTATCGGACCGGCAGCGTTGGCGCTTGCACATCGTTACAACAAGGATTCACGCGACGAGGGCGCAGCCGAACGTATGGCCATCCTCTCGCATCCGGAAGGCATTTGGGGATGCACGTTCGTCGGGGAATGCACGCGCGTGTGCCCGAAGCACGTAGATCCCGCTGGGGCGATTCAACAGTACAAGTTGTCCGCAGCGATTGACGGCATGAAGTCGTTCCTTATGCCCTGGGGAAAACGCTAGGAGTTACTAATGAGCAGCGCAGCACAGGCACCGGCTTCAGCGTCTCGGACCGGTAAATCTGTCGAGCAGGGTTCGCCGGTTCCGAGCTATACGGAATTCCATCCGCGATGGTACAGGCCACGCGTCTCGACCTATTGGTGGCTCGGCCAGTGGCCGTACGTAAAATTCATTCTTCGAGAACTAAGCAGCGTCGCAGTCGCATGGACGGTCGCGATCACTCTCCTGCAACTTTGGGAAATCGGGCGGGGCGCCGATGCGTACGCTGCATTTTCTCATCGCATGAACTCTCCGGCGATGATCGCGTTGAACCTCATCGCTTTCGCCTTCCTACTGCTGCATTCAATTACTTGGTTCAACCTAGCGCCGAAGGCGATGGCCGTCCGCATTCGTGGAAAGCGACTGCCGGCCGTGATGATCGCCGGCCCACAGTTCCTCGCGTGGGCCGTTATTTCGGCCATAGTTTTGGGTGTGGTGCTCACGCTGAAGTAGGTGAATGACCATGGTAAATAGAGAGACTGAGCCGATTTTCTGGACGTTGTTCAGCGCCGGCGGAGTTGTAGCCGCTCTGCTGCTGCCGGTGCAACTCTTCATATTCGGGATCGCAATCCCGTTGGGATGGATGCACGGCCCGTCGTTCACGTCGTTGCAGACATTGGTGCATTCCCCTGTCACGCGGATCTATTTGCTCGTGCTCTGCACGGTACCGCTTTTCCATTTCGCACACCGTTTCCGCTACACGCTTTACGACGGCTTGCAGATTAAGCACCTGAATGAAGTGGTATTCGCCGGATGCTATGGAATCGCAACGATTGGCACTCTTATAGCAGTCTTCTTGCTGTGGAATTTGTGAAGCCTTATGGAGCTGAAACTCAAATCAATCTCGAATGCTGGAATCAACGCGGCTATCGCCAAGGCGGAACGTTATCGCTACCTGAACGAGCCCGAGGAGGCAGAGTCGATCTGTCGCGACATTCTGGCCATTGATCCTTCACATCAGTCTGCGCAGCGCATTCTCGGGTTGGCCATTACTGACC
>CAZLIE010000082.1:18278-19456 GCA_964559345.1 uncultured Terriglobales bacterium
TCACTGGCGGAGTGAAAGATCGCTTCGTCGAAGCAGCCGCGCTCTTCAGCGGACTCGCAGACCAGTACTCGCGTCTCTATTACACCGGCATTCTGCATGAGCGCCATGCCAAGGCGCAGCTTCGCCTCGGACGTCCGGCACCGGCAATTGCCGCAGAGTTTCAGGAGGCCCTGAATTACTTCGATCGCGCCGAAAAGACCCGGCCCAGCGGAAACGATGAATCGATCCTGCGCTGGAATCGATGTGCACGACTATTGCAATCCCTTCCCCAACCCGAAGTTTCCGACGAACCGGTCGGCCTGGAGACTGGCGACATTGCGCCCCACAATCCCTCGCGCGCTTCAACTGCTCGCGTCGGTCGATTACGGTGAAGGCGACGGCTAAGCTACCCTGACGCGATGCTGCCAACGTGACCAGATGAACCACGCAATCGCCAGCAAGATGAGTGCGGCGATTATCTTGTCGAATTCGTGGAAGTATTTTCCCAGATAGCGCCAGTTCTCTCCCGCCTTCATTCCGAGATACGCCAGGCCGAGACACCAGGGAAACGATCCAATAAAGGTGTAGATGTGGAAGCGGAGCTGCGGCATCCGGGCGATACCCGCAGGCAGGGCTATGAACGTACGCACCACCGGCAGCATTCGACTGATTAGCACGGCAGCGTTTCCATGCCGGGCAAAGAACCGGTCAGCCCAATCCAGCTCTCTTTGGCTCAACAACAGATACGATCCATAACGCTCGACCAGCGGCCGTCCACCGTAGTAGCCGACCGCGTACGCAATCGCCGAACCGAGGTTGCATCCAATCGCCCCGGCCAGCGCAACCAGCCACAGATTGAAGCGGCCGTTATAAACGAGGTATCCGGAAAACGGCATGATCACTTCCGACGGCAACGGGATGCAGGCGGATTCGATCGCCATCAGCGCCACAATTCCGAGATATCCGCCCGCCGAGATTACAGCGATTACAAACAGCCCTAGCTTAGTAATCAGGTTTTCAATCATGCTTTCTCAATCGTGGAAGAGTCTATGCAGCCCTAACGGGCGCAACTTCAAGCCTAGACGGCGTCAAAAATCCTGCGCTTCCTGCGTGTAGGTATAGCCGGGGAGAGTGGCTCCTTCCGGTCCCTTGTGGACCTTCACGCGCAGGGTGTCTGAATTCGCGGCATTGGCGTCGGC
>CAZLIE010000083.1:0-16655 GCA_964559345.1 uncultured Terriglobales bacterium
TTCGCGTGCCGTTCCTGAACAAAGGCCAGAAGGATCACAGCGAAGCCGCGTATGCAGACGCTTTGCGGGCGCGCAGGGATGTTGATGCCGCGAAGGAACAAGTCTCGACCGAGACTCTCAAGCTGCAACGCACGGTCGCACAATTGAGCGCCGCGCGCGAGGTCGCCAAACTCGAATATCAATTGGCGCAGAACAATACTGAAGCACTACAGACCCGACTCGACGCCGGGCAGGCCACTCTCAAGGACCAGCAGCAGGCACAATTGGATGAGAACGACAAGTATTCAACGCTGCTCGACACGACCTTCGAACTCGAGAAAGCTCAAATGCAATTGTTGAAGCAGACTGGCGATCTTGAGCGCTGGGCGTTGTCGTCGAAATAGGGTTGTTTTGCCACCAGGACGATTTTTTCAGTCCTGACGCATCGAGGGTTTGCCGGCTGGTGGCATCCGCTCGTTCGGCATACTAGAATTGAGCCCCTATGAAGTTGAGTAATCTTGCGCAGCGGCTCGGCGCGCGCCTCGACAAGGCGACGGATGTGGACATCACCGGCGTCGCGGGCATCGAAGATGCGCTTGCCGGACAAATTACGTTTGTTGCGAACCCCAAGTACGCTTCCGCGGCTCGTTCGACTCGCGCATCTGCAGTGATCGTCGGCGACGATTTTCCGGCGATCGAGCGTCCTGCATTACGGCACTCCAATCCATATCTCGCGTTTGCCCGGGCCATCGAGCTGTTCTACGACGCGCCGAAGTACACGCCCGGAATCCATCCTACTGCTGTGATCGATCCCACAGCGGCGATCGCGCACGGTGCTTCTATCGGCGCCTACGTTGTTGTCTCTGAGCACGTGCAGATCGGACCCAATTGCACATTGCTGCCCCACGTCGTCATCTATCCTGGCGCGGTTATCGGCAGAAATTTCTTCGCCCACGCACATGCGGTTGTCCGCGAACACTGTCGAATCGGGGATGATGTAATTCTCCAGAATGGAGCCGTGATTGGAGCCGATGGCTTCGGATTTGCCAAGACCGATAAGAATGAGTGGCACAAGATCGTTCAATCTGGTGCTGCGGTAGTTGAAAACGACGTGGAAGTACAAGCCAATGCGTGTGTAGATCGTGCGAGCATCGGCGAAACCCGCATCGGGCGCGGGTCTAAGATCGACAATCTCGTCCAGGTTGGGCACGGTTCGCGAGTTGGTGAACGTACTCTCCTCTGTGCTCAGGTGGGGTTGGCGGGGTCAACCGACGTGGGCAATGATGTGATTCTTGCCGGACAGGTGGGCGTAGCCGGACACTGCTCCATCGGGGATGGCGTCATTGCCACTGCGCAAACCGGCATTCCCAGCAGTGTCGAAGCGGGGAAAGTGGTGAGCGGCTACCCCGCAATCGACAATCGTCAATGGTTGCGCGCAGTGGCGGTCTTCGGTAAATTGCCGGAGCTCGCCCGGTCCTTTCGAGCTTCTTCGCGCGAACGCAACTCAACGCCGGTCGAATAGACTTTCAGTTTGCCAAACTTATCGAACAGTTCACAGGTGAGTCACTCGAATGGAGAAATCGAGACCGACAACCGTCTCTATGGATCAAGATAAGCCGGTCACTGCGCGTGTCCCCATTCGTGTGCTGCTGCTCGATGATCACATTGACAATTTGATCCTTCGATCTGCCATCCTTCGCAACAATGGGTATGAGGCGATCACCGCTGCCTCGGTGGAAGAGGCGGAAGCCAAGCTCAGTCAGGCTGACATCGCGGTTCTCGACTACCACTTGGGTGCGGGCAAGTTTGGCACGGAAGTGGCAAGCAGCCTGCGCGAGAAGCGACCACAGGTTCCGATCATCATTCTTTCAGCCACCCTCGAGCGCAAATTCGGCGGCGTCGAAGACATGCACTTGCTGAAGGGCTACAGTTCCGTTGACGATCTGCTGGCCGCGCTGCGTTCCTTCGAAGCAAAACGCCGTGGCAAACCGGTAGTCGTGGATGCGCGGGATTTTTACTACTCGCGGATCAATATGGCGATGGGCGATGATGTTGTGCTTGAAATCATCGATCGTGACGGTAACTGGCAGTACGTCAATGACAATCTAGCCAAACTTCTAGATAAGAAACGCTCGTGGTTTATTGGCAAGAGTCTTTTTTCAGAATTTCCGGAACTTGGAGAAGAATGGCAGGAGATCATCCGCACCGTCGCCGACACGCGCGAGACATACATCGATCGCACATTTCGTGGGCTGCCGCTGCCGAAGAAGAGTCCACGTTATGTCTGGAATGTGCTGGTCTTCTCGGTGAAATTACACGACAACCGCAATGGTGTGGTGCTCAGCGCACGAATCCTCGAGCGCAAGGATTCGCTCAAGATGCCCGATCCGACCAGCGCATAGTCGAAACCCAATGAAACTCACTCGCACACTCATCAGTTGTGTTGCGGTTCTAATCGCCTGTATTGGACTTAATGCGTGCCACTCTACGGGAGTGAATGTGACGATCCGCAACAACGGACGTGCTCCCATGCGCAACGTCGAGCTCGATTATCCCGGCGCATCGTTTGGCACCGGCAGCATCAATGCGGGATCTTCTTACAGCTACCGCATCAAGCCAACCGGGAGCGGACAGATCGTCCTTAGCTTCGATCGGGAAAATGGAACATCGTTCAGAGAGCCGGGGCCCAAGATTGATCGCGGCGTTGATGCCACCCTCACCATCCTCGTCGATCAGGATGCTAGTAATCAGTGGCGCATGCGGGTGGAGTAAAAAGCAAGGAGCATTATCAAAAGCTCATTGCACCCGCTGAAGGCGCGAGATCAACTTCTGAGCCAGATTTTCATCTGAGTCCGACCATAGGACGCGACCGCCGATGCCGCCCACTTTTTCCAGCACGGACGTGAAGTTCACCAGTTTTTGAACGTTGGCTTTGACGCGCTGCTCGCTGTCGTGATCGAAGTCAATGTCCTCATGCAGGAACGGAGTATCGATGCCGAAGTCTATCTGAATATGGCCGTGCTCCTGGTACACGCCATCTTCAAAATCGGTGCCATGAACGAGAAACTTTACAAGTTGGGGTGTCAGCCGCCAGGCGGGATCCAGACCGCCGCCTACTTCAGCAGTCCACAAATCCCACATGACTTCAAATTCATAGGCATTGTCTGAGTGAACATGCTCGCCCGCGAAGGCAATTGCCTGCTCAGGTGTAGCGCGCTGGTCGAAGCTGTACTCGGAAATGACCGGCTCTGTCCACGAGATGGCGTGGACGCCGACGTATCCCACGCCTGGCTTGATGGCGGAAAAAGGGAATTGCCGCAGAACAGACAGGGTGCGCGCCATCATTTCATCGGCGCCGAACGTCGGAAACCACAGGCTTAGATACAACCGATCAGCCATGGCTCCATTGTATTAGAGCGCTACATGGGAAAGGAGTGGAGGGTATTCAATTCAACAGGACAAGCTTTTCACTTCAATGGACTGCGATGGAAGCGTTCACGGTTGTGAGTACTTTGGCGAGTTGAGCGATCACTTCTTTGTCTGAGGCGCTAGGCTGAAGCAGCACAGTCGCACAACGTTCCTGCAACGTTCCTGACTCCCCTTCTGAGACGCACTCGTCATCCAGCAGGACAAGATCAAACTTACAGAATTGCGCCATGCCCCAAGCCGCAACCAGAGTGCTGGCCGAGACAACGTGGTATCCGGCCGATACCAGCGCATGTTCACGCATTTGCAGGCGATCCAAATTGGGGCAAACGGACAGCAGAACAGGCCAGCGGGGCCTGTCGGACGAGGGTAAGACGAGTTCGGGCGCGAGCCAGTGCACGGGGGCCTCCTACGGGCTCAATTCATGTCAGCAAGGGGAGAGGAGAGGCATTCTGAAGGGTAGAGTTGAAGCTGTCAAGAGTTTTGTCA
This sequence comes from uncultured Terriglobales bacterium, assembly GCA_964559345.1. GTDB lineage: Bacteria > Acidobacteriota > Terriglobia > Terriglobales > Acidobacteriaceae > Gp1-AA112. Next base: position 3,895 of record CAZLIE010000083.1, read on the forward strand.
CAATTTTGCACAAGTTTTCACAGATTTCCTAGCCACTCGCACAGGGAATGCTATGTTAGGGAAGGTTCATCTACCCGAGAGGAATGTGAACTGCTCGTAAACAACCTGAAAAATAAAAGGGCTAGACCGAAGTCCAGCCCTCTTCCAATGTTGCTTCAGCCGTTCAACTAGCGCGGATTGCTGTAGTCCCGCGGAGCATTGTTATCCGGAGGAGCGTTGTTGTCGCGTGGGGCGTTGTAATCGCGATTATTGTTGTTGTCGCGGTTATAGCCATTGTCACGGTTGTAATTGTTGTCACGATTGTAGTTGTCGTTGTTGTAGTTGCTGCCGTCCGATGGCAACCGACGGCCGTGTCCCTGATAGCCGTTGTAGGCAGTCATCCGGACCGGACTGTCGAGACGGAACGCTAGCTCGGTCTCGGCAGGCACGTTCAACGTCTTGCCACGAGTAAGAACCTGAGTACCTGCGCCCGCAGCTCCGCCGACCACAGCTCCAATCGCGGCTCCTTTGCCGCCTCCAGCCAGCGCTCCAAGCAGCGTTCCGGCGAGCGCGCCGCCGCCGACGTACTCACCTGTCCGCTTATTCGCCCCCAGGCCGCCGTTCTTCGTACTCGCGGCCGCACTGGTACTCTGGGTGTCGAGCCGATACCTACGGCCGTTCACCTCAACTGAACGCAGATCCAACGTCATGTCGTTGCTGTTGTTGCTGGGTGAGACCACTGCAAGCTGTGCCCGAGCTCCGCGCGGGACCACTATGTTGCCGTTGGCATCCGCGATGTCCCGTGAGATCGTTCCGGGAAACTGCTCACCAGGTTGCACATTGCCGTTTTTTGCGTTGATGTCCTGGTCAACGCGTACGTGGACCTCTGTCCCGGCCGGAATCTGTGTTCCATAATTCTGCGCGAACGCTCCGAAACTGCACAAGAGCGCTGCGCACATCGTTAGCCGTTGTGCGATTCTTCGCATTACATTTCCTCCCGCAGACACTTGTCCGCTCAATTTCGTCTGCTTGTAAGGATGCAGGTTCTGCACCTCGGGTGTGCTGGCTATTGAGGGGTGCCCGGCAGCTCCCGTCACTGATAGATTTGGCCTCTCTTAAAATGGGAGAAGCATAGAAAGGAGTAGAGTTCCCCAGTCTGTATTGCCGTTCAAAAACGGATAGCGCCGGCGGCGCAGTAACATTAAGGTAGGCCAATGAGCAGCGCAGCAATCTCACAGCCAACGAATGATCTTTGGAATGCGGTGGTCGCGCGCAACCGCAAGTTTGACGGCGCGGTGTTTTACGCCGTCAAATCGACCCACATTTATTGTCGTCCTTCTTGCCCATCGCGGCGGCCGCATCCGGAGAACGTGCAATTCTTCTTCGACCCTGAAGCGGCGGAACAGGCGGGCTTCCGGGCATGCAAGCGTTGCCGCCCACGGGAGAAATCAGAAGCAGGCGTTCGTCTTCAGCTTGTCCGAAGCGTCTGTCGCGCAATAGAGCGGAGCGTAGATTCGCCTCCTCCTCTCAAGCAACTTGCCATGGAACTGAAACTGCATCCGGCAAAGCTGCGACGCGACTTCAAGCAGAGCACCGGCGTGACGCTGAAGCAGTATGTTGCGGCGCGGCAGCTTTCTCTGTTCAAGACCGCGTTGCGCTTTCGCCCGGATGTCACGACTGCCATCTATGAAGCCGGCTACAACTCCAGCAGCCGCATTTACGAGAACATCAAGGCCAAGCTGGGCATGACTCCGGCAGTCTATGGTCAGGGCGGAAACGGAGTCCGCATCCGCTACTCGATTTCGACCTACTCCGGAGGCAAAGCGCTGCTCGCAGTCACAGACAAGGGAATCTGCAGTGTCAAGCTGGGCGACGATCCGGCAAAGCTGGTGCGAGAACTGCAAGGAGAGTACACGAAGGCAGAGATCATTCGCGCCGACGGAGAGTTTAGCGAGTGGACCGCGAATCTCCTGCGGCGACTGGAGGGTGATGTGGACCTCCCCGACCTGCCGGTCGATGTGCGAACCACAGCATTTCAGCGTCGCGTGTACGAGGAACTGAAGAGCATCCCTGCCGGTGAGACTCGCACTTATTCCGAGATCGCGAAGAAACTCGGCGGAGAATCCGGGCGGCGTGCTGTTGCCCGTGCTTGCGCTACTAACGAAGTTGCCGTGCTGATTCCATGTCACCGCGTCGTTCGCTCCGACGGCGGGATGGGCGGATATCGCTGGGGCCTTGCTCGCAAAGAGCGGCTGCTCGAGCAGGAGCGCGCGAAACGCCGGTAATTTCTGTCCTGGCTGAAAGCAAAACGGCAGTCCAGTCAGGGACTGCCGTTTTCATTCAGAAGAGTTACCGTGTGGCGAGCGTGTTTACACGTGCGCTGAGGCGTGACTTATAGCGTGCCGCGGTGTTTTCGTGAATCACACCTTTTTGGATCGCCTTATCGATGAGCGACACTGTGGCGCGGAAGCTGTTCTGGGCCGAAGTGCGGTCTCCGGCGGCAATTGCCTCGCGCAATTCCTTGAGAGCTGTGCGAAGCCGCGATTTATTCGCTCGATTCACTTGCGAGCGTTTCTCGGTTTGGCGCGTGCGCTTCAGCGCAGAAAAATGATTTGCCATTTGCTTGCTACATTCCTTCTGAAAGCTTGGGATCTAAATCGGGTGGGATTTAGCTCGTAGAGTCTTAAGTTTACACAGGGCTGCTGAGAGGGTCAAACCTGGCCCTGAGCACCCGGCTCGACTCCAGCATGGCTGACTTGGCGCGCGCCGGTCCTGCGCGGCAGCCAGAATCGCCTCTCTCGCGGGTACTCAGATTGCTGGCGGCAGCGCTGTAAGCCACAGACTACATAGATTTTCTGAACCGCGGTTCCGCACAGGTCGGCGTGTCTTTTACACCTGGCGCAGCATCTAAGTAATAGGGATGCAAGCCAGTCGCGTGTCCCAAGAGTTTGTGCAAAATTTGACCATCCGTTTATTGACTTCGCAGGAAACCGCGGGTACTCTACGCGCAATGGACGTGCACCACTCTTGTGGCCAGCATTCCGACGCTCACCTGCTCGACTCACCAGCCAAAAACTGTGATCGCAGTAACGGAAGTCGGTCGCCGTTTTCCGGCGTACGCATTTCGCGAAAAAGAGGACAAACCTAAACCATCAATGATTAAGCAGCTTGAAATTACCCCCAATCTGGAGGCCCTGTTCGGTACCAGGGATGAGAACCTCCACTTGCTGGAAGGCGGCCTGAACGTCTCGATCGACCTTCGCTCCGACCACATTGCCCTGGAAGGCGCCTCGCGCGACATCGCGCGGGCAGAGCAGGTCTTCTCCGATTATGAGCACCTGCGCAAATCCGGATACACCTTTCAAAACGGCGATCTCGGATCGATGCTGCGAGTGGTCACCTCCGACCCGACGGCAACGCTTCGCGGACTCGCCGAGGCCGGGCGTCAGCGTTCATTCGGCAAGCGGGTGGTGCAGCCCAAGAGCTTAAATCAACGCCGGTACATTGAAGCCATCGAGAAGAATGACATGGTCTTCGGCATCGGTCCTGCAGGAACAGGAAAGACATACCTTGCCGTCGCCATGGCGGTGGCTGCTTTGGTCAATAAGCAAGTGAACCGGATCATTCTGGCCCGACCGGCGGTCGAGGCCGGCGAACGTCTGGGCTTTTTGCCGGGAACATTGCAGGAGAAGGTGGATCCTTATCTCCGTCCGCTCTATGACGCTCTATACGACCTCCTCGAGCAGGAGAAGGTTGACCGCTATCTCGAGCGGAATGTGATCGAGATTGCGCCTATCGCGTTTATGCGCGGACGAACTCTGAACGACAGCTTCATCATCCTGGACGAGGCGCAGAACACGACCTCCGAGCAGATGAAGATGTTCGTCACTCGGCTCGGCTTCAACGCTAAGGCCGTGATCACGGGCGACATTACGCAGATCGATTTGCCCAATGCGAAACGCAGCGGACTCATTGAAGCCGCCGACGTGCTCAAAGGAGTGAATGGCATCTCGTTCAACTTCTTCGATGAGGGCGATGTGGTTCGTCACCAACTCGTCCAGCGCATCATCCGGGCGTACGATGATCATAAGCACCGGGCGGAACAGCAGCTATCGCTCCTGCCTCCCGCTCCACCACCGGAGTCTCTAGTGACGGGAGTTTCGGCGGCAGTTCCGATTCTCGAGCAATAAGGGCCAGGCTCGATATGAACGACGGCTCAGACCGACGATTTGTAATTCCATCGAGGAGGGTGAGTCACCCTCCTTCTCTATTTCGGGCGCTCTGATCGCGGCGGACCATCCCGGTTTACGTTTGAACACTCGAGTGCTCGGCCGATTCCTGCGCACGGCGCAGCGGCACGTAGGAGTTGCCGGCCAGGTTTCAGTCCTGATTACGTCCAACGAGCACATGCGCCGGCTGAACCGTCAATTTCGCGGCAAAGATAAGCCGACCGATGTTTTGTCGTTTCCGGCCGACGTGGCTCACTCACCGGACATTGCAGGTGATATCGCCATTTCCGCTCCCATCGCAAAAAATAATTCGCATCTGCTCGGACATCCTCTCGAATCGGAGCTGAAGGTTCTCCTCCTGCATGGATTGCTGCACCTCGCGGGCTACGATCATGAGAACGACGCAGGCGAGATGGCTGCTCTCGAACAAAGTCTGCGCGGGAAACTGAAGCTGCCGTCTGCTCTGATCGAGCGAACTGCGCTTTCGAGAGTTAGAATTTTGAGTTCTGCTCACGATCCGCGCCGAAAGGCGGCGCAAAGACCCGCGGCCTACATTTCAAAAAGCTTCAAGAAGACTCGCTCATGATCATCGCCGCATCCATCTTGGTCATCATTCTGGCTGGTCTTCTGACGCTGGTGTCTTACGTCGAGCGCGTGTATGCCGAAACGGGCAAGCTCCTCTCGCGCGAGTTTGAAGAAAATGTCCAGTTCTATGAGCAACGGGTTGAGCCAAAGCTGGGCGTCAGTTCGGAGCGGGCCGCGCTATCAATGCAGGTGCTGGCGCAGATATTTACCGCGCTGATCTCTCTATTGATCGGATACGGCGTATTAAGCGACGGCCGCTGGAGCGCAGGCGAAATCGTACAGGCAATCGTGCTGATCGTTTTGATTGTTGTCGTTTTTGGCCGCCTGCTGCCATACCTTTATTTCGTCCGAACGCGGGGCGACTGGATTGCGCAATTCATTCCAGTGCTGAGGATGCTGATCTGGCTGGCATTACCGATCACGGTGGTGCTTGGTTTTGCGATGTCGGTGGTTTCACTCAGCGAGTCCAAAGAGCAGGAGGAGCCTGAGCACTCGTCGGAAGCAGTTGACGCGCTGCTTGAGGCTGGAACTGAAGAAGGCATTCTTCAGGAGAGCGATCGCGAACTGATTCAATCGGTAGTCGAGTTCGGCGACAAAATCGTCAGGGAGGTAATGACTGCCCGCCCCGACATGGTGGCCGTCTCCGCGAATACGACGATTGAACAGCTCACCGATCTGTTGCAACACAAGCCGCATTCCCGCATCCCCATCTATGACCCCGACCTTGACCACATTCAGGGTATTGTCTTCTCGCACGATGTTCTCCAGGTCAGAGATGAGGATGCACGAACGCAGACGGTTGCCAGGCTGATAAGGCCGGTGCATTTCGTTCCCGAGATCAAGAAGGTAAGTGAGCTTCTTCGCGAAATGCAGAAGGACAAAGTGCAGATTGCGATCGCGGTGGACGAGTACGGCGGCGTAGCCGGATTGGTGACTCTCGAGGACATGCTCGAAGAAATCGTTGGTGACATCAGCGACGAGCACGAAGCGCATTCGGATGTTGTCCGCGAGAGCGAAGCCGCGTACGTCTTCTCCGGCGCTACTGCCGTTGACGTCCTGGAAGAAGTGTTCGACATACGTGCGCAGAACGTCGAAGCAACTACCGTGGCTGGCCTGGTGAGCGAGGTTGCGGGGCGCATTCCTCAACCGGGTGAAAGCGTGGAGTACCAAGGCCTCAAGTTCGAAGTGCTCGAATCGACTGACCGCCGCGTCGAACGCGTTCGCGTCACGAAGTTAGTGCCCGAACCACAGCGTTCCGGGGCACTGTAGATGCCATTCCGCTCAGGATTCGTCTCCATCATTGGTCGTCCAAACGCCGGCAAATCTACCTTGTTGAACAAACTGGTGGGGACAAAGCTCGCCATCGTCACTCACAAGCCTCAGACCACCAGACATCGCATACAGGGCATTGTGAATGTGAAAGGCGGCAAGGGCCGGCCGCCGGGACAGATCATTTTTATTGATACTCCTGGAATTCACAAGCCGGATTCACCCCTCAGCAGGCGCATGATGCGGGAGGTCCACGATGCGCTCGAGGAGCGCGATCTCGTGTTGCTGCTCGTGGATGCCACTCAGAAATTTGGAACCGGTGATCAGTTCGTCTTAGATATGCTCAAGAACATTGACTCCCCGGCGTTCCTGCTGATCAACAAGATCGATGCCGTGGAAAAGCCCAAGCTGCTGGAGATTATCGATCGCTATCGCAGTTTCCGGGAGTTCCGGGAAATTATTCCCATCTCCGCGCTGAAGGGTCAAGGACTCGACGATCTGCTCGACCATGTCATCAAAGCTCTTCCAGAAGGTCCGCGCTATTTCGACGAGAACCAGATCACCGATCAGCCCGAACGCGTGCTGGTTGCGGAAATCATCCGCGAACGCGTGCTCATCGAAACCGGCCAGGAAGTGCCGTACGCAGTCGCCGTGAAGGTCGAACAGTTCGAGGAGGGCGAGAAGCTCACCCGCATTGCTGCCGCCATCTACTGCGAGCGGGAAGGGCAGAAAGCCATTCTGATTGGCAAAGGCGGGGCAATGCTGAAAAGCATCGGATCATCGGCTCGACACCAGATCGAGAAACTTCTCGGCACAAAAGTGTTCCTCGAACTCTTCGTCAAAGTGAGAGAAAACTGGCGCAGCTCAGAAGCTGCGCTCGATGATCTCGATTGGCGAAATCAGGGCACTTACTGAGTACGGCGTCTATTCCTTTACGGAAATCCCCAGCGCTTTCATCTTCCTGTACATGTGACTTCGTTCGAGGCCCAACACTTCAGCGGTGCGGCTTATGTTGCCATGATTCTCATCCAGTTTCTTGAGGATGAAGTCGCGCTCATACGCGGCTCGAGCTTGGTGGAGCGAAGTAAATTCCGGAACGCTGCGGCGGGTTCCGTCACGATACACAAGGGGTGGCAGATGCTTGCGCTCCAGCTTGGTCGCGCCAGGATTCATGATGACCAGACGCTCGATCACATTCCGCAGCTCACGAACGTTGCCGGGCCATGAGTACCGCATCAGAATCTCGATAGCCTCTCCGGTAATCTCTCGCGTTCGTCTGCTGTAATGCGATGAGAACTCTTTCAGGAAATGGGTTACCAGGAGTGGAATGTCCTCGCTGCGCTCGCGGAGCGGAGGCACATAAAAAGGGATCACGTTGAGCCGATAGAAGAGGTCTTCGCGAAAATTCCCCCTGCCAATTTCTTCTTCCAAATTCTTGTTGGTTGCAGCGATCAGGCGGACATCAACCGTCATGCTGTCGTGCGCGCCTACCGGGGTGAATCGTTGCTCGTCAAGAGCTCGCAGCACCTTCGACTGCGTCTTCAAGCTCATGTCCCCGACTTCGTCGAGGAAGAGCGTGCCTCCGTCCGCCTTCTCGAAGGTTCCGATCTTCTCTGGTCCGGCGCCGGCAATTGCCGAGTTGCGGAAGCCGAACAACTCCGTCTCGATGAAGTCTTCCGGGATTGCCGCACAATTAACTTCGACGAACAGCTTCTCGCGGCGCAGACTCTGATTGTGAATTGCCAGCGCGACCAGTTCCTTGCCAGTTCCTGATTCTCCATAAATCAGGACGCGCCCGTTTGTAGGCGCCATCAGCCCGATTTGCTGCCTCAGCGCCTTGGTAGGCACGCTCTCGCCAACGATCAAGCTCTTTGACTGAAGCTGTTTGCGGAATTCCCGATTTTCTCCACGCAAGCGCCGGGCTTCCATTGCATTTTTTACGATGATGAGCAAGCGCTCCAGCGAGAGCGGCTTCTCGATGAAGTCGAAAGCTCCCAGCTTTGTTGCGCGAACTGCGGTCTCGATGGTTCCGTGTCCGGAGATGATGATTACCTCGGGACCATCCTCATGCTGCTTGAGACGTTCGAGCGTCTCGAGGCCGTCGATTCCGGGCAGCCAAATGTCGAGCAGCACCACGTCGTATGTCCGCGAACTGATGATGTCGAGGCAAACTTCTCCGCTCTCCGCCGTGCCGACCTTGTATCCCTCATCTTCAAGCACACCCCGCAAGGATTTGCGAATGTCGGCTTCGTCGTCAACGACAAGAATGCTGTTCATTGTGCAGTGGAGTTACTCAGCTGATTTTAGCCGAGCGTGGGCGCAACGGTTTCTATCGCTAGGGGCAGTTCCAAAATGAAACGTGCGCCGACAGGATGATTCTCCTCCACCCGGATCGACCCACCATGCTCCTGCATGATTCGGCTGACGATCGGCAATCCTAAGCCGGTGCCGCGTTTCTTCGTCGAAAAATACGGAAGGAACAGACGTTCTTTTATGTCGCCGGTGATCCCATGCCCGGTATCTGCGACCGTGATCTCCACAGAATCATGGCTATCGACCAGTGCGGTAGAAACGTAGATCTCTTTTACCAATGAGCCCCGCAGGGCCTCGGCTGCATTGTCGATCAGATTTGCGATTGCCCGCTTCATTGCATCGGGATCAGCCAGCACCGGCGGCAGATCGACGGCAAGCTTGGTCACAATGTGCACGGAGTCGAGACGTCCGCTGAACAACTGCAGAGCGCTCTCGACGATGTCGTTTGCTCCAGACGGCCGAGGCTGTGCTGTGGGAAATTGCGCGAGTGTCGAGAACTCGTCCACAAGTTGGCGGACAGTCTCTACCGCGCCCGTGATGGTTTCGGCGCAGCTATGCATGATTTTCAATGAGGTGTCGTCCGGCGACGTCCCGCGCTCGAGATGGCGGAGAATGCGATCCGCCGAGAGCGCGATGGGAGTAAGCGGATTCTTGATCTCATGTGCCACCCGGCGTGCGACCTCGCGCCATGCCGCCTGTTTCTGCGCACGCAATAACTCCGTGAAGTCCTCGAAGACCATCACGTACCCAAGCCGCTGGCGCTCGATTCTCATCGATGCGACCGTGATAGCGACGCTGAGTTTCTGAGTGGCAGACTGCAATTCGAACTGGCTGGTCGTGGTGCCCATGCGATCCGCCTTGCGCATCAGGCGAACCATCTGCTGCGCGATTTCCGGTCCGAAGACCTCACGCAGAGAAGCGCCCTCGAAACTCTGCTCGATACTTCGATCGACAGTTACATCGCCGAATTTCAACAAGCGAGCAAACGACGGATTCGCATGCCGGATTTTCCCGGAGATGTCGAGCGACAGCACGCCGGTGGGAATGTTCTCAAGGATGATCTCGGTCTGTCTGCGGCGATGCTCGATGTCCGAGTTGGCCTGAGCGAGTTCGCGGGACGACTGCTCCAGCCGCTCGCGGCTGTTTTCCAGATCGGCGGCCATGGCATTGAAAGATGAGACCAACTCTCCCAGCTCGTCCGCAGCAGTGACAGCCACCCGATAGGAGAAGTGTCCCTTGGACAGCTCATGAGTCGCCTCGGCCAGCGCCGCTACCGGTCGAGTTACCAGCTTCGCAATAAACAGCGACAGCCACGTTGCGGCAAAGAGAACAAGCGCCGTAATCAGCAACAGCAGAAGAATATAAGTGCGCCGGACAGATTTTCGCGCTGCAGCGAGTCCCTGATACCGCTCCTGGCTCTCCTCAATCTTCTTCTCGGTATCGAGAAACGTGAGCGGGAGCGGCATGCCAACGATGATCTTGCCGCCGGGCAGGGAAGTGGAGCCCAGCATGTAGTCGTTGTTGCCCCAACGCAGGCGATGGTTCCCGGCAATGGATTCCAGCAGCGGAGCGCGGAAGCTGTCCCAGGCGGCTGGAGGGTTGATCGATGCCTTCACTGAATTGCCTTCGACGGCGAGAGCGAATCCTCCCTGAAGTGCCGGGAGGTGCTCGTGAAACACCGGCAGCGCCGCGTCGAAATCATGTGATCTCAAAGCTCTCTGCAGAATAGGATCGGCGGCCAGCGACTCCGACTCGGACTGCGCGTTTGCCTGCGCGTAATCGAGAACCAGCGCCGCGACGCGCTCCGAGTCTTCTCGCAAGCTTTGTACCGGCCGTGAAAACCAGCGGTCAATCGACCGATTGGTCAGCAGATAAGTAAACAAAAACATGAACAGCGCCGGAGTAAACGAGAGCAGCAGCGCCCCAACCACCATCTTGGTGCGGAATTTCGATCCCAGCACTCCGCCCCGGCGTTCGGCGAACAGCTTCAGCAGATTTCGCAGCAGAACAAACGTAAGCGCGACGAACAGCAAAAAGACCAGAACCGAAAGAGCAGTGAAAACGAGAGTCTGTTGAGTCCCGTCCGGTCGGAGAAAGGTGAGGTTGAATGCCTCTTGCGAAATCAGAACGACGAGCAGCAGAAAGATGGCTATCCCCAGCCCAACGATCAAACCTCGACGCGACCGAGGAACACTCTTCGTATTCTGGTTCGGGAAGTGCACAGTTAATGCACAGATTATAGGGTGGGCGTGTCACAAGGGTGAACAAGAAGAACGCTTTCTGCCGCGTCCGCCACTGTAGCTCGTGGGGCCCCTATTCTGAATGATCTATCGATTTCTGCGGGGCTCGGTTGGATTCAGAGGGAGTGAAGTCGGCAATGGCTTGCCCGTGGGACCAATGTTTGCCGCGGGCTTGATGAACTTACCATCCTTTCCGCGGAGCTCCTTCAGCACCGTTAAACGATCACGCGCATAGTCTGACGCCAAACGTGTGAGCGCCAGCGTCACGATGTCATGATGATGTAACTCTTCCATGCCGGACTGGCGGCGCGCGTCGAGCCATAAACGGTGTACCAGCATGACGTCTTCGGTCTTGAGATCAGGATTATGCGGGCCAATGCGGAAGCTCTGTACTTCGGGTCGCTGCGGATCAATACCCGGCTTGACCACTTGAAAAACGAACTGATGTTTCGGTGGAGGCGACGCCTCCCAGGCTTGTCCCATGCGGAAAGCCTGCTCTTCGGATGTCATTTTTGTGGACAGACCGGCGACGACGCGTGCTGCCCCGAGCGAGTTAGCAGTCTGCACGATGGCGGAAAACACGTCGCGAGCCGGCACCACCATCAGAGCAATGTGCTTACCATAGCTCTCGGCGATGCTGACGGCTTTGGTAAAGAGCGTCTGTTCATGGTCGCTGAAGATCTGTTCGGTTGAGAGTTCCACCTCGCCGCTGCCGGGTCCGGTGAGCCGCGCAGCCAGAACTACGACGTCGTTCTCAGTCGTGTCAGTGTTCTGCAACACCCAGCGCAGTTGCAGCAGCGTGTTGTAGTCACGGACAGTGACGATCGTGGAGTCGGGTCGCACCCCGACGGTGCTACGTTCGATTCGTTCCTCATGCAGGAGCTGGAAGTGCTCCCGCATCTCCTTCTCCACATGCTTGAACTTGCGCTGGTTGGTCTTCTCCGAGATCGTGAAGATAACAAAGAAGCCTGCAGCGAAAATGACTCCGCTGACCGTGGCAATGCTTTTGGTCGCCAGATTCACCAGCGCCGTCGTGAGCAGCACCAGAAATACCGAGATCACTCCGACCGGGATCTCAGTGTCGCCGATTCGAATGTTGGGTGGAACCTTCCATCCGCGCTCGCCTTTGTATTTAAAGCGCAGCACAAGCATCGCGAGACTGTTGAATGTGAAGCTCCAAATCACACCGAAGGCGTAAGCCTCGCCGAGCATATTCACATTGCCGCGGCTGAGCAGGATCGTGATCACCTGAAGTCCGACAACGAGGTTCACTATCCGGTAGCTCGTGCCGTATTTTTTCTGCGGCTTGCGGAACCAGTCGGTGAGAACACCGTCCTCAGAGACGCGGTTGAGCACGCCGTTCGACCCAATGATCGATGTGTTGATAGCGCCCGAAAGGATGAGGAACCCGACTACGACCACGAATGTCCGGAAGAGAAGACGAACCAGCAGCGGCCCGTTGAACCACATGACCACTTCGGCCAGCAGGTTGTTCTCGTAGGTGGCGACGGGAACGTGGCCCGGGATGATCATGATCGCCAGCAGCGTTCCCACTCCGGTGAACAGGAAGCTGTAGATCGCGACAATGATCGCCGCACGCTTAAGGTTCTTCAGCTTGGGATGAGCAATCTCGCGGTTCACTTGCGCGAGCGTCTCTTCACCGCTCATCGCCAGCACGGAATGCCCGAACGCCATCAGGATTCCGAACAGGCCGAAGCTGCGCGCCAGACTCGTGTGTTTGAGGAATCCCAGAGCGTCTTCGCTGAAGTGCAGGTTCGACGGAATCGGCAAGGGGGGCAGTTGCGCGCCGGTCCTTACTACGGTCACGACGGCCCAGCCAAGCAGGATCACGACCATGACCGTCGTGATCTGCATCACGCGAAGCGCCTTGTCGCTGGATTCCTCGATACCTTTGATATTCTCCCACCAGTAGTAGAGGGTCACGGCCAGGCAGACGACCACCGCCGTCCCGTTCACGTTGATCTGCGGAACGCCGTGGAAGATGGCGTGCGCCGTGGGCGGAATCCATCCATGGGCGTCAGCTTTGCTGAGCAGTTCGTTCACGAGCCCCGCAACGTACTGTCCGGCCGACACGCCCGAGATCGGACCCGTGAGGATGTAATCAAACATCAAGGCGGACACGCTA
>CAZLIE010000083.1:16665-18748 GCA_964559345.1 uncultured Terriglobales bacterium
CCGCCGAGGGCCTCTTTGACTACCCGATAGACGCCGCCGCGCACGAACATCGAGCAGCTCTCGACGTACACCGCGCGCACTGCGAACGAAAACAGCATGACGCCGAGGATGAACCATGGCGCCGACTTGCCGATGGCATCTTCAGCGATGCCGCCAACGTAGTAAGCGGACGATCCAAGATCGTTCAGGACGATGGCGGCGGCGCGCCAGAATGAGATAAAGGTGAGGGCTACCGAGGACGCGACGACGATGCGGACGCGGTTTGAGCTTGGTAGTAAGGTTCCAGAACCAGAGGACATTCGAATTGGAAAACCTGCCTGCCGGAGTATCTCGTTATGCGGCGGAAACGCAGGAATTCCGGCGGCTCCAGACAAACCACTGTACGCTCGCAGTTGACTAGCGTCAACGCTCCGCGGGTCGTTGCTCTCGGAAAGCACCACCGGATTGAGCTCGTCCAGGCGCCTCAGCGCTCGGCGGCTCGTCGCTCTCGAACAGCAGATCAACGTCCTCGATGAAGCTCAGCACGACCACGATCATCGAACCGATGACTCCGGTGAAGAACAGCACCACGAGGATCTTGGCAAGCAGCTGGAGCATAAAGTCCATCTGCTTTTGATACTAGGCATAAAGTTATAAGGAGTTCGTAAGGACGGTGCGCTTTAGCGCTCCCGATGAGCCGTCTTCAGCCCACCAGACGCCTGAGTCTATGTCTCCGATTAAATAAATTTATGGATGACAAGCAGAGCTCCGCGTTAGTCTTTTATCTTCATATTTGTACTTGTGCCTGCCGAACTTCCCAATCCAGAGGAGAGCTCTGTTGAACGAACTGCGTAATTTCCTGTCCATTCCATATGACGAATTGGAAGAGCTGAACCTGCAAGCCAAAGAGGAGCGCCGCAATCGCGTTGCCCCGGACAAAATCCAGGACGAACGCCTGCGCTACCTCACCGACGAGAAGCGCATTAAGGCTGTCACCGTGCTGTTCAGCGACCTCGAAGGCCGGCTGCACATGCTCGATTACGACAAGAAGTTCCTCATCAAGAGCTACGACAACCTCACCTTCGACGGCTCATCGATTCGTGGATTCACCGCGCAGCGCGAGAGCGACCTGCGTCTGGGGATCGACTGGAGCGCATTCTATTGGGCGCCCGCCGACGTGTTCGGACCCGGCAAGGTTCTCGTCTTCGGACACGTAATCGACAAAGGCGGCACTCCTTACACCGCCGACATGCGTGGCGTCCTGAAGCAATTCGCCGACGGACTGTTCAAGCGCGAAGGCCTCACGCTGAACGCCGCTAACGAGATTGAAGGATTCCTCTTCCAAGGTCCCGACGCCGAGCGCCGATATCACGAGACCAGCAAATTCGAATATGTAAATACCGGCGGCTACTACCACTCGCTCCCCGGAGACGTCCTCCGCACGTTCATCGACACCACTGCAGAAGTGCAGCGCGCGATGGGATTCCAGAATGAAAAGGACCATCCCGAAGTGGCGCCCTCGCAGTTCGAGATCAATTACAGCTATGTTGAGGCCGTCGCCGCCGCCGACCAGATCCAGCTCTACAAGCTGATCTGCCGGCAAGTCGCGACGAAGATGGGAGTCACCGCGTCCTTCCTGCCCAAGCCTGTAGTCGGCGTGAACGGCAGCGGCATGCACACGAACGTTTCAATCAGCAAGGGCGGCAAGAACACCTTCTGGGACGCCAAGGGCGAAGAGCAGCTCAGCAAGGCCGGATGGGACTTCGTCGATCGCGTCCTCACCCAAGCGAACGATATCTGTCTCATGCTGAATGCGAGCGTGAACGCATATCGACGTCTAGATCCCCACTTCGAGGCTCCGAACCAGATCAAAGCATCACCCACGGATCGCGGATCGATGGTCCGTATCCCCATCGGCAACGAGAAGAGTATGCGCGTCGAGGTGCGTTCCGTCGGTCCAGACGCGAATCCCTACATGGTGATGTACTCCATCTTCCGCACGGGGCTGCAAGGCGACATCGCGAAAATCAAGAACCTGCGCCAGGCCGAGCGCTACCTGCCCGACAACATCTACAACGCACTCGAAAACTTCCGCAGCGCGGCG
>CAZLIE010000084.1:0-18649 GCA_964559345.1 uncultured Terriglobales bacterium
CATTTGCGGGACCGGAGATCAGGATGCGGAAGTCTGGCGTGAGGACAGCATCGGCAGTTGCCGATAGGGGATATTCGGCCTCGAGCGATCCGCCGCTCATCGCCAGCATCAGTTCTTTGCCGCTCGGCGACGTGTTGATGGTGAGATTTGTGCCGGGACAGATGCGCACCTGTCCGCCGCGCGCCAGACGCAGACTGGCAGAGCGTTGTCCTGCAGTGATCACCGAGCCATCGCCGACTTCAAGACCCAGTGCGGTTTCGCGAACGGATCCCTTCACGGCTGCGTCGGAAGCATAAACCTCTCCGACTGTCTGCGCTGTTGTCGCTGATGGAATCATCAGCACCGTCGCACAGACTGTGTGCGCAACAAAAAGGAAGACCCTGGGCTTTTCGCACAGGGTCTTGGGAGGGATATGGTCGGAAGACAAAAATCTATGCGTCGGCTTCGTCCGGCACGAAATCATACTGCTCAATTATCGCAGCGATGCCGACTTGAGGATGCGTGTCGCCGTCGATTCGTACAATACGACCCTGGCAGCGAACCCGAATGCTGTCGGTAAGCGTGACCTCGGGAGGAAGCGTCAACGTAAATTCCACGCGCTCACCTTGCTGCAATTTGGAGCCAGTATAAAAAAATACGCCTTGTGCGCTGACGTCCCGCGTCTCGGCGGGAACTTCGTGGAGCTCACCATTAGCAAAGCGAATGGAAACCGGCAGCTTTAGAGAAAACCGTCTGCTGGTTCGCTGGTCGGGCTTGGTCGCAGGCGTCGCCATGGCGTTTTTCCTCGTACTTTTGAGAGCATGACCCTCATCCACAGGGTAAGTCAAGGGTATTCGGGCAACTCAGGCCTTTGTGAACGCAATAGCTTCCATGCCTCAGGCTGGGGTCTTTCCCTGATTTCAAGGGCTGGCGCTGGCCCCTCCCTGACGTGTCAGAGACAACTCACCCCAGCAGTTCGCGAATCGAAACTGTGTGTCCCATATTCTTCAACTCCAGCCTGAGTCTCGGGTCGAGTCTCCGGTAGCGCCCCTGACTGCGGCAAACGCGCCGCGTGCAATCCCGCTGACGGCAATCCTGCTCATCGCTTTTGCGGTGCATTTCCCGCTGATGCTGATGCAGTTGCCGATCAATTCCTATGACGCGAATTACCATATCTTCTTCTCGGCGCATTATGCGCAGCACTGGTTCAGTCCATGGAATACGAAGTGGTACGCCGGCTTCTCGCAGACGATGTATCCGCCATTGCCTCAACAATGGACTGCCCTGTTCTCGCATGTCCTAGGACTGAATTTGGCGTACATGTTGGTTCAGTTCATCTTCATCCTGCTGCTGCCCGTTGGCGTCTATCGATACGCGAAACTCTGGGTGGATGAGCGCGCCGCCAGCTATGCAGCGCTGGGCAGCGTGTTTATAGGATCTTTGTCATTTCTGGTTTATCAGGCTGGACAGTTATCGACCACTGCCGCTGCGCCGCTCTATTTGAATGCGGTTCCGTATCTCTACTTCTGGATTCGCCGGGGAAGTGTTCGATCGTTGCTGAAGGGCTTGGCGCTCGGCGCCGCAGCCGCCGCCGCTCACCACGTGACGCTGATTTTTGGATCCGTGCTGTTCGCCGTTCCCGTGATTTGGCTCGCGGTAATGGATGCCAAAGACGACTCCGAAGAGCGCAGCTCAACCGGCAGTGTGATTACTCGTGCGGTTATCTTCGCTGTGCTCGCGGCGGTTGTTGTCGGCACTGTCTTGTACCCGTTCTTCGTTGCTGTGTTGCACAATCCGGTAAAGCAGGCTCCCATTCCGCACCAGAGCCGGCTGAACTACCTTCTTAATTCGGAGTGGGGACTTAATTACTTCGTCGTGCCCTACGGCGCGTTGATACTCGCGTTGCCTTGGATCTTCTATTACGGCGCGACACGACGCAGGCTGCGTCCACTGTTTGTGGGTTTCTGGGTAACTCTGATCCTGAGCCTAGGAGGCACCACGCCGCTGCCCAAGTTGTTTCTCGGTCGCGTGTTTGAGATCCTTACCTACGAGCGATTCACCTTGTGGGGCTGCGCCATGGCGCTGCCCATCGTAGGACTGATTGTCGAGAAGCTGATTGACCGCTATCGACGCAAGGCAATGGTCGCGTTGTGGATCGCAGCCGCGAGTACATGCGGACTGGCAGTTGCATGGACGAACTTTCATCCGATCAGTTTTGAGACTTCATTCAACGTTCAGCCTGTCATCGACTTCTTGAATCGGGAAGACCATTCACAGTTCCGATATATCACCCTGGGCTTCGGCCAGCAGATGTCCCGCGTCAACACCTATGCCAAAGCCGAAACCCTGGACGGCGATTACAACTCCGCCCGTCTGCTGCCCGAGTTGACCCGCTACGGCGGAGCCCAGCTTAATGGAGCAAAGTATTTTGGCAGCGCCGGTATGGATTCCTTGCTGGCCATTCTTAGACATGCCGATCAGTACGGACTGCGCTTCATCTTTGTGCGCGACCGCTGGTATGAGCCGCTGCTGTCGTTTGGCGGATGGAGACCCACGGAAGAATATGACAACGGATTGATCACGTTGTGGTCGAAGGACGATACCCCGCCTGCGAAACCTGTGATCGTCGATCCCAAAGCGATTCCCACTAGGATGCAGGGAATTCTCTGGGGAATACTCCCGATCGGCAGCAGCATCGTTGCGATGATCCTGATCATTCTGCTGCCGGAGCGCGAACTGTCGCGGACACATTCAATCAGCCGCGAGGATGCATTCTCGCGTGAGAGACCATCCACGCCGGCGGGATTTGGAGTGGTCTTTGCCCTTCTCACCGTAGGGGTGCTGGTCGCCGGCCTCGGAATTCAATTGGCTGGTTCCTCTCGTTCTAACTCACCCGACGGTGTGGCACGACAACTCTTCGATAACGTTCAGAAACACAACTTTGACGCTGCGTACAGGTTGATCGCGAACAAAACGGCGGTAACGCCGCAACAGTTGACGAGCGATCTCACTGGAGATCAAAACGATCTCCTGAATTATGCGACCCTCGAGAGCTACAGCACGGAAGTGTTGCACCAAGGCTCTGCCGATGCTACTGTGCGAGCCGCTCTCACCTGGTCAACGGCGGTCGGGGCCTTCCATGACTCGCGCGATCTCAAGCTTGTTCAAGATCAGGGTACTTGGCGCGTCACTTGGCCGCAGAGCGATTCTAAGCAGGTGCCTCCGCAGGTGATTCCGCTGACGTTCCTGCAGTGGGAAGTGATCCGCAGAGGGCCGCAGGACGACTGGGGTACACAGGATGTCGATTCTCCGCGCGTCCGCATCATCGCTATGAATGCTACGGAATACAACGGATCTGCCGTAGTGCTCGGTGAAATCGAGAACGAAGATACTGTTCCTGCGTTCGTGTCAGTCGATTCCACGCTGCTGGATCAGAATGGAAACCTTCTGGCGCAAGAGAGCAGCTTTGACAAGATCAATCACGTGCTTCTGCCGAAGGCAGTGTCGCCGTTCCGCATCGACTTTCCGGGAATCGCTCTAAAGCAAATCAAAGACATTCGCATGCGAACTGGATCCGCGTTGATTTCTGCCGCCGCGGATCCCACCGTAGGCGTGATCAATCAGAAAATTATCACTAACAACACGGGTCAGCATGTGCTGTCGGCGGAGCTCGTGAATCAGGGCGGAAAGATCATTAATGTGGCGCACGCGATCCTCACCGCGTACGACAATAATGGCAAGCTCATTTGGGTGACCGACAAGTACGTTCCGCACGCATTGATGCCTGGCATCCCGCTGCCAATCACCATTGAACTGCGGAATGATCTGTCTTCCAACCTCAATAATTATCGCGTCATCACCAACTGTTTCCTGACGAGGCATCTGGATCAATGAAGCTTGTCTTGTGGACAGTTCTGATTTGCACGTGTCTGTTAGGGATCTCTGCTTTTGCAGCAGATGTCACAATTCCAGAAAGTGCAATTGCCGGCAGCAAGCTGGCATTGGCGACATCAGGATCCGGCGAAGCGACTCTGGTGATGATTGGCCCGGCCCACATCGTGTCGAAAAAAATAAAACTTGGCGAAAATGTGGAACTTGGTCCAGAGGATCTGGCCGATGCCGGGCGCTATCTGGTTGTATTGCGTAATGGCGAAGGTGAGATTGCCAAAAGTTTTTACGTGAACGCAGCACAGCCGGCTCGGCTGAGCTTTATCGCTCACCCTTCCAGGGCTCCGGTTGCGCAAAAGGAAATCCTTACTGGCGCGGTTTATGCCTTCGACGCGTACAACAATCTGGTTCTGCAGCCCTTGCAGGTCACTTTTAAGCTCTCACAGTCGCAACATGTCGTGGCGGAGCGTCAGGCCGTAAGCCACGGCGGAGTAGCAGCCGTTTCATTAGATTCACCACGGCAGGAAGGCGCCATGCAGTTTCAGGCCTCCAGCGGCGCAGTGGAAACGACGCGAGTAGTTCGCGTGGTCGCGGACGAGCCCTGCACACTGGTCATTCACGCAACCAAGCAAGCAAAGGGAGTGCGGGTCGAAACTGATCCTGTCAGGGACTGCTCCGGCAACCTGGTTCCGGACGGCACGCTGGTCACGTTCACCGAATACGACGGTGCTGGTCGCAGTACGGTTGACGCCGCAGTGAAGAAAGGCATCGCTCGTGCCAACCTGCCAGCCGTAGGCGACACGCGCATCTCTGCCGCTTCAGGAGTTGCATTGGGAAATGAACTGCGGCTGAAGGGGAACAACTGATGCGACCTGTCAACAGAGACCGTTTGGCGTTCTCGCTCGCGTTGTTGCTAACAATCGGAGCAGTTTGTTCTGCCCAAGCGTCGGCTCCGGACACAAACCTCACTCTGAATGTCAGAGACGCCGGTCCTCGCGCCGTTGAACCAACGCTGCAGCAATCGATCCAACGAGACTACGCGCATGCAATGGAATCGATGTCATCAGCGCTGCAAGCTGGCGATGCGGCGGCTCTCGATCAATATTGGGCGGGTGTCGCACGTGACAAATTGCAGCGGCTCATCAGAGATCAGGCCCGTACTCGAATTCAGCTCCGCTACCTGGACAAGTCCCACCATCTCGATGCCATCTTTTATCCTAAGGACGGCGCCACCCTACTGCTCCACGACACTACGTCAGGCGAGCTCCAGGTCCTCGATTCAGGCAAGTTGGTACACACCGAGAACTTAACCCAAAAATACGTTGTTCTGATGACCCCCGGCGCAGACCGCTGGTACGTCAGGATCTTCCAGCCCGTTCCGAACTTTTGACACGCTGAAAATTCGAACTTAGCACCAGGGGTTGTCTCGGATAGTCGCGAATCCAGAGACTCACGTAACGGACCTTCTTGCGTGCGCTTGTGAATAGTTCTTGATATGGCAACGCGCTACTTCGGATGGCGCATCCATTCCCAGAACAGAACTCCTGCCATACGGGCCCCGTCACCTTCAGGCCAGCAGGAGAGGCCGAAGGTGCTTGCGAGCACCTTAACTGAAGTTTGTGGTTGAAAACTGAAGTTTGCTGTCGAACTTTAGATTCGGTTGAGGGAAGCCGTCCAATGATCTCTGTAGTCGTTCCAATTTACAACGAACAGGAAACAATCATAGCTCTTCATCGCGCTATGCAGGAGGCGATGAACGCGACCGGCGAAGACTGGGAAGTCGTGTACGTGAATGATGGCAGCAAGGACATGTCGCTGCCGTTGTTGGTCGATCAACAGGCACACGATCCGCATATCGTCGTGGTGAATCTTTCCCGAAATTGGGGTCATCAGGGCGCTATATCAGCCGGCTTGACGGTCGCAAAAGGGGACGCCATCGTCACAATGGATGGCGATCTCCAGGATCATCCGTCTATTATTCCGACCATGATCGACGCATGGAAGAATGGAGCGCAGATCGTATTGGCTGAACGACGATCGCGGCAGGACAGGGGAATCAAGGCGTTCCTATACCCAATCTTCTACAGCGTCCTGGGCCGAATCTCCGACTATCCCATACCCTTGAATTCCGGGATCTTTGGGTTGATAGACCGCAAAGTCGCCGATCAGCTCAACTCGATGCCGGAACGCAACCGCTACATACCGGGCCTCAAAACATTCGTCGGATTCCGTACCGAAACTATTTTTTATGATCGCCTCGCCCGGCACGCCGGCGAACCAAAATACACGTGGAAGAAGCTCATTAAATATGCCTTCGATGCCATTTATAGCTTCAGCTACAAACCGTTGCGTTTGGCGCTGGTCAGCGGCGGTGCGCTCCTCTCATCAACTCTGATTGTCGGGTTGCTGTTGCTGGGAGCCAGCGCTTCGGCGGCGACTCGCTCGCAGCTGTGGTTTGAGTATTCGGCAGCGCTAACCGCCCTGCTTTTTGTCGCAGGGTTACAACTGACCTGCATGGGATTTATGGGCGAGTATATCGGGCGCATTTACGACGAGGTGCGGCATCGTCCTCTGTTTGTGATCGATCAGGTGCAACGTGCAGACTCGCAGGTCCCGATTTCGATTCATGAACTCAAACAGGTTCCAATGGGGGCTGAGGTGATTCAGCATGGCAAGGTCACGCCCGTCGAGGTACCGGGTCTCGGCCAGCCAGTTGTCATTCCACTTCCCTCAGCGGCATAGAAGCTGGCTAATAACGCGGGCTACTCCGGCGGCGAGCAGGCATCGCAGTGCGAGTCCGCCGGGGTCCTGCCGCATGCACCCGCCAACCGCACGATCAACAACCAAGGGGACGGCCAGTTATTCGACCGTTCGCTGTTTCTCCATGACGAGAAGACCGACACCTTCCGCTGCCCGGCGCAACAAACCCTGCAGCGCAAGCAGATGCTGTCGCGCAAGAAGAGTGTTATCTACGCAGCCCCGGTCGAGGTCTGTTCGAAATGTCCGCTGAAATCACAATGCACAAAACAGGGGGCGCCGCTTCATACAACGCCACATCCATGAAGGTGCGCTGCAGCGGATGAACGCGCGCGCGACGGCAGCGGCGATGCGACTCCGACGGTGTACCGTCGAGCGCCCGTTCGCCATGCTGAAGTACGTGAGCTTCGGACATCCGCGCTTCCTGCTGCGGGGACTCTCGGGCGCACAGGTCGAGATCAGCCTGGCGACGCTGGCCTACAACATGAAAACTATGTTGAACGTGCTCGGCGCGGCCCAACTCGCCCAAGCTCTGGCCTCCTAAGCCGCAAGCCAAAGCTGCCCCGATCAGAAATCTCCCGGCCAAAACCGAAACGGCGCTCCGAACCCGAAGCGCCGTTCCTTCTACAATCATCCCAAGCCCAGTTTCGTAACAGCCTCGCAAGCCGGGGCTTTTACATGCACAACCACTTTCAGTAATAGCTTAGGTTTACTTTATCCAGCCAAACAGAATAGTCCGTTTGGTGGGAGTCGCCATCCATCTGGAAATCGACACTAACGCCATTGCTGTATCCCGTCCCTTGCGAGTCCACATAACGGTCCACGTAATGCTGATTACCGTTCATAGCAATGGAGACAAAGTGAAGTTTGTTGTCCCATGTGCGTTCGAATTGAAGAGTGACATGGTTCCAGGTGTATGCGGGGAACGTCGGACAAGAGATGCCGGTGTGGTTCCAGGTGCCCGCGTTCATATCCCAGGTGTCCCAGTTGTGGCTCCAGAGTGGGCTGCACTGCGTACCAAAGACGTAGTAGCGTCCGTTGTAGGAAAGATTCAAGTCGAACTCTAGGGCTTCAGCCGCGGCGGGATTCTCCATGTAGAAGTACAGGTCATAGGTGAAGTGAGTGGCGTCCGAACCAGCAGACAGGCTCTTCCACCAAATTGCATTCGCATAAGGAGAGCTCCCGCCAATCCAGAACTGAGTTGCACTTCCAGTGAGAGATGGCGAGCCGACGTACTGGGTCATCGAATATTGCGCGATCGGAATATTTGATCCCGCACCCGCACAATGGGAACAGGAACTCCAACCCGGTATTTGCTGGATGTTGGTAATCGTATTTCCGCCTGACCCTCCGCTCGACCCGCCAACGTTGAACTGGACGGTGCTCGTGTACATTGCGCCCCACGCATTCCACGACTTCACGACAGCGGTGTGATTGCCAGAACTCAGGTTCACGTACGTATCGAGACTGCTGTTGTATCCGGTGTACTGAGCCTGATCATCCACGTAGATCATCATGGCAGTTATCGGTGCACTACTATCGGAGACCGCTGAGGCAACAAAGTGGGCAGGAGAAGCAAGGCTCGCTCCTGGCGACGGAGAACTGACGGTAACGCCTGCCGAACCTGACTGTCCCCCGCCACTGGAGCCACCAATGCTGAACGGGACACTTTGCGTGAACAGCGCGCCGGCAGCGTTCCATGCTTTCACCACGGCGCTGTGATTGCCGTTACCGAGATTCAGATATGTGTCGAGATGATTTGCATAGATCGTGTACTGAGCCTGGTCATCCACGTAGATCATCATCGCCGTAATCGGATTCTGGTCCGGTGAGCTTGCTGAAGCGACAAAGTGCGCGGAGTTGCCGAGGGTTGCCCCTGAAGTCGGCGAACTGACGCTCACACCGCTGCCACCGCCGCCTGACTGTCCCGCAACAGAGGTGAACTGCACAGTGCTCGAATAGAGGTGGCCGGCTGAATCCCACGACTTCACAACAGCACTATGCGTGCCGCTGCTGAGTGAGAGATTAGTGTCGAGCGAATTCGCGTACACGAGATATCGGTTTTGATCATCGACGTAGATCATCATCGAAGTGGTAGGCAGGCCGGCATCGGAACTGGCCGATGCCACGAACTGAACTGAGGTTCCGACGACAGAACCATTGCTCGGAGCGCTGACCGTCACGCCTGCAAAGCTCGCGACGTTACAGAGCAGCAAAATCAGTAGGGTTTTTCGGAAGGGATTCATCATCTACTCTCCTTATTTATCTCTGACTTGCGCGGCAGTAGCCGAGCCGGAACAAAGACTAAACAACGAGGCGCTACTTTCATCCCCGTAAAACTACCTAAGCAACTCTGGATTCGACTGCTACTCATGATCTAGGTATCTCGACTTAGCCCGGTAATCACTACAAAGTGGAAAAGATCGCCGAAGTAGCGTTTCACGACCCAACACCAAAGGTCTCAATTACATCCAACAACGAGAGTTCCTGACTTCGGATCTAAGGCGGGGTAACCAGATGCGGGTTCTGGTGGTAGGAGGCGCCGGGTACATCGGCAGTCACACTGCGCGTGCGCTGGCGAGAGCGGGATACCAGCCCGTCATTTATGACAATCTCTGCAACGGGCACAAACAGTTTGTAAACGGTTTTGAGCTGATCGTCGGAGACATTCGCGATCACAACCAGTTGCAGCACGCGCTACGCGGCTGCGAGGCTGTTCTGCATTTTGCTGCTCACGCTTATGTAGGTGAGTCCGTAGTCGAGCCGCGAAAATATTTTGACAACAACGTTGGAGGAACTTTTTGTCTTTTGAACGCACTTTTGGACAGTGGGGTGAAGAAGATCATCTTCTCCTCGACGTGCGCTACGTATGGAGTGCCCGACGAGATGCCAATCACGGACGCAACCCCTCAGAATCCCGTGAATCCCTATGGCCTTTCAAAGCTCTTTTGTGAACACGCATTGAATTCCTACGCCAAAGCGTATGACCTGCGGTCAGTCGTGTTGAGGTATTTCAATGCTGCCGGCGCCGACGACAGTGGTGAACTTGGCGAGATTCACAAGCGCGAAACTCGACTCATTCCAGCGGCCCTGGAAGCTTTGACCGGTGAACGGGCGGCGCTGCAGATCTTCGGCGACGATTACCCAACACCCGACGGAACCTGCATCCGCGACTACATCCACGTCAATGATTTGGCTGAGGCGCACGTGCTTGCATTGAAATACCTGATCGATGATGGAGAGAGCACAGCGCTAAATCTCGGTACCGGACACGGCTACTCGATTCGAGAAGTGATGCGCAGCATCAAGGATGTCACGGGACGCGATGTGCCTTTCACTATTGCTCCACGCAGGCCCGGCGATCCTCCTGTGTTGATCGCTGATGCCAGTCGCACGAATAAGCTGCTCAATTGGAAACCTCAGCGTGATCTGCGCAACATGGTGGCGACCGCCTGGAACTGGCTGCAAAACAGGCAAGACATCATTGAAAACGAAAAGAATCCTTTGGCTGCAGCTTTTTGAGGGCGCGCATCGGCGTCTGTAACTCCTGCTGCTTTGGCAACTCACAATGTTTACTGGAGCATCAACACTGATGTGTGTGGCTGCTGATCCCTTGGCGGCAAGCAATACGTCAAAATCATCACGGGGCGAACAGATGCGCATTGCTGTTGTAGGGTCCGGGTACGTTGGGTTGGTAGCTGGCGCGTGTTTTGCAGAGATTGGGCATCAAGTAATCCTGGTCGACAACGATGTTAAAAAACTGGCTGCTTTAGAGAGCGGCAAAGTTCCCATCCATGAAGAATTCCTTCCAGAGCTCATCACCCGACACAGTGGCACTCGACTGACGTTTACTCGCGATTTGACCACCGCCGTTCGGGCCTGCAGCGCCGTATTCATTGCCGTGGGCACGCCCCCGACGGAAGACGGGGATGCCGACCTCTCTTACGTGGAGCAAGTCGCGTGCGAAATCGCCGGAGCGATTGACGAATACAAAGTTGTAGTGGAAAAGAGCACGGTTCCGGTGTACACGAACGAGTGGGTTCGTCGCGCCATGATATTGAACGGCGCTCCGCAGGAAACCTTCGACGTGGTATCAAATCCGGAATTCTTACGCGAAGGTACGGCGGTTTGCGACTTCTTGTATCCCGATCGGATCGTGGTTGGCGCAGATAGCGCTCGAGCCGCACAGCTCCTGCAGCAGATATACTTCCCGCTTACCTCGGGCCAATATTACGAGGACAAGTTCGCGATTCCACAACCAAACAACACCAAAATTCCACCTAAGCTGATTCTCACCAGCGCGAAAAGTGCGGAGCTCATCAAGCATGCTTCAAACGCCTTTCTCGCGATGAAGATTTCATTCGTCAACGCCGTAGCCAACGTGTGCGAGCAGGTTGGGGCAGATATCGAGCAGGTGACGGAGGGCATCGGAACCGACACACGCATTGGCCGCCGCTTTTTGCGTCCGGGCATCGGATATGGCGGTTCATGCTTCCCCAAGGATGTTTCCGCTTTTCAGGCCGTTGCTGCCGATAACGGATACGAATTCCGGCTATTGGAAGAAGTTCGCAACATCAATCACCAACAACGCAAGCGTTTCCTGCGCAAAGTGCGAAAGGCTTTGTGGAACCTCAAAGGGAAGAACCTCGCCGTGCTTGGCCTCTCGTTTAAGGGAGGTACGGACGATATCCGCGAGTCACCGGCTATCAGCATTATTGAGGCACTGATGCGTGACGGATGTCGAATTTCGGCCTTTGACCCAGCAGCAATGGAGCGAGCACGGGAAGTCCTAACCGGCGGTTCCATTCGCTTTGCTGAAGACGCCTATGATGCTGCGCATGCTGCAGATGCTCTCTTGATCCTCACCGATTGGGAAGAGTTCGCGGATCTCGATCTGAAGCGTTTGCGTGCGGAGCTGCGTTATCCCGTGATCATCGACGGACGCAATCTATATCGCCCGGAACAGATGGTGAAAGATGGTTTCATCTACTCGAGCGTGGGCCGTCCAGATGCATTCCCGGCCGTGCCCGCAGTGCGTGGAGCGAACAAAGCTGCCTGATTTGCACTATATGCATAGGAAGGCGCACTCAGAACCTCCGCCTTCATCTCAATATGGGTGCTCGCAAGGTTGCGTGTTGACCCAAGAACCCACTGAACCGGAGTTTTGATTTGCATTCTGTACGTGTTCTAGCTTTGTCGATGCTCATCGTTCTGCTTGCTGGATGCAGCCAGAACGAAGTGCATAAGACGTTGCGTCGCAATCTTCCTACCATTGGCCCCGAACCCATGGTGCTGGCTGCCTATCAGCCCTGGTTCGGCTCATCCGATCACATCAATGTTGGCTATTCCGCGCGAGATCCCCAGACCCTGGAAAAGCAAATCGAGCAGGCAAAAAATTTTGGCATAGCCGGTTTCGTCGTGGATTGGTACGGTACACGTCGGCCTGACTTTGATCACAATTACTCCCTACTCCAGGGCATTGCTGTCACAAAAGAATTCAAGACGGCCCTCATGTATGACGAGCCCGAGGGGCAGCCCGAGAGTTCAACGCAAGACGCGATCGTCGCACTCGACTATGCGCATGACAAATATTTTGGGCCGAGCAGCGCGAACGGCGCCGCATATCTTCGTTACGACGGGCGTCCGGTGATCTTTATCTGGCCGCGAAGCCAGCGCACCAACTGGGACGTTGTCCGGCAGCACGTCAGCCAATGGGAGACTCAGCCAATATTGATCACGCGCTTTAATTCGACCCAGCAGCCACAGTCCTTTGACGGTTTTTATGCGTGGGTCGATGCCGGAGAGAAGGGTTGGTCACCCGATGGTAGCAACTGGGGCAAGTCTTACCTGGAGAAGTTCTATGAACGCATGAACCGGGATTTTCCTGGCAAGATCATCGTTGCCGGCGCATGGCCGGGTTTCGATGATTCCAAGGCCGCATGGGGAAGCCATCGCAAAATTGATGAGCGCTGCGGCCGGACCTTTCAGGACACGCTCACCGAATTTCGGCACAACGTCAGCCCCGAGCGTCCGGTTCCGTTTCTTCTGATTGAGACCTGGAACGACTACGAAGAAGGCACTGCCATCGAACGCGGTATCGGTTGCCCGGCCCACGCCGGCACGCTTCAACTCGAGGGCGAGAAAGGCACTCGAGCAGGGCAATAATCATTGCCCAACTTGGATAGTTCTTGGAGCGCGTAAATTCTTCGAAATCAGCATGATCACGGGCTTGGCGCCGGGATGTATCCCGTCGAGCCTCGCCTGGTTACCGTCGGCTCGATTTCGGTTACGCGGGTACATTGACCGTCGGCGGGCCGCTTTGTACTGTGTAGGTCATGGCCGTACTCACCAGGGACACCTCCTCGCAATCACCGCTCGAGTTCGTTACAGCCAACGATTGGGTATTGATCCGCGCCGGTTCGCGCCAACTGAAGTTCGAGAAGGGTGATGAGATCATTCGCCAGGATTCCACAGGAGGCAGTCTCTATTTTCTGCGCTCAGGCCGGGCTCGTATTGAGGCGAACGGGGTAACCGTTGCGACGATCGGCGCCGGACAGATATGCGGCGAAGTCGCTTTTCTGGACAACCGGCGATCCAGCGCATCGGTGATCGCGGAAGAGATGGTCGAAGCTGACGCAATCGATTGG
Organism: uncultured Terriglobales bacterium; assembly: GCA_964559345.1. Classification (GTDB taxonomy): domain Bacteria; phylum Acidobacteriota; class Terriglobia; order Terriglobales; family Acidobacteriaceae; genus Gp1-AA112. The sequence goes on from CAZLIE010000084.1 coordinate 13,272, forward strand.
TCGGAATTGCAGCGTATCTTCAGGATGTTTCCTCACGTCGGCGCACGCTTCTATCACTCTCTTGCAGTGCTGCTCTCGAAGCGGTTGCGAGACACTTCGGGTAAGCTCGCCGATTGCAAAACGCGATAGTTCACTGCATCTCAGCGCTGGCTTTGAAACGTGCCTCTTGTATCAGTTCTCTAACCGCCCCGACTACTACGTCTGGTTCATCTAATTGGATCCAATGCCCGCTTTTCTCTGCGACCCTAAACCTCGCACTCGGCGAAAGCCGCAGCGCGTACTCGCGAGCGTCGGTAGGGTGCTGGTTTAGGCCGCCCGATAACAGCGCCACTGGCACGTGCAGCTTTGGAAGGCTCACCATTTCAGCGATGCTGTCGGGCAAGCACTCGAAATGCCTTGCCATCGCTTCGAAGCTCTTGGGCTGCTTCCAATGCATGGCAACCAGGGGCCAGGTCTCAGGCGGCATTTTTCGGATCTGACCCGCGATGCGGTCGGTCACAGGGAACGCCCGTCCGCTCCACACTTTCGCGGCCATTCGCGGCAGCAGACGATTGCCGTTCATCAGCAGATTGAGACAGACTCGCACCACGCCAAGTCTCGCCGCCAACGCTCCGCGGCGGGAGAGGGTTACAGCTCTCACAATCATCTTTCGCTGTTCGGCGGTCATGGGAATCCATTCCGTGGGATCCAGTGGATCGACTAAGACAAGACCGCTGGTCTCATCTGCATACTTTGCTGCGAACGATTGAACCACCAGAGCGCCGAAGGAGTGGCCGACAAGCACATAAGGACCGGGGATATCGGCGGCTTGTAGTAGCGCGTGCAGTTGATCTGCCAGAGCTGTCGGCGTGCATGGGCACGGGGATAACTCGCTCCAGCCCAATCCCACGCGATCATAGCTGCACACGCGTGCAAACTTCGCGATTTCCGATTGCACGGTGCGCCAGTTGAGTGACGACGCCGAAATTCCAGATTCAAGAACTACAGACGGTTCTCCGGCGCCCCTTTCGTACAGATGAAGCTTGTAGCCGCCAACATCAATGAGTCGCCCCGGAGCCGGAAAGTGCAGCGGGTCTGAGCGCAACCCGAGCACCTGGTAGCTGAAACTGGCAAAGACTAATGCGATCACGACAGCAAGCGCTATCAGCAGGAGCAGCAAGAGAGTTAATCCGAGACAGCGATCTCGCCGGGCAGAATGCGCCTGGTGCGATAGAGAATGCCGCGACGGGCAAGAACACCCATCAGCGTAAGTATGGCGACAAATCCAGCCAGACGAACGATGTCATATTCACGTCCGCGTGGCAGTAGCAGCCACAATAGCCCGAGCGCCGGCTGCGCCAGGGTGCACGCCCAAACGGCGCCATAAAAATAGCGCCGCTCGTGGCCTTCGCCTTTCGTGGACGAGCGCACCCGCGGAAGTAATCCGAGCGCGCCGAGCAGCCAGAGAGTTCCCGCGAGCGGATAGTAGGCTGCGTGATAGATCTGCTGAAGCCGCCAATGCGACGTTGCGATCGCCCAAACCAAGCCACTTATGTTCAGGACGGCGTAAGTGACCAACTCGCTCCAGGCCAATGAGTAGCAGATCCGCCGATAAATCGGATTTCGACGATCTTCAGTGAAACGAATGATGTATGGGCGGGGCTCGACGCCCGGCAGTTTTCCGAACAGTCCCGCCACTCCAGTTCCGACGGCCACCATAGCCAGCCAAAGCGCCATGTACGGGTGCAGTCCGTGCGCGAACAGGTCGAATGTGAATGGTCCCGGCGCCAGATAAAAGACAACGACCCAAATTGGCCAGTGTGCGAGACGGTAATGCAGTTTGTTGCGCTCGCGGATCTTCCTTTCACTGGCGTATTCGACTCTTACAGCTACAGAACCTGGGGGACTCGACATGAGGGCTCCATAGCTCAATATCCCACGAGGTTGGGGAAAGGATCAACGAGCGGAAATGCCGTATTTGAGGGACAAAAAGTCCTGAAGATTGCCCGGTAATGCCTGCGCGAGCTCTTGCCATGTGAGCAGCTTGCAACGTAGTCGCAGATCCAGCGGGCGAATCGCTGACAGCACTTCAAACCACGATTCCATCAGGTCTGGACGGCGAGCATCGCAGATCAGACAAAAGCTGCAGCCGTGCGCGTCCGCCGCGAGCACATTCCGCAATAGTTGATAGCAGGAGAACTGGCGCTGGTTACGAGGCAGTGCTTTGCGCTTAAAGACCTCAGGAAAGCGCGAGTAATTCGCCATGGTTTCCGCCGCACAGCTTTCGAAGGACCCTTCAGTCAGCTTCGCCTCGACCAGCAGATTGCCCCAGAGCATGTCCACCTCAGTGCGGTCGAATTTGTCCTCACGGAGCGGAACGCGGGCTCGCCAGCCGAACACGGGTAATGCATCATCGTCAACTCCTAACAGCATTCGAAGTCTAGGATCGGCCAGCACGGCCGGATGGCAGAAGACATTCATCAGCAGAGCGTCGGAGCTGCAGCAGGAGTCGAGCTCACACAGGCGCCGATCATCGTCGATGCTCGCAAGGCGATCGGGGACGGTCAGTGATTTTTTCAAGCGCTGTCTCCAGTCGGAGTTTTGGAGGATAGCTTCGTAGCTCAATGGATGAAAGTTGCCATGGAGGAGTCCACAGGGCTCGAACACCACACTGCCCCACTTCTCATGGCTGCGACGAGCAGCGAGGCGGTTCGACCGAGCGTACGTGATCGCGCGCTCGGTCAGCTCGGAGCGCAACTGGGATGCATATGCGGACATCGCCTCATAGTAGGAGTTCGCTTCTGGCTCGTCCACCAGGGTCCAACGAAATTGATGAATCGCGATTGAACAGCGAATATGTACCACTCCTGCTACTCGCATCCAGAATTCCTGCTATTTATCTTGGGCAGAACTCTTTACTTCGTCTGAGCAGCAAGGAGCGCACACTTCCAGATGGCAAGACTCAATCCGGCCGACGTTACTTTTCTTACTTTGCGGAGCACAGTGCTGTGTGTCCAGTGTGAATTGATCAGCTATAACAACGGGTCGAATTGCTTGAGTTGCGGCAGCAGCGCAATACTTACGCTTTCGCGAGTACTGGGTGGGCCTATCCGTCCGGGAGAAGATGCGCGGCTGCTTGAAGACGAGATGATTCATCGCGTGGCGGATAACATTCTTGAGCAGACGCGTGTTCCCGAGTTCAGTGAAACGCCTGCATACTTTGGGCAGGAGCACGAAGCGATAACCGTGGGCTCGGATAGGGCGATGGGATGCCGCACTTTGCCGAATTCACTGCCACAGCTTCAACCGGCGATGCGCTGGGTTGTGGAACGTGCATGGACGATGACCGGTGCTCAAGGCGCTGCGCTCGCGTTATCACGCCAAGGGAAGCTTATTTGTCATGCTCAAGCCGGGGAGTCAGCCCCGGACCTTGGAACTGAAATCGATCTGGATCGTGGTATCTCCGGGTTGTGTGCGCGCACAGGAATGTCGTGGCGCTGCGATTCAGCCGATTCCGATCCATACGTTGACCGCGTACGCTGCCGCGATCTCGGAACGCAGTCGGTGCTCGCGGCTCCCATCTCTCATCTGAACAGCGTGCTGGGAGTGCTGGAAGTATTCTCTTCAAAAAAGAGTGCGTTCTCCGATCAGGATGTTGCGACGGTCCATTTACTCGCTGGACTACTGGTCGTCGCAATCACGCGTGGAGGACGAACCATCTCGTCGGGACAAACGCTCAGCGCTTCCCCCAGGCCCATGCTCACCGTTTAACGACCTGCTCGGAGTACATGAGCCTAAGGGCATCTGGGACTTTCCCATCAGCCGACATACTTTACCGATGATTGAAGCTCGCGGAGCGCTCTGGTGCGCGCTCAAAGGCTCTGGATGATTGCGTTTTTTTGCATTCCAGCCGTGCTGCGGCGGGTCTGGACCCGTAACCGAAACAGTCTGGCAGTGTTTGCGATCACACCAAAGTAACGTCGCAATCGGCTATTACACAACTATTACAGAGCGCGTGGTATTGGCAGCGTATCGTTCCGAGATAGGGGAAAACTCCCAAGAAAGAATATCCAGTCCATATGAGCGCGATCATTACTCCTGAAAATCTCACCGGCACCGCAGTGACGCAGGTCTATACGGCGAAGCGCGGCAAAATCAACTGGTACACGGCATTTGTCATGGCCATATTTCACGTAGGCGCCGTCGCGGCGCTCTTCATGTTCAGTTGGAAGGCTCTGCTGGTCACGGTTGTCCTGTGGTATTTCTCGCTCAGCCTGGGTATTGGAATGGGCTATCACCGCCTGCTTACCCATCGCGGCTATAAAGTCCCAAAGTGGCTTGAGTATTTCCTCACTACCTGTGCAACGCTTGCCCTCGAAGGCGGACCGATCTTCTGGGTAGGCACACACCGTATCCATCATCAGACGAGCGACCGCGAAGGCGATCCGCATAGCCCACGTGACGGCGGCTGGTGGGCGCACATGGGATGGATCATTAGCGGAGAAGTCCTTCATCACGGCAATCCGGAGCTTGAGCGCTACACCCCAGATCTTCGCCGCGATAAATTCCACGTCTGGCTGACCCAATGGCACTGGGTTCCGTTGACGACCCTCGGCCTTATCCTCCTCGCCATCGGCGGCTGGAAGTTTGTCATGTGGGGCATCTTCTTTCGCGTGACCGTTGGGCTGCATGCGACTTGGCTCGTGAATTCGGCGACGCATCTGTGGGGCAGCCGCCGTTTCATCACCAAAGATGATTCAACCAACAACTGGTGGGTGGCCCTGGTTACATTCGGTGAAGGATGGCACAACAATCATCATGCCCATCCGGTTTCAGCGCGCCACGGTCTTGCCTGGTACGAACTTGATTTGAACTACATCGGCATTTGCGCCCTCAAGTTCCTCGGCCTGGCCAAGGACATCAAGGTCGTAAACATGCCCCAGAAGCTGAAAGAACAGGAAGAGAAACTGACGGCTGCCCGGGTTCCGATCGGTTCCAAATCCCAGCCAGCTTCGGCGTAATTCGCTCGAAACACACTCCATTTCCAAGCACGGTCCCGGTGCAACTCGCCGGGACTCTTTGCGTTTCGGGAATATGAATGGCGCCGGCCTGAATCGCCCAAGCAGTTTGTCCAAACCAAGCCGCAAATGTTACTCTGCTATAGCGACTTAAAGATCGAAAAAAACTAGGAGTGTCACCAGCAGCAGTGTTAGCCAGAGAGCGCAAACAAGACGTCATTACCCGGTACCGCACGCACGATACTGACACAGGCAGCCCCGAGGTCCAGATCGCGGTGCTCAGCGAGCGAATCGGTGAACTGACGGACCACTTCAAAACGCACACGAAGGATCACGCCTCCCGCCGCGGTCTCCTGATGATGGTCAGCAAGCGTCGTCGCC
>CAZLIE010000085.1:0-18470 GCA_964559345.1 uncultured Terriglobales bacterium
GACGACCGTCGCGGCGTAGATGGCGTCTTTGCGATGCGTGATGCATTGAACGTGGAACCTCGGATACGTATCGGCGAGGCTGTAGACGCCGGTGTGATCGCCGAACGGACCCTCCGGACGCAGCTCGTCCAGCTCCACGTAACCTTCTAGGACGATCTCGGCATTCGCAGGCACTTCGAGGTCCACCGTCTCGCACTTGACCAACTCAACCGGCTGCTGCCGGAGGAAGCCGGCGATTATTAACTCCTCAACCTCCGGAGGCGCCGGAACAATCGCGGAAAACGTAAGCGCCGGATCGGTGCCGATTGCGACTGCGACGTCCATGCGGCCGGAAGGCCTGTCGCCTTCCGCCAGAGTGCTGCCGCCGGAGGAGCGAGCCATGATGTCCACGGCTCCACTTCGATCGGTGGTCTGCGAACCAGCGGCGGCGCCCATGCGCAGGCGCTCACGATAATGCTCGGCCGCCACCTTCTGCCGTTGCCAGTGCATGCCGGTAGTGCGCTCGTCATAGACCTGCATGCGGTACATTCCGACATTTCGCTTGCCGGTACGCGGATCGCGGGTGATTACACACGGCAGCGTTATGAATCGCCCACCGTCCTGCGGCCAGCACTGCAGAATCGGGAAATCTAATAGAGAGAACTTGTCCTTCTTGATGACCTCTTTACACGGCCCGGTTGCAACCGTTTTGGGAAAGAACTTGCCCATCTCCGCGAGCATGGGCAGCATTTTTAGTTTCTCCAGAAAGCCTTCGGGAGACTTCATGTTCAGCAGCTCCCGGATACGATCGGCAACGTCGTCGAGCGAGTCCACGCCTAGCGCCATCTTCATACGGCGCTCCGACCCGAATTGATTAATCAGCAGTTGCGATCCTGGATGTCCAGTGAGGTTCTCAAACAGCAGCGCGGGGCCCCCAGGGTGCACCTTCGGCAGCGAAGACCCTCTTCCACTCTTCGAGACGCGATCTGCAATTTCCGTCACTTCCAGAATTGGATTGACCTCAGCACGAATGCGCTTGAGTTCGCCGGCTCGTTCTAGTGCGCTGATCCAATCTCGCAGGTTTCGATAAGGCAAGCTGTGAGCTCCTTGTAAGAAACACGGAGCAAATATCCCGCTCCGCTACACGTTCTTTGTTCGGAGAAAACTCTCGATTATAAGGTGCCCGGCTTCTTCGTCGGATGCAGGCTCTTATAAATCACCGTCCGTGGCTGACCTGGAACGGCGAGTACATCGACTGCGACCAGCCCCGCGGGATGTCTGCTGACGCCCTCGGCGACAGGATCATCATCCGCGGTGATCACGTAGTCGGCAGCCGCGGCAGGATTCGCAAGTGCAGGCTGCCATGATGGCAACACTCCTTCATTGATAGTCCGGCGAAGAGGAAAGCCGGCAATCTCGAACGCGCCGGAATGCGAGCCAGTGTAGGTCAGCACGGTGGATCCACGTGGCAGGGCGCTCAAGCGCTGCGCCAACTTGCGATCAAGTTCGAGACGTGCACGCCCATTCACACGCACCTCGCGTAAGCTCACAGGCGCCGCTCTCCAGGCAGTCACATACGAAACGCCGACGATGAACACAATCACGGTTAAAACCGACAACTTCACTCGACTGCTCGCTCGCTCGGATAGTAAAACGACCGCAAGAGGGGCGCTCACGGCGAATGCGGGGAGCAATTCCAGCCCATAACGAACGTTGTAATAAGAAAAGGGCCACCATACGGGCAAAAAGATCGGCACTGCTCCATGCGCAACTGAAAATGCATAGAACACGGCCGGCGACCAGAGCGGTACGATCGGCAGCCACTCTTTTCGGAACGCGAACAGAGCCGCACAAATCGCAGCGATGGTGCACAGGAGTTTCGCCGCGAAACCTTCTCCCATGTTTAGCTGAGCAGCTTTGATGAAGAAGATGGCCGCCGTCGCTGGCTTGTGTTCGCCCGGATACGGCGGATTTCCCTTTTGCGTGCTCCGCTGGGCAATGGCCTTCGCCGAATAGGGACCATTTGCAAATTCCAACGGGTTCTTGTATGTCCCGAGGTTGTAGGCGACCCAGAGGATCGGGCCGAGTGCGGTCAACAGCAGTGCTCGTCTGAAGAGTGATCGTGCGGCAACGTCTCCTGATTGTGCAATCGCCCCAGAACTTAGAACAACCGGCGCAATCGCAGCCCAGCAAACACAAGAAAGAAACCAGCCGTCATACCGGGTGAGGCTTGCCGCAAAAAGAGCAATCGCACCATAGCTCACCGACTTCCCTGCCGCGAACAACTGCGCAGCCTGTAATTCGCGATGTGCTTCTCTGAAAAAGACCACCGCCCAAACGAAAGCTGCGAGATAGAGTGGCTCATTGAGCGCCGTGGATTGAACGAACAGCAGATTGGGATTGGCAGCGAAGATGATTACGGCCAGCCAAGCGGCGATGCGCGACCAGCCTTTGACCAGCCGAAACAGTCCGCATCCGGCGATTGCGAATGAAAGTACCGAAACGATCGACCCGCCAATTCCGGAACTCCACATCCGGTCGCTTACGACGAAAGGCAGCGTGAGGAGATGCGGAAGTGGCAACCAGACTGACCCAAGCTGAAGCGGGCCGGGCGTGCGCGAGTCGAATACCCGGCGAGCGATATTGATGTGCGCGACCGCGTCGCCGGAGAGAAGGATCTCTCCCCGCGAATAAAAGATGGCGAGAGCAACGGAACCGATTACGGCAAGAAACGCAGCCACCGTGGCCAGTTCTCGTGTAGTTGCCGGGTGTCCATCGACCGCGCGTGCATGTGCGGTCGGCGCGGGCGCGCTACCCAATGTGCGTAAGCTCACGGAAGACCTGATAGCGCGCATCGATCTCCTCGCGAGTGAGCGACTGCAACCGCTCGGTTCCAAAGCGCTCGACGGCGAATGAGCCCATCACGCCACCATAGAACATAGCCCGCTTAAAGACCTCGCGATCAAGTTTCTTCTGCGAAGCAATGTAGCCCATAAATCCACCCGCAAATGAGTCGCCGGCGCCGGTGGGATCGCGGACTTCCTCGAGCGGCAGGGCGGGAGCGCGAAATGGATGACGTCCGCCTCCGAATTCCCCTTCACGGAAGAAGACCGTCGCGCCGTACTCTCCATGTTTGATGACCAGCGCCTTCGGGCCGATCGCAAGCACCTTGTGTGCCGCGCGGGGCACACTGGTTTCTTCCGCCAGCATCTTCGCTTCCGTGTCGTTGATGAGCAGAACATCGACACCTTTTAACGTCGCCAGCAAATTCTTGCGGTGCTGAGGATCGGTGATCCAATAATTCATGGTGTCGCCACCCACCAACCTGGTGTTCCCATTCATCTGCCGGCGAACATTGCCCTGCAGGACGGGATCGATGTTGGCCAGGAACAAATATTGCGAGTCCATGTACTCGGGAGGGACCTGCGGATCGAATGACTGAAAGACATTGAGCTGAGTATCCAGCGTCTTCGCCTCGTTCAGGTTGTCGCTATACTCGCCCGCCCAGAAGAAGCTCTTCCCTTTAGCGTGCGATATTCCGCGAGTGTCGATTCCGTGAGCGCGAAAAACATCTTCATCGCTTTTTGAAAAATCTTCGCCAACCACAGCGACGATGCGAACCTGCGTGAAGTAGCTTGCAGCCAACGAGAAGTACGTGGCCGCTCCTCCGAGGGTGCGGGGAACGGATCCAGACGGACTCTTGATGGCGTCGTAAGCAACCGAACCGACGACGACGATCGACACTAAGCTCCTGCCTCCTTAACTTTCAAATATTTGTCGAGGATCAAATGAAGTTTTTTACGCGTGGCGGGCGGGATCTTCGTCCGATCCGTAAGGATTGCGAATTCCAGGGCCGACCCGCATTTGCACGAGCGCGTTTTCGGCATATCGGCATCGGACTGGCGGACGACCTTGCTCGCGTTCTCCGCGTTTTTGTTGAGATAAGAAATTACCTGCTCAACCGTGACCGCGTCGTGCTCAGGATGCCAGCAGTCATAATCGGTGACCATCGCCAGCGTGGCGTAGCAAATCTCGGCCTCGCGCGCGAGCTTGGCTTCCTGCAGGTTGGTCATGCCGATAATGTCCATGCCCCAGCTCCGGTAGAGATTTGATTCGGCCCGGGTCGAGAACTGTGGTCCCTCCATGCAAAGGTATGTTCCGCCGCTTTTTCCAGTGACGCCCGCCTTCTTGCAAGACTGCACGGCCACTTTCGCAACTTCAGCACACACCGGATCCGCAAGCGCCACGTGCGCCACGATCCCCTCGCCAAAGAATGTCGAAGTTCGTTGAGTCGTACGATCCACGAACTGATTGGGGACCACGAAGTCCATCGGCTTGTGCTCTTCCTTCAGGGATCCTACCGCCGAGACCGAGATAATCCGTTCGACGCCAAGCTGCTTCATTCCGTAAATGTTGGCGCGGAAATTCAGTTCAGTCGGAAGAATGCGATGGCCGCGGCCGTGGCGCGAGAGGAATGTGACTCGGCGTCCCTCGAGAGTGCCGAGGACGAAAGGGTCAGAGGGGGAACCGAACGGCGTTTCCAGCTTCTCTTCGCGCACATCGGACAAGCCGGGCATGGAGTACAGGCCACTCCCGCCGATGATTCCAATTTCAGCTTTTTGCAATTACAGGACTCCGGTTCGGAAAGAATTCGGTCAAAGAAAATTATACAAAGGGCTGGCTGTCCGGCTTGGTCACAGGCGGGACCTCATCCACTCAGCCGCATTGCGGGCGACCATGCTTCCCACAACCTGCTGAATTACAGCCGAAGTCCTGAGCGGAGACGTCAACGAATGTCGTTGGACGGTAATCGTTTTGTCCGGATTAGCAGTCAAGACCTTCTGCTCGATCTTGGCAGCGATCTCCGGTGCCAGACCCTCGACGATCAATACTCGAGCGCCTAGAAGACGGTGAATGGTCACACGACCTTCTTCTGTGTCATACGACGACGTTGAATCACATCCGTCACCCTGACAATGAGCCGGACCGTTCAAGGACTTCACACTGGAGTAGCGTTTCGGCAGGTATTCTCCATACAGTTCCGAAAAGTCGTCGGCGGATTCGTCTGAATCCCAGCGAGATAGGTAGATGAGACCTATTTTCTTGGTCCCGGTAATCTTCGGATCCTTGTTTCCGGCCGCGTAGTAGGCACCGCCGCGCCAGGCGTCTGCCATGTCGTCGGCTTCATCGGCGTCGCCGTATTGCTCAAGCATGATGCGGGTATCGAGCTGGCCGACCGACCCTTCATCATACTTCTCGTATCCTGGACCCAATTCCTTCGTCAGATCCGGCATGACAATCCATTGTGTCGGTTCAGACTGGAGATATGCCGCAAGGTTCAGCACCTCGTGGGTATCTTGCGGAGGCCTGCGGAACGGTCCGGAAAACGCCATCTCTTTCCCGCCCTTTTGCAGCAAGCCCCCTTCGAACGTGAGTCCGCCACAGTACGGAAACACCAGCGACTCGCGGATCATAAGCGGAGATCGTTCAAGCTGAGGAAACTCGCTGTTCTTGCTCATGGCTGCGCACATTCCGGCGACGACTTGCGGCGTATCGGCGATTGTGTGTCCGGACTCGCGCATCATGTAATCCACGAGCGTGACCATTCCCTGTCCCTCGGCGACAGCGCTGCGCGCGGTGGCAGCCTCGTCCTCGTCATAGCTGAAGTCGTTGCTGTTGGATTTTGCGGCTTTCGGTTGTTCCCAGGTTTTTAGATCGAAGTTCTGGTCTTGCAGCGCGTGGGTGAGCTCGTGCGCCAAAACCGGCTTCTGGGAGTCTGCACTGAGCCAATCCAGCAGATAGACGGTCTTAGTCTTCACGTCGTAGTAGCCGGCCACCTGCTCGCGCAGGAGTTGGACAAGAAAGCTATGCAGGTCGAACTCGCGCGGCAGCAGTCCAAACTTCTTGAGGACGATCTCCGAGCGTTGCAGGCGCTTCGCATCCTCATCGTCCGACATTTTGCTATCCACGTACTTGGCCACCTGATCGCGGCTCGCAAGTTCGCGCTTCACTTTGCTCTTGATCACGAAACCGGTGTCGGTGCTCAACCAGGCCAGAATGTTGTCGATGGACGCGAACAGTTGCTGGGCTTCCGCCGGTGTCATCTTTTTATCGGACGGTGGAGAGGCCGGCTTTACTTGAATGCCAATGTCAACTGACCCAGCGGGCTGCGATCTGGAGGCAAGCTCAGCTTCTCCCGCCCTTTGGGCAACGGCTGAAATTGCGGAAATTGAGACCAGTAGCGCGAGGAGGTAGCCGGTCAAACGCCTGCAAGCGCCTCGTCCAGGTAGTCGGAAGACAAACGGCATATGTTAATTGGATAATAAGGTATGCAGCTCCGCTCCGCTAGTTGGACTAAGGAGCGGTCTTATATGGCAGAGAGCGAACTCAAACAGAGAGCCGAAGAATACTTCCGACGTGCTTACGAACACCAAGTCAAAGGCGAGTTCGAAGAGGCGATCGAACTCTACACCCACTCCATCGAGGCGTTTCCCACAGCCGAGGCATACACCTTCCGCGGGTGGGCGTATTCGTTCCAGGGCAATTTTAAGCAGGCGATCGCGGAATGCCGGAAGGCAATCAAGGTCGACCCAGACTTCGGAAATCCCTACAACGATATCGGCGCCTATCTGATCGAACAGGGCGACTGGGATTCTGCCGTGCCCTGGTTCAAACGGGCGATTGCGGCTCCGCGATACCAATCCTGCTGCTATCCCCATTTTAATCTCGGACGGGTGTACGAACACAGGCGCGAATGGGGTAAGGCCCGCGAACATTATTTTCGCGCGCTGCAATTGAACCGTCAGTACCTGCTAGCCTACAAGGCGCTTAGAAAACTTCAGACCATGTGGAACTGACGGCCCGAATTCCGGGCCAGCTTACGTAATCGCAAATCGGCCCAGTTTGCATGACGCGGCGCGTCGCTGACTATAATCAAAAAAGGTTGCGGTTGCAGAGAATGGCTGTACGCCATCGCCTTCGATCAGACGCACGGAAGCGCACCTTCTACTTCCTCAGGAGTTCATAGTGGGACACATGCATGGTGGACCGCCACAGCAGGGGCCGATGCCTCTGCCAGGCGTCCAAAACGTAATCGCCGTCGGATCAGGCAAGGGCGGAGTTGGTAAAACCACGGTCGCGGTGAACCTTGCCGTTGCGCTGGGCAAGCTCGGGTACAAAGTAGGTCTGCTCGATGCCGACATCTACGGCCCCAATGTTCCGCTGATGATGGGACTCAACCGGCAGCCGGACGTGCTCGGTGAAAATCGAATCGCCCCACTGATGAACCATGGAATCAAAGTCATCTCAGTGGGATTCATCAGCCCCGGAGATCGTCCCCTGGTGTGGCGCGGGCCAATGCTGCACTCCATCATCAAGCAATTTCTCCAGCAGGTGGAGTGGGGACAGCTCGACTTTCTCATTGTCGATCTTCCGCCTGGCACTGGAGACGTGGTGATCTCGCTGTTTCAGACCGTGCCGCTGACTGGCGCTGTGGTCGTCTCGACGCCGTCGGATGTCTCGCTGCAGGATGCACGTAAGGCGATTGAAATGTTCCGCGGTGTGAAGGTCGAGGTATTTGGCGTGATCGAAAATATGAGTCACTTTAAATGTCCTCATTGCCAGCACGAAATCGATATTTTCTCCAAAGGCGGAGTGGAGCGGACCGCGAGGCAATTCGGCGTGTCATATTTCGGAGCGGTAGAACTCGATCCCGACATCCGCAAAGGCGGCGATAGTGGCTTGCCGACCGTGTTGGGCGGTGAAGAGTCGCCTCATGCCAAGGCGTTTTTCGATTTTGGACGCAAAGTAGCGCAGGCTGCTGCCGAACACAATGCCAAGACGGAGAACGTGATTGAGATTCGTTAACACCAACTGAACACCGAGCGGACCAGAATCTCTATTCACTCCCATGCCCAGATACGAATATCGGACACTCCATCCCGACGCCGAGCAGAGTTTCCTCTCGTGGATCGATCATCTTGACCGCGAGTTCTCCAATCAGGACCCGGCGTACCGCAGCATTGTTGTCCGTGACGCCTTGCATCAGCTTTACCTGGGCCGTCCATATTTGCCTGCCGAAGAGAACGAGCCGTTTGACAATGCTTCCGTCACGTCGCAACTGTCCGCGCGAGCGCTGACGCACTCATTCGATCCGCGCAACATCACTCTTGAACCGGAATACTACGGGGACATCGATGCCACAAAATATGAGCCTCGCAAGCCGCTGATCTGGTTCTGGATGATGTTCGACCGCTCACCCCTTGGGCTGAATCACTGGCTTGGGTATCGCGTGCGCCACATGATTGCGCGGCACGTGCTCAGGAGCATCGGCAAGAACGTAAAACTGTTCCACGGAATAGAAGTGTCCTTCGGCTATAACCTGACCATCGAAGACAACTGCGTCATACATAAGTACGTCCTGCTGGATGATCGCGGCGAACTCACCATCCACGAGGGCACCTCGGTCTCTGATTACGCCAACATCTATTCGCATTCGCACGATCTGAACGACCCGATGATCGTCACTAATCACAAGACAGAGATTGGTCCGCGTGCCCGCATTACGTATCACGCGACCGTGCTGAGCGGAGTAACAGTCGGCGAGCACGGGCTGGTTGGATCGATGGGAGTCGCGTCCAAAGATGTTCCGCCCTACAACGTGGTAGCCGGCATCCCAGCAAAGACCGTGAAGGTGAAGACCATCGGGCAAGCTGCAGCGGAATCGTCGTCAGCCCACGAAATCGGAGAAGGATAGCGATTCCGCTTGTGCCTCTGACGTGGTTCCGTCCGACCCCGGTCGGCGGTCAGCGTCACGAAAATTCCATTGCCTCAACTTCTCCGCCGGCCTTCCGGACCATAACCCTTCAATTTTCTGAGGAATCCGTCTAATGCACAGCATCGAATCGGTGAGCGCGCCGAGGGAGAGCCTCGGTTAGAACCCAAAGTGAGGTAACGGATGCGGTTGTTTATGTTTCGCCTTACGTTGTTGATCGCTGCTGTCGCTTTTTCAGCGTGTGTGTATGGGCAGCAATTGCCTGATGCTCCGAGTGCCTCGGTGCAGAGTGCAACGCTTCACGACGGCTCTTGGTCGATGTTGTCCTCTTCAGCTGATGCACAGAGCAATCGCGTCAGTTCGACGCCTTCCTCTACTCCACTTCCCGACGATGCCGGACGCGGCGTTCAAACCAAGCGCATCTTGGGTATTATTCCGAATTTTCGTTCGGTGAGCGCGGACGTAACGTTGCCTCCGTTAACCACAAAGCAGAAGTTCGTTGAGGCGACTCAGGATAGCTTCGACTACTCGTCGGCTTTTCTGCCGGCAGTTCTTGCGCTGATCGGAGAACAGACCGATTCAACAACGGAGTTTGGGCATGGCGGCGTCGGCTACGGTCGCTATCTATGGCACGCAGCGGCGGATCAAACCATCGAGAATTACATGGTGGAATTCGTAGTTCCGGCAATAACGCGTGAAGATCCGCGCTACTACACGTTAGGCAAACATGGATTTGTGAGACGCACAGGGTACGCGATCAGCCGCGCGGTAATAACACGAACCGATAAGGGCACGGAATCTTTCAATTACAGCGAGGTCATCGGTGCCGGAGTAGCAGCAGGCCTTTCCAATCTTTATTATCCAGCGCGGGAGCGAACAGTCGGCAAGACCATGAGCAAGTTCGGCACGAACGTTGGTATAGATGGATTGACCTTCTTCGCCAAGGAGTTCTGGCCCGACATAAAGAACGCCCTCTTCCACTCAAAACAGTAGCCTTAACGCGTTGAAGCGCAAGTCCTTAATTCGTTATCTCACTTGAAACAAACCATCTGTGGAGAGCGGATGTTTGAAGTACTCGTCCTTCCATCCCAGATTCATGCGATCCAGCAGCATTCCTTCGGCCCCGCCGAAAGAATAAATTCCCGTCCGTTTCCACTTCGCCAGATCGACGCGTTTAAGCTCGTCCAGAGTTTCAATTCGAGCTCTCGCTGCGTTCGCCGCAAATGATTCGTAGTCCAGCAGAGCCCTGTATTCAGTGCTCGGCTGATAATTCGCTGCAGCCTCGGCGGCTTTCACTTGCGTATACCGGGCAATTCCCTCTTGCCACAATTGGAAACTGAAATACTTGTGATCGTTGGTTGAAAGCTGGCCACACCACTTGTTTCTTTGGGCGACATAGTTCTTCGCCAGTTTCTTGAATCTCTTGTCGTCTGATTCCGCAAGTGCGTCGAGCAACAAGGTTCGCAGGCGAGAAAAGCCCTTTGCGACCTCGGGCTTGTCGTACGGAAATGGATAATTCAGCATCCACATGCCGCTTTGATCGCCACCACTCAGTCCAAGACTGTTGATGGCGTCGTAATATCCCGGCTGGCTGTCTTGCAATTGGTGGAAATGTTCATGCATGAGTGTGATCACCCACGGAGTGCTCGTCTTTGCATCAGTATTCTCGGCCTCGCCAATCACGATGATTGCAGGAGGCCCAAATGCGGGAAAGGTCGCCAGCAGATGGGTTGGGAACTGCCTTGGACGCGCGAAGAGATCATCGCCAACCTTGGTGAAGCCCTTCGGAGGCGCAGGATGGTGGGTCAAAAATTCGGTGTCTGCGGTGATTAGAAGTAGCGGCGTAGGAGTCGAGCTCCACCCCGGCCATATCCGATCCTGAATCTGCGAAGCCAGCCGATAGAACTCCGCAATGCGCACTGTATCGTTCTGCGCCAATCGCTGCGCTTGCGCAACTACGCCTGGAATCAGCAGAAAAGCAAGCAGCAAAGCTAAATTTTTAAGACCCACCCGGATATGTGCTCTCACTTACGCCCAACGAACTTGGCGTTCACTACTATGGAAGGCATTGTGTCATAGCCGCAAACATCTCTGTCAAAAGGCGGGGGCGACGTCCGCAAACAAAACAGGGCAGCCTTGTGGCTGCCCTTGCTTCAACCAGTTGATCTAGTGGGCTGCGGTTCTGCGGCGGGTTGTGGTCCTGCGCGCCGGTGCCTTCTTCGCCGGAGCAGCGCTTTCCAGCTTGCCTTCAGTAAGCACCAGCATCACACCGTCGGCGGAGTTGCAGCGTCCGCCTGGCGCCTGCTGCCCGGCCGGCTGCTGCTGCGCGCCCATAGCTCCCGGTTGTTGCTGTTGACCAGCCGCACCGGGCTGTTGCTGACCTGCCGGAGCCGGTTGTTGTGCGCCAACGCCAGGTTGCTGCTGTTGGCCAGCCCCAGTGGATTGATCAGTCGTAGTTGGCTGCTGGCCCGCGGTACCGGTTTGTTCGGCGGTAGAGGCCTGTTCGCCAGTTGTGTCCGCGTCGGCGCCAGCGCCCTGCGGCGTTCCTGTCTGCTGATTGTGGATTGGCGTGTAGCTGGTCGCCTTGCCTACCAATCTCTGGCTCAGCATCGATCCGGCTGCTGGTGCCTGCCGCAGCGGCGTCGTCATCCGAACCGTCACGTCAGCTTTGTTTTCGTGAATATCATCGTCGGTGGTTGCGAGCACGACCTCGTCGCCAGTCGAGCTGATCACTTTGCCCGGATGCTCTTTGCTGGTGACCGGGATCAGTTTGCCATTCAAGAAGTTCCATACTGCATCAGCGTCGCGTTGATTTCCAGATCCTAGAATGAACAGCCAATCGCCGTAGGCCATCTGCGAGACATCGTTGTTGTACTTCTGCATGATCTGGTCGGCGAATTCACACGGTGTGGGCGGCGGGGGCGCCTGCGCGATGGTGAAGCCCTGGGGCGGATTCGGCGAGCTCTGGGCCTGCTGAAGAACCTGCTGCCATCCGTCTTCTCCACCGTGGTATTTCTTATAATAGTAGAGCGCGAATTGGTTGATCTGCTGTTGCGCTTGAGGATTCTGAGCGGCCAGATCTACAGCGCGAGCTGCATACCAAAGCCCATTCAAGTAGTCGCGACCGCGGCCGTCCGGCGCTTGCAGATAAGCCGTGGCCAGCGGATAGACATCTTGAAGGTTATTGGCGTCGGCTGGATCCTGCACCGCGGCTAAAAGATACTTCTGCGCGTTGACATAGTCCTTGCGCTGCAGACCTTCCATACCAAGGGCGCCATTGAAGATGGTGGTCACACCGCTCTTAAGCTTCTGATAATCGGCATCTGCCATGCCAGGGGTCTTTGGCATGTTCTGCGCCGATTGCAATCCACGTTGAGCGAGTTGGGCTCCCTCGGCGAGAATCTGCTCGGCCTGTTGAGCGTTATTGGTGCTCGCGGCCTGGATACGCTTGCTGTACACCAGCAGCGCAAGTGCGCGGATATTGTTGGGATCGACCTGCAAGAGGCGGTTGGCAGCGTCGGTCATCTTCGCCTGATTGCCGGCGGCCTGATAGGCGCCCATCAACTGCTCGAGCGTCTCTTCCTTCACTACGCTGTTCGGGTATTGCTGGAGAAACGCCTCCAAGGCTTGTGCCTTGGCATTCGGATCGGTTTGGCTGCTCGCCGACATGTAGGCGTTGTATTCAGCCGGATCCTTAATCGTTTTCTGTTGTGGCTGCGCGCCGGACTGATCGCCCGACTGACCGGCAGCGGATTGTCCCGGCTGTGCCGCCTGACCGGACGACTGGGAAGACTGAGCCTGGGCGACGCCGAAAATGACAAAGACTAGCAGATGAATCAAAAGCAACTTCCTCATTCGAGGCTCCTTAGTTTTCAATTCCGGCAGAGAAGATGCCGGCCGGAATTGCCTTTCGTCCCAAACAGACTTCAACTCTGCAAGCAGCACCACAGCCGGGAACAGCCGCCAAACTGCCGCGAACAAGTCCGAGAGGAATCCGCGGTGCACAGAGAAATCGTGATTATAAGAACGCACCACAAACATAGCAAGCGCGGTCGCGTGAGGACGCATTCGGCTGGTTATCCAGTAACTTGGATGCGAGAAGCGGATTTGGCGTCTGAGCGGGGCCGGTGTGGTCTTTCAAACTACGAAGGAGATGCCTTCATCGTTGTATTCTGATGTTTCCGCATGTCTGTTCCTACCAACGGCTCGCTGCCTCAGACGCTTCTTATCGATGCCGATGACACTCTGTGGGAGAACAACGTCTATTTCGAGCGATCGATTGCGGACTTCATCTCCTTCCTCAACCACCACCGCTACACCCCGCAAGAAGTTCGTGAGCGACTGAATGAGGTGGAGCGTGAAAGCATCGTCAAGCACGGATACGGGCTTACCGGCTTCGCCAATGCGCTCTCGAGTTGTTTCGAATCGCTTAGCGTCGAACCGCTGACGCCGGAATTACGCGAACGCATTCATCAGTTTGCGTTTCGCATCGCCGAACATCCGGTGGAAATCATCCAGGGCGTTCCCGAGACTCTTGAGCACCTCGCCTCACGCCATCACCACATGATTGTCATGACGAAGGGCGCCCCCGCTGAACAGATTTCGAAGGTGGAACGGTCGGGACTGAAGGATTATTTCTCTGCTGTAGAAATAGTCGCGGAGAAGAACGCCGACGCCTATCACGCCGTTGCCGAGAAGTACGGACTGGACTACGAGGTCACCTGGATGATTGGCAATAGTCCGCGCTCCGATGTAAATCCTGCGCTGGAAGCGGGGCTCAATGCGGTGTTCGTCCCGCATGATATGACCTGGGTGCTGGAGCACGAAGAGATCACGTCACCTCCGAAGGAGAGTCAGCGTTTGCTGCGACTGTCGAGCTTCGCCGAGTTGCGGCAGCATTTTTAAGGCGTGCCGCAAACATTTCAATGCCTCAATTCGAGCCTAATGTAACGAGCTCTGGGGAGATCTTTTGAGGCTTTATGGTTGGCAGAGTCAGGTTCGGCATCGGACGTGCGACGAACAGCAGCCGACAAGGCTTCGCGAGCCATCGCGCCCACCGATTGGATCGGGCCACTCTTGCGCTATCAGTCGCCATGCCGGTATTCGCATACATCTGACGATACAGCTTCGAAATAAAAAGAAACGCGAGACGCCCGCGAAGTGATGGCACGCAAGTTGAGCGCTTCCATATCTGTTTCAGGGTATAAAAATCGTCCCACACTCCTTGCGTGCGTTGGCGGATCTCATCTTGTGACATGGTCGGGTGAACGGAAAAAATCTTCGGACGCCGGTCAGGCGGGATCAGCCAATGACGCGTGATAGGAATGCCGTCAACTCCTGCCATGTCATTTTCCATCGATTTTTCCCAGCGGGCGAAGTCCACCGTTCCCGGGAAAGGCGTGAGCATTACAAATTGTGCAAAGGTGATGTCTGCGCGCTTCGCCACCTGCAGCGTAGCGTCAAAGGTGGTGGGCCGATCGCTTGGCAATCCGAAAATGAATGACCCGAGAATGTGGACGCCATGTTGGCGGAACAACCGCAGACGCTGCACCAGGTCATCTCCGGCGCAATTGAAGTTCTTATAGACGTCCTTTAATCCTTCCGGCGTGACTGATTCCACTCCTACAAGCGCTCCCTTAATGTTCGCTTTGCGCATGGCATCAAGAAACGTTGAATCCTCTGCAGCTTCCATGGTGATTTGCGTGTAGAAGACCATGTCGTGCGGGAGCTCTGCCAATCGGTCCATCAATTCAAAGCGCTCGGCCCTCATGGCCGTGAGTTCCTCGACGCGGTGTGCGTTTCCTTGTCGCTTCGCCATTTCTACGTCGGCTAGCGACACGGGATAAAAGTTGTCGTCAGCCAGGCAGATGAAACGAAAGCCCCTGCGACGCAACTCAACTATCTCTTGAATCACAGCGTCTGACGACCTCAGACGCGGACGCTGGCCGTCAGTCCTCCAAACCGAACAGAACGAGCAATGCTTCGGACATCCCCTAACGGTCTGCACGGAGGCCCACATGTAACGATCGGGCGGCATCAGGTCCCAGCGCGCAAGCTGGAAATCCGACGCTTCAATCCTTCCAGCTTCATAAATAGGCTTCGGGGAACCGTTGCGGCAGTCTTCAAGCACATCAGCCCAAACGCGATCGCCGTCACCTTTGACGACACAATGCGCACCACCGAGCTTGTGTGCCTCGTCCGGATACAAAGTCGCGTGGATTCCGCCGTAGGCTACGAAAGCGCCCCGGCTGCGCGCGAGGCGACCAATCTGGTAGCCGCGCCAGGCGTTACTGGTATGTACGCCGATTCCGACGACGTCACCTGCGGCAATCGTCGATATATCGACCTGCTCTAATGTTTCATCAATGATGACGGGATCGCCGAAGGATTCAGGAGTAGCAGCGGCGAGGACATAGAGCCAGCGCGGCGTAATAACTGCCACGCCAAAAGACAAATAGCTTGGATTAATTAAATGGACCTTCATACACTCCTCGCAGTGGCGACTTCGTTAAACGGTTCTCGTGAACTTGCGTTAACGCAGGAGTAGCGTGAAAGATCAAATGCGCAACGGAATTGCCGCGTTAAGTGGACGAGGGAGCGCCCGCAGCTCGGTGCTGCCGCCGACGCTGAGCGTTACAGATGCAAAGATGAAAGCTGCACGAAAGGCCTCTGGCGCAAATCGAAACCGTTGAGCCAGAACAAGAAACAAGCCAATTACGCTAAGGCAGGAGATAACCTGAAGCTCGAGATCGTTGCTCGCATTGGGAAAATTGTCCCAGTTACAAGCGTGCTCTGTGTAGGGCAACAGAACCAGCGTGAGGGAGAACGAGAACAGAACGATCTGGCCGAGCCTTCGTTGTATCAACGAGCGCAATGCTAGTCCTCTCCTGCTGCTGGCGCAAGTAGGCACATTCAAGTAGATGCTGACGCGGGCGTGCTGATTTGCTTACGCGGCTTTTTTCTTCCGCTGTTCGGCCCAGCGGCGCTTTTGCGCCTCAGAGATGCGGCGGCGAGCCTCCGCGCTCATGTGGCGCGGACCGCGGCGTCCTCCCCGGCCAGCCCTCGACGACGACGATGCTGCGGCGCCCTGCCGACTAGAACTACCCCGCAGAGCAGCAAGTGCCTCTTCAATGCGACCTCGCTCGCTCTTCAAAGCTGCAATGATTTGCTCGATGTCCAATTACATTCCCCTATCCCATCATGGGAAAGTGGATTCTAACAGGGTCTTGAAAAGATCAGAGTTGCAATCCGGCTTTGGCGGGCCTGTCGTAAGTGGGAGTGTCATCTTCGGGACCATCTTCTTCCCAAAGCGCGGAGAAGATTTTGTACATACACGCCGGTATTGTTACGACTAGAAGAATGGCTCCGGTGAACCATCCGAAGGTCAGAAGATGCGCAAAAAAATGAGTAAAGGTGTCCCACACAGCGGTTGAATTATCCCACAGCGCCGAGATGTTGCGATATAGGCCGAGACCATTAGAACTTTAAGGCCGTCTTTCCTATGACCGTGACTCCGTCAGGATTCACGCGAAATGGCAGCACGCGTCCGCCGTTCTTCCGGATCGCCTCAGAAACGCCATCTTGGCTTCCCTCTTCCACGAAGAGGATGAAGCATCCCCCACCGCCAGCACCGCAGACTTTCGCAGCCAGCGCCCCTTTGCGACGAGCCGCGGAGATGAGCTTGTCAATCAGTGGCGTCGTAATGCCAGGTGCATTCGTCTTGCGCAACTTCCACTCTTCTCCGAGTAGGCGTGCGACTTCGTCCCAATCAGCGTTGCTCAGCGCTGAATGCATTTCGCGGGCAATGGCCCCGATCTGTTCGAAGTTGCTGAACACGCGCTTGTCCCAATTGATGTGGGCCTTGAAGACTTCCCAGTTATTAATGCCCGATTGGCGCGGCGCGCCGGTATAAACCAGGACGAAGCGGGACTCAATATCTCCGGGAGCGACGGCAATCGCCTCGCGATGGATTCCGTCCACATCCAGATGAATCGCGTTCACTCCGCCATAGAGGGCGGGATAGTAATCCTGGCAGCCAGTGGGGACCTTGATGAGCTGCGCCTCGACGTTCTGGGCAATCTCGCGGATCTGCTCGCGGTCGAGTTTGCGTCCGGTATAGCGCGCCAGTGCGGCGACGCTCGCCACCATTAGCGCTGAAGATCCCGAAATTCCTGCCCCGGCCGGCGACTCGGAGTTAGTCTCAAAAGTGAAACCGCGATCCTGCGGCGTTCCGGCTGGAAGGAAGAAGCGGACCAGATGCTCGGCAAGATGATGTTGCGTCGTCTTTGCTTGGCAGAACTCGTCGAAGTTCCGGAAACGATCCTCACGGCCCGTGTCAATCGACTTGAAATGGATCTCGGGACCCTCGCCCGGAGTGATCTGGCAGCGCGCGAGAATGTTGACGGCGAAGTTCACGGTCACGGCTCCGGGATGGAAAAGATACAGGGGCCAGAGGTCGAGAGTACTTCCGGCGAGATCAACGCGGCAGGAGGCGTGGGCGACAATCGTGTTCGAATTCTCTTTTGTGGAATTGCCCGATTGCGATTTGACCATCAGCTCTCTTTGTAGAACTGGGCGATGGTGCGGAATTTTTGATACCGAGCCTCAAGCAATCGCTCCGAACTGAAGGCCTTGAGGTCGGCAAGGTGGAATCGTAAAGCTTCGTCCACCAGCGCTGCGGCGGCATCGTAGTCATTGTGCGCCCCGCTGGCAGGTTCGGGGACGATGCCGTCGATGCAGTTGAGCGTTTTCAGGTCTTGAGCTGTGATTTTCATTGCCTGCGCCGCGATCTCCTTCTTGGTGGAGTCACGCCACATAATCGACGCACAGCCTTCAGGCGAGATGACCGAGTAAATGGAATTCTCGAGCATCAGCACGCGATCGGCGACGGCGATGGCCAGCGCGCCTCCGCTGCCGCCTTCCCCGGTGATCACAGCAATTGTCGGCACGCGCAGCCGGGACATCTCGCGAAGATTCACGGCGATGGCCTCGCCTTGACCGCGCTCTTCTGCCCCGAGCCCCGGATACGCTCCGGGAATGTCGATGAAGGTAATAATCGGCCGCTTGAACTTCTCGGCGAGTTTCATGCAGCGCATCGCCTTGCGATAGCCCTCGGGATTGGCCATGCCAAAGTTCCGGTGGACCCGCTGTTTCGCGTCGCGTCCCTTCTGTGTACCGAGCACCAGGACTTCCTGGTCATGGAAACGCGCCATTCCGCAGAGCAAAGCAGGATCGTCGGCGTAACGGCGGTCGCCGTGCAGCTCGCTCCATTGCGTGAACAGCCGATCTACATAATCGAGGAAGTACGGACGCTGCGGATGACGCGCAAGCTCCGTCTTCTGCCAGGCCGCAGTAGCAACGTCGATCTGATTGCGGAGGCCCTCCACTTGCCGATGAAGATCATAGAGTTGTTGCTTGGTCTCAAGGTCCGCCCCGGCGATGGACTCCAGACGCTCGATCTGCGTCTCGATATTTTCGAGTTCTTTTCTGGCTTTAGTGGCTGCGTCCATGAATGGCAGTTATTGGGTCATTGCGAGCACGATTGGGCGGGTTCTATCTGTAGCAGGAGAAGCTAGTCCACAACCCGCACGCTGCCCCGTCCGCAGAGCTCCTCAGCGCGGCTTATGAAAGCCCGATCAGCTTGAACATTATAGCCGTCGGCTTCCATCACAGCCATGAAGTCGCCAGGACGCTCCAAATCAAACAACAGCTTGGCTTC